>CAYQLG010000185.1:0-6525 GCA_964418235.1 uncultured Planctomycetales bacterium
GACAAGCAGGCTGAAAATCACACCCACCAGACCCGCAACCTCAATTCAGCCACCAGCGCCGCCGCGCCGTCAATGCGGCGTCGGCGATTGATAGAGCGCGACAAAGAGCGGGCAGCGTGCGAGTAGTTCCGCGCGCAGGCCGATATCCACCAGCCGACCGCCATCGAGCACAACCACCCGGTCCGCCATGTCCATGACCGTGTGGCGATGGGCAATCAGAAATGTTGTTTTACCGCGGCGCAGCTCGGCCAGGGCGGCGTGGATTTTCCGCTCGCTCTCGGCGTCGACCTCGCTGGTGGCTTCATCGAAGATGAGGATCGACGCCGGCTTCAGAAAAGCCCGTGCGATCGCCAATCGCTGCCGCTGCCCGCCTGAGAGCGTGCTGCCGAATTCGCCCAGCACGGTGTCGAAGCCTTGTGGCAGGCGCTCGATGAAATCGGCCGCGAAGGCCCGCGCCGCCGCCGCAGAAATCTCGGCCCGCGTGGCGTCAGGTTTGCCATAGGCGATGTTGTCGGCCACGCTGCGCGCGAAGATCGCCGGCCGCTGATCGACGATCGCGACCTGTTCGCGCAGCGTCTTGAGACTCAGCTCGCGCACGTCCACGCCGCCCAGCGTGATTCGCCCCTCCTGAAGCTCGAGCAACCGCGGCAACAGGCGCAGCAGCGTGCTCTTGCCGCTGCCGTTGGGGCCGACGACGGCCAGGCACTCCCCCGCGCGCGCCTCGAACGACACCTCATCCAGCGCCGGCGGCGACGCAGGCGCGTAGCGATAGGTGACGGCTTCGAATATCACCGGATAGGCCGGCAGCACGGGCACGGCTTCCGGCTCATCGCGTTCGAGCATTGTGGAGACCGGCGCCTGTCCGTCGCGCGGCGCGCCGGGCAGGCGGCGCGGCCGCTCGGCGACGCGCTCCTCCGGCTGGTCGAGAAAGCGGAAGAGCCGCTCCGACGCCGCGCCGGAGCGCTGCACCATGTTGTAAACGTTCGCGACTTTGCGCACCGGGTCGAGCATCGCGACCAGCAGAATGACCATCGTGCCGAATTGGCTCGTGGTCATCTCGGCGGAGAATGTGCGCCCCGCCAGCCAGACGATCCCCGCCGCCGCCGCCAGCAGGCCGACCACTTCGATCAACGGGCTGCTGATCGCCTCGATCCAGGCGAGCTTGAGTTGCTGCGTCAGCATGCGGCGCTCGAGTTGCCACATGCGGCGGCGCTCCAGCCCCTCGCGGGCGTAGCTCTTGACCGTGGCGATGCCTTGGAGCGTCTCTTCCAGCCCGCCGAGCATCTCGCCGTAACCCTGCAACAGCCGCCCCATCGCCTTACGAATTTTGCGGCCGAAAAACCATAACAGCAGGACCGCCGGCGGCGCGATGGCGAGCGCGACGGCGGTCACGCGCCAATCGAGCGAGATCGCGACAGCCAGCACGCAGACGGCCTTCAGCGGCTCGCGCGCGACCTTGCCAAACAGCGTGGTGATGCCGATGAACACCTCGCGCGTGTCGGACATGAACTGGCTGACGGTGTTCGAGAGATCGCCCGAAACCGCGCTCATCGGCACATGCAGCGCCTTGCGATAGAGCTTGCGGCGCACGTCCATCATCGTGCGATGCGTCGCGAGCAGCACCAGATATTGCGAAAAGACGCGCAGCACGTTGCCGGCGATGTTCAGCCCGACCAAGAGCGCCATGATGAGCAACAGCGAGCGCATCGGGGCATTCGGCGACGTCGGCGGCGGGAAGATGCCTCCCAATCCGCGCAGCGCGGCGGCGTAGAGCGCCGCCGCCCAGCCCGGCCAGTTCGGATTTCCCCGCACGGTTTCGGCGTGCGCGTTGAAATAGGCGTGCAGGTTTTCCTGCTCCACGACGATCTTGAGCACCGGCAGAATGCCGACCAGGCTGGTCGCATAGGTCAGCGCGACGCCGAACCCCAGCAAGACGCCCGCGATCATGGCGCGGCGATGCGGGCGAACCATGCCGACCATCCGCCAGAACGCGGCCCGCACGCGATCCTTCGGCGGGGCCGGCGCGCGGCGCTGCTCGACGATGCTGCCGCTGCGGCTTTCCGACAAATCAATCGGCGCGTCACTCATGCAATGCCCGCCAGTCTACACGAAATAACGCATGGAAGTGACCGCAGCATAGGTCAGGGTCGGACCTGGGTCGGCGTCACGTTGGTAGGTAGCTATTCATTTTAAGAGTTCGGATTCATCGCGACGGCCGTCTTCGCCCGGAGGGCGCACGAGAGCTGCGTTCGCCCTCTGGGCGATGGATGAGGGTAGGCCGAGGGCCAGGGCCTGAATGGCACTGGCACCATCGTGCACCCTAACGGACGAAAACGACGATCCACCCTTTCGGAGAATCTACGTACAAACTTAACGCCGCCCCATCGAACTTTCAGCGTGTGGCCCTGGTGGATTGCGTGTGCCACAGTTCGTCGAGTGGATTTCGCGCGGAGCGGGCACGGATCGCATTTGGCCATGAATCAAAAAGTTGAGCAAGGTGTGCCGGCGAATGTCGCGAAAACCGCTCGGAGAACAGTGCCGACTGGGACCGGACTCACATTCAAGGGGGCTTTCAGTGGTCTCGCACTGTTCGACGAGCGGGCCGCGAACGCCCGCCGGCGAGTTGGGCATCGGTTCGTGCGGCCCGCCCTCCGAACAGTGCCGCGCGGCTCGCCGAAGAGTGGCACTCGGCTCGCCCAGCAGTGGCACGCGCTTCCCCCGGCGCTTAATCCACTACCGCCTGACGCAGCGTTGCGAAGGCCTCCAGCGCGCGTTCGCGGCCGGCGTTTAACTCGATCTGCGGCCGCGGATAGGTCCGACCCAGCGTGACGCCGCAGTCCGCGAGTTCCAGCGGCGGGGCCTCCCACGGCTGATGAATCCAGCGTGTCGAGAGCGTGGCCAGCTCGGGCACCCAGCGACGCACATACGCGCCCTCCGGGTCGAATTTCTCGCCCTGACTGACCGGATTGAAGATGCGGAAGTAGGGCGCCGCGTCGGCCCCGCAGCCCGCCGACCACTGCCACCCCAGCGTGTTGCTCGCGAGGTCGGCGTCGACGAGTGTGTCCCAGAACCAGCGCGCCCCGGATTGCCACGGCAGCAGCAGATGCTTCACCAGGTATGACGCGACGACCATGCGCACGCGATTGTGCATCCAGCCGGTCGCCCACAGCTCGCGCATGCCCGCGTCGACCAGCGGCACGCCCGTAAGACCGCGCTGCCATGCACGCAGCGCGGCGTGGTCCTCACGCCAGGGAAAATCGGCGAAATCCGCCCGCAGCGGCGCCAGCGGCGTGTGTGGAAAGTGATAGAGCAGGTGATAGCCGAATTCACGCCAGCCCAGCTCTCGCAGGAAGTGCTCGGCGCCCGGATCGGCGGGTACACGCGGACGCTCGGGCGCGGCGTAGCGCGGCGGCTTGCCCGTGCCGACACGGCTGGTCGGCGCACGTTGCGGCTTGGCTGATGCAACGCGGCTATCGGTAGCGCGCGACGACGGCCCGGCACACGCGTCGAGCGTGGCGTGCCAGATGGTACGCGGGCTGATTTCCCCCCAGTGCAAGTGCGGGGAGAGACGCGACGTGCCGATCACGTCGGGGCGGTCACGTTCGACCGAGTAACTCGCGACGCAATCGCGCAGGAAGCGGCGAATCTGTTCGGCGGCGCCATCTTCGCCCGGCGCCCAGGTCGCACGCATCGTCGCAGCCCAGTCGATTTGCGGCAACAGCTCCAGAGCTTTCGGCGTCTTCGTCGCCAGCGTCGTCGCTACGCCTTTCAACGGCGGAATCGGCAGCGGCGCCGCCGGTGGATCACATTGCAGCAGCCGCCGCCACATCGGCGTGAAGACCTGAAACGGCTTGCCGCTTTTGTTCTGAATCTCCCACGGTTCAACAAGCAAGCTGCCGTTGAAGCTGTCGACGGTCAGACCGGCGTTGCTCAGTGCGGCTTTAACCGTGGTGTCGCGTGCGATCGCCGCCGGCTCATAGCGGCGGTTCCACATGACGGCGTTTGCGCCGCTTTCTCGCGCCAGATCGAGCAAAACCCGCAGCGTCTCGCCGGTACGGATGATCAGCGTCACCCCGTGCCGCCGCAGGCTCTCCGCCAGGCGCTCCAGCGATTGATGCAGCCACCAGCGGCCCGCGCCGCCGACGGGCCAGTCGCCCTCTTCTTGCGGCGACCAGACATAGACCGGCACAATCGCCCCGCGCCGCGCCGCCGCGTGCAAGGACGGATTGTCGGCCAGGCGTAAATCCTGTCGAAACCAGACAATGGACGCGTTCACGTAGCTTTTTTCCCTTGCTGTTCAGTAAATCGACACCCATGACCGTCTTGGTATCAACGGTTCTGCTTGATAGTGCCGGAATCTGAAGGTTTCGTAAACGATGCTGCCGCAAAGAATAATCCACTGATGGCCAGGAAAATTAACATCTGTACTGGACTCAGGACATTCAGCGCGGCCAGAATTAAAAATGCCTTCGCCAAGACGAGGATTAAACGAGGCCGCTTGCTTCTTCGATAGCTTGATATTTGCTGTCTCGTCGGATCAGTGGCCCAATCGTATCCACACTCAGAGCATATTTGATCGCGCTCATCGACGAGTAATCGGCAAACCGGGCAGTTCTTCGACATGGCACACTCCACTTCACAGAAATTGATACGAAAACGCGCCGTCCGGCGCGACGCCGAGGCGGAGGGCCTGATACTTGCTGTCCTCCTCGCCCATTGTCATCAGAATGTGCCGCGCGATTTCGGGCAGGACGGTTTCGTTGATGATCTGGTTGATCAGCCGCGCGCCGATCGTGATCTGCTGGCAGCGGGCCGCGATCGCGTCGCCGACGGTCGGGTCGATTTCCAAGCCGAGGCGATAGGTGTCCTGCAACCGCCGGCGGATTTTCGCGAGCTTCAGATCGATGATCTTGCGGAGCGTCGCCTGCGAAAGCGGGTAGAACGGGATGACCGTCGTGCGCCCGACGAAGGCCGGCGTAAAACGCTTCTCGAGGATCGGCTGAATCGCCGTGCGCATCTCTTCGAGCGTCGGCGATGTTCCGCCGGTGGAGAGCGATTCCATCGTCATGTCCATGATCATGTCGGCGCCTTCGTTGCTGGTCATGATGATGACGGTGTTCTTGAAGTTCGCGGCGCGGCCTTCGCTATCAGTCAGGCTGCCCTTGTCGAAAACCTGCATGAAGAGCAGATTCACGTCCATGTGCGCCTTTTCCATTTCATCGAGCAGGATCACGCTATAGGGCCGCTTCCGCACCGCTTCGGTCAACACGCCGCCTTCGCCGAAGCCAACCAGGCCCGGGGCCGAGCCGATCAGCCGGCTGACGTTCATGCTGCTCGAATACTCGGTCATGTTGATCGTCGTCATGAAGCGCTCGCCGCCGAAGATCAGGTCGGCGACGGCGAGGGCCGTCTCGGTCTTGCCGGTGCCCGAAGGCCCGACGAGAAAGAAGACGGCGAGCGGCAGATTCGGATCCTGCAGCTTGCCGCTGGCGATGCGCAGGCGCTTGCCGATTTCGGTCAGGGCGTGATCTTGCCCGATGACGCGCCCGCCGATCTTTTCCTCGAAGGTGAGAATCGCGGCGGCCTGATCCTTGACCATGCTGCCGACGGGAATGCCGGTCCAGTCGGAGAGCACCTGCGCGACGATCTCGCCATCGACGTGCAGCGGAATCAGCGGGGCGCGCTTCGCGAGAAATTCTTCAAGCCGCTTCGTGGCGGCGGCGAGGTCGGCGCGAATCTGATCCGCCGGGCGTGGCGTGTCGCCGGGTGATTCAGGCCGCACGGGCCGGAGGCCCATGCTACCCTCGCGCGCCGTGGCCCCGTCGCGCGCCGGCGCCGCACTCGATTTCTGGTCTTCACCTCCGTCGCTCCGTCGCTTCGTCGCTTCGTCGCTATTGCTATCTTTCGCTTCGTCGCTACTTCTACCCAATTCCGCTCGCAGCGCGATGACTTCCTGCGCCAGCGCCCGCTCTTCCTTCCAGCGCGCGTCGAGCGCGTCAAAGTCGCGCTGCTGCTCGCTCCGCTCTTTTCGCAAGTCCTCCAGCTCGCGCGGGTCGTGCTTGTGCCCGGCCTCGACGTCGCGCTCGATCGCGCGGATCGCCGTGTCGAGCTGGATGATCCGTCGGCGAATGTCCTCGAGCGGCCCGGGCGTCGTGCTCAGGCCGACCGCGACGCGCGCCGCCGCCGTATCGAGCAATGAGACGGCCTTTCGCGGGAGCTGCGCCTCACTGAGGTATTGATTGCTCATCGAGACGGCGATGCGGATCGCCTCATCGAGAATCCGCACATTGTGATGCCCCTCGAATTTGTCCTTCGTGCCGCGCAGCATTTCGATCGCGACCGGCACCGACGGCTCTTCCAGGCGGATCAGGCCGAAGCGCTGCGCAAAGGGCGGGTCTTTCTCAAAGTATTTCTTGTATTCGGCCGAGGTCGTCGCCGCGACGGTGCGCAGCTCGCCGCGCGCCAGGGCGGGCTTGAGCAGTTGGGTCGCGTCGCCGCCGCCGCCGCCGCCGCCGCCGATCAGCG
>CAYQLG010000186.1:0-6381 GCA_964418235.1 uncultured Planctomycetales bacterium
AAGCGCCGGCGGGCGGGGCCGCGTTCGCGCCGGCGGGCCGCTCGGCCTTCAGCATCAACTCCAGCGCCTGCAGCGATGGCTCGATCGCGACCGGCTCCGTCGTGTCGTTGCTCAACTCATCCACCAGGCTTCGCAGCGTGTCGACAACGGAGAAAAGCGTCTCGACCTCGTTGCCATACAGCTCGCGCACGCCATTGCGAAGCTGATCAAAGAGCGACTCCATCAAGTGCGTCAGATCGCGGATGCGCTGAAAGCCCAGCGACGCGGAGATGCCCTTCAGGCTGTGGGCCGCGCGAAAGACCTCATTCATGCGCTCATGGTCGGCCTCGCTGCGCAGGGCGATCGCGCCCTGCTGGGCCTGGCTCTCGAAGGCCAACAGCCCCTCTTCGAGCGCGCTCAGATATCCCGGCGCCTCGTCCAGGAAACCCGCCATGAGTTCGGGGGTGACTTCGACGGATGGACTCATCGCTTAGGCCTCCTTGCGGCCAAACACCTGTCGCTGCGGCTTCTGATATAGCCCCGGCGTCAGCGGGGTCAGCGTCATGACCTCCATCAGTTCCTTCGACGTGCGCGTCGGATCGACGTCCCCGATGTAGAGGAAGCCGCCCGACGCGACCGCCTCGCACGCATGGCGGATCACCGTCTGCTTCACCGCCGTGTCGAAATACATCAGCACATTGCGAAGCAAGACAAGATCGAAGCCGCCCGGCGTCATCGGATCGCGCAGATTATGGAACTGGAAGCGCACGAGCTTGCGCACTTCGTCCTGAAGCTGGTAGTTCTCACCGTCGCGCGTGAACCAGCGCTCCCGGCGATCGGCCTTCATCTTCGAGACGGCATAATCGTTGTAGAGACCCTTGCCGGCCTTCTCGAGCACTTTGCGGCTGATGTCGGTGCCGATCACCTGGGCGCGCCACGAAGCGAAATTCGGCAGCAGCTCGCGCAGCAGGATCGCCACGGTGTAGGCCTCTTCGCCGCTGCTCGCCGCCGCGCTCCAGACCTTGAACGTGCGACCCTTGCCGCTGTTGGCGGCGACGATTTCGGGCAGCAACTTCTCCTCAAAGAGCGCCCAGAGCCGCTCGTTGCGGAAGAAGTACGTCTCGTTCGTCGTCACGGAGTTGAGGAAGAAGGGCATCTCTTCCTCGGCGAATTCGGCGTCGCCGAAGCGATCGTAGTATTCCTCGAAGGACTCGATTTTCAGCACCCGCAGCCGCGACCGCAGCCGGTTGCTGAGCAGGGAGCGTTTCTCCTCCGGCAGGAAAATGCCGGCGCGGTCGTAGACCATTTTCGCGAAGCGGGCAAACGTATCGGGACTCAGCAGCGTGGCTTGCATGACGGGCCTCACAGCGGGCAAAGGTACGAATCCATCGGAAAAACAGGGTCCGCGACGACAGCGCCGCCGCGGACCCCGATCGCTCAGTTACGGATTACTTCGCGCCGGTCAGGGCGGGCTTGCGCACCGCGCCCGGGGTCGGCTTGCCGCCGCCAAAGTTGTTCTTCGGCTTGGCGGTCGCGGCGGTCGTCGTTGGCGCCGGGGCGCCCGCCGACTTGCCCTCGCCGTCGTTGACCTTGAACGCGCCGACCAGCTCGCGGAGCTGCTGGGCCTGGCCGGAGAGCTCTTCCGACGAACCCGACATCTCTTCGGCGGCCGAGGCGTTGTTCTCGGTGACGCTGGCGATGTTCTGGATCGCGGTCGAGACTTCCTTGGCGGTCTGGGCCTGCTCCTCGGTCGAGGCGGCGATGTCGGAGATGCCCTTGGCGGTCTGCTCGACGCCCTCGATGATCTTCTTGAGGGCTTCGCCGGTCTGCTGACTGAGGGCCGCACCTTCCTTGACGCGCTGCGTCGATTCCTTGATCAGGCCGGCGATTTCCTTCGCCGCTTCGCTCGAACGCTCCGCCAGCTTGCGAACCTCGTCGGCGACGACCGCGAAGCCCAGGCCGTGCTCACCCGCGCGGGCGGCCTCGATCGCGGCGTTGAGCGCCAGCAGGTTGGTCTGGCTGGCGATCTCGCTGATGACGCCGATGATCTCGCCGATTTGCTCGCTCGACTTGTCGATCAGCTTCATCGCCTCGATGTTCTTGCTGACCGCAACGCCGCCGTCTTCGGCGCGTTTCGTGGTTTCGAGCGCGGTCTGATTGGCGTTCTTGGCGTTGTCGGCGACGGCGGTGATCATCGAATTGAGCGATTGGATCGACGCCGACATCTCTTCGACGCTGGCCGACTGAGTCTGGGCGCCTTCGCTGAGCGAGGTGGCGCCTTCGGAGACGACGCGGGCGCCGTCGGCGAACTGGGCCGCGGCTTCCTGAATCTGCAGCACGACGCCGCGGATCGAGCCAATCATCGCTTCGAGACCCTGACCGAGCTGGCCGATCGTGTCGTCGCCCTTGACATGGATCGCCGTCGTCAGGTCGCCGGCGGCGGCGGCCTGCACGCTGGCGAGGAGCTGATCGACCTTCTGGCGAAGCTCTTCGGCGGTCGCGACGGCCTCGGCCTGCATGCGACGGGTCTCTTCCTCGGTCTTCAGCTTCTCGGTGATGTTGGTCCAGGTGACCATCGGCCCGAGGTATTCGCCCTTCGGGTCATAGATCGCGCTGACCAGCAGGTCGAGCTTCTGATCGCCCAGCTCGATGATCGCCTGATGCGGGAAATTGCGGTGGTTGGCGAGAATCTTGCGCTGATGCGAGGGATTCTTGTGGAAAATGTCAACGTTGCTGCCGACAACGCGCTCGATCGGCACAGGCAGCAGGTGCGAAAGCGGCTGGAGGTTCTTCACCGTCGCCGGGTTGGCATAGGTGATGTTCAGATCTTTGTCCGCGAGAATGATGTTGATCGGCGCGTTCTCGATCATCGCGCTCTTCTTGCCGGCTTCGAGCTCGGCGAGCTTGCGCTGCGTGATGTCGATCGCGTATTTCACGACCTTGAAGACCTTGCCGTGGAGGTCGGTGATGGGGCTGTACGACGCCTGGATCCAGATCTCGCGACCGCCCTTTGCGAAGCGCTGGAACTCACCAAGCTGCGCTTCGCCACGGCCGAGCCGCGCCCAGAAATCGCGATATTCGTTCGACTGACGATACGTCGGATCGACAAACATGCTGTGATGCTGACCGCGAATTTCGTCCAGCGAGTAACCCATCGCGTTGCAGAAATTCTCATTCGCCGTGCGAATGCGTCCGTCCAGCTCAAATTCGATCACCGCTTGCGAGCGACTGATACTGCTGATCTGCGACGTGTAGTCAGCGTTCAGCACCGCGTCGGCGCGGGCCTTGGTCGCATCCTCCCAGTTGACGACCTGACCGACGAATTCGCCCTTGTCGTTATAGACGGCATTCACCTCGAGCTGCAGCGTCAGCTTGCCCAGCTTGATGTCCGTCTTGAATGGATAATTCTTCGGATTGGAAAGCAGCTTGCGAACTTCCTTGGCGCGGCTGCCGTGGAAGCGGTCGAGCGGGCCGCCGACCAGTTCGTCAACGGAGAGGCCCAGTTCGGCCTGCACAACGTCTTCGATCGTGCGGAGCGTCTCCTCGGCGCGCGTATTCATATAGACGAGGTTCTGATCCTTGTCGCCAATGAAGACGTTCGTACCGAGGCTGTCGACGACGGCTTGCAAGCGCGTGAACGTCGCCTCGGTCGTCTCGCCCGCGGGGATGAAATTCTGAAAGCGTTCCGCAACGCCGTTCGTGGCGGATTTGTTGACGGTGGTGCTCATGGTCGGGTTCCTCTTGCTTGGCTGGGCCTGGTCGGACATGAAGATCGTTTGTCCCGGCGCTGGTTTGCGAACTTGGTTTAGAGATCGTTCCGGTCGGTGTCTTAGTTGCTCGTGGCCGCGTCGAGCTGCAGTTGCTCGCCGCGCGACAAGATCCGCTCGATGTTCAGCAGGATCAGCAGCTTCTCCTGCAGCTTCACCAGACCGCGGATGTAATCGTGATCGATGCCCGAGACGCTCGACGGCGGCGGCTCGATCTGGTCGGCGTTGATGCGCAAGACTTCCGTGACGGCGTCGACGACGATGCCGATCGTCTTGCTCGCCACGTTCACGACGATGATCCGCGTGTGTTCGTCGTTGTCCTTGGCCGAGAGGCCGAAGCGCTTCCGTAAATCGACGATCGGAATCACATGCCCGCGCAGATTGATCAACCCACAGATGTAATCCGGCACTTCCGGCACCCGCGTGATCTGGCCCATCATGATGATTTCCTGGGCCCGCATGATGTCGACGCCGTACTCCTCGTTTGCCAGCCGAAAGCTCACGATCTGCGAGACGCCGGCAGCCGAGGCGTTGACGCGTTCACCACCCGCGGGCGACGCGGTCGGCTGGCTTGGCCGCGCCGCGCGGGGTTCAGCGAGAGTTGCGCTCATGGTTTTCCCTGTTGCTATACGGTCGTGGGCGCGCCCGGCGACGCCGGACGACCTCGCAGCGCAGACCTCCACCGGCTGCGCCTCTAGCGGCCGTGTTCTTGCTCTGCCGTTGAATCGGTTACAACCGCGCAGCGCCTTACATTTTCGATCCGAATCCGTCGCGAAACCGCGGCGACGGCGCGAACTACGGACGATCACGTAGGTCGCCTTCGCAGCCGGCCCCGCTCTGCCGCGCAAACCCTGCCGACCGTCGCGCCCCACGCGCAATTCGCGCCGATTTTCCCGCGATTGTCAGTCCGCCGCGCCAACCCCGGTCGATAGGCACGGCGGCAGTGTCCGTTGCATTGCCCCATCGTCAGCGGCGCGCCCGTCCCGGCGCGCCGGCCGGAGTCGTGCGTATGAATCCAGAAATTCTTCACCAGTTCGATCAGAAACAGGTCATCCCGTCGGCGCCGCACATCGTCTCGCGGCTGCTCGAAATCACCAGCGATCCCAACTACCGCAATGAGGACGTGGTCAAGCTGCTCTCGACCGACGCCGGCATCGCCTCCGACGTGCTGCGGCTGGCCAACTCGGCCCTGCTCTCGGCTGGGCGGAAAATCGCCTCGGTCTCGGAAGCGATCGTGCGGCTGGGTATCCGCCAGGTCCGCATGCTGGTCGTCAGCCGCGGCATGATCGACGCCGTCAACGCCCGCAAAATCCGCACGATCGACATGAGCTATTTCTGGCGCCGCTCGCTGGCGACGGGCGTGCTCGCGTCACGCATCGCCGAAGAGGTCACCCGCGTCTCGCGCGATCACGCTTTCACCGCGGGCCTGCTCTGCGACGTCGGCGTGCTCGTGCTGGCCCAGGCGCTGCCCGACAAATACGCCAAAGTCGCCGAGCTGTATGCGCCGCGGCACGGCGACGACATGGTCTTGCAGGAAATCGAGCACTTCGGCGGATCACACGCCGATGTCAGCGCCGTCGCGCTGGAGCGCTGGTCGCTCCCGGCCGAGCTGATCGCCGCCGTCCGCTATCACCACACCACGAAAATGCCCGCGGACGCGCCCGAGCACGTCACGCGCCTCGCGCGCATCCTGAACGGCGCCGGCGAAATTGCCCGCTTCCTCTGTGAATCACGCAGCAAAGCCGTTGTGCGAAGCATGTGCCTGTGGGCGATCGAGACGATCGGCATCAAGCCGCAAGCGCTGCAAAAAGTCATCAAAAGCGTCGAGGCCGACATCGAAGAGCTGGCCAAGCCGCTCCGCATCGACGTCGTGCCCAGCAAGGTCTATTCGCTCCTGGCCGACGCGCTGTCGGAACAGCTCGTTGAGGTGGGGAGCTGAGAGTGAGTTGCGAGTCGAGTAACGAGTAGCGAGTAGCGAGTCGAAAAACCGCGGCGAGCGTCGCTCGTCGCATCGAAAATCAAACCACGGAGAACACACATGGTCACAGTCGGCATGAACTATCAGATCATCAGCGGCAAGCAGCAAGAGTTCGAATCGGTCTTCGACAAGGTGCTTACTGTCATGGGCAAGCTCGACGGCCACACACACACACGGCTCTTCCGCGACGTCACCGACGAGACGCAGTACATGATCCTCTCAGAATGGCGCGACCGCGGCTCCTTTGAAGCCTTTACCGCTTCGCCGCAGTTCAAGAACGTCACCGACTGGGGCAAGTCGAAAATCCTCGCCACGCAGCCGCGTCACGAGGTGTACGAAACCGGCACAAGCGCCACGACCCAAACGACCGGCGGCGGCTGCCCCGCGCACGCCTGACACGGCATGCATCTTCCTGTAGCGTCGGCCCGCTGTGGCCGACGGCGCATCATGATGGACGCGCCGTCGGATACAGAGCGCCGGCGCTACCGCGCCGCGCGCTGCGCGGCGTCCCTCCAAAGGCACATCCACCCATGAACACCTCGCTCCTCGGCCGCGCCACCGACTATCTCGGCCTGATCAGCGACGCTGTCCGGCTGCGCCGCGCGGCCCAGCCGGAGGTTGCGGCGCGCGCCCGGGCGCACCTGGCGCAGCGCATGG
>CAYQLG010000187.1:0-6370 GCA_964418235.1 uncultured Planctomycetales bacterium
TCTGGCGCGCCGCCGCGACGGACGCCGCCGCGCCCGGCGCGGGATGAAGCTCACCAGCGGATGATCCCGCTCGGGCCGCGCGAACCCCGCCGGGCGCAGCGGCGACCGGCCCCTGCGGCGGCGGCGGCAGACGCCAATAGCGGCGCAACGTCACCCCTGCGGGTGACGCGCGCAGCACAGTCGCCGGGGGCAATTGCCGCACACCCTCAAAGAGCGTCTCGCTCGGCGGATAGAGCATCGAAAGGATGCTCAGGAGGCTCCGCCGATTGAGCCGCGTGCGCCAACCGGGATGGGCCAGGATCGCCTTCTGCTCGGACGAAAAGAGCACGCGACAAGCGTCCAGCTCGGTCAGCTCCGCGTAATAGAGCGGCTTGATGCCGAAGCGATCACGCACCAATAACAGCGACCGGCGGCGCTCGTCATAGAGCGCGATTGCGAATTCGCCGCGCAGATGCCGGGCAAATTCTTCGCCGTGCTCTTCGTAGAGGTGCACGACCAGCTCGCTATCCGAGCGCGTCGCGAAGACATGGCCGGCGGCGATCAGGTCGCGGCGCTGACGCTCGAAGTCGTAGAACTCGCCGTTGACGATCGCCCAGATGTCCCCGGTCTCGTTGCGCAGCGGCTGCTGTCCGCCGTTGAGGTCGACAATCGCCAGGCGTGTGTGCAGGAGCAGCGCGCGCTGGTCAGCGCTGCGATAAACCCCCCACCCATCCGGCCCGCGATGGGCCAGTCGGGCGATTTGCTCGGCGGCAGCGGCGAAGGCCACGGGGGCGGCGCCGGACCAGACAACTTCTCCGCCGATGCCGCACATGGCACGGGAGCATAGGGCGTTCGCGACGGCTTGCCCAGCGGACGGCGCGCAACGTGACCGAATCGACAGACCGCCGCTAGACCGATGCATGGCCCGCTTTGCCGACGCGGGCGGTTGGCTCCGCACGCAGCACGTTCAGGCAAGTTTAGTTGTTCAGTAGGCTCAGAATGGTTGGATTGACGACCGCGTGCACACCGCCTAGCATCGTAATCTTGCTGGACGGTGCCCCCATCGTCTAGAGGCCTAGGACACCGGCTTTTCAAGCCGAGAACACGGGTTCGAATCCCGTTGGGGGCGTATTGTCTCATCGACGCAACGCACCGTCTGTTTCCCGTTGATCATGTAAAACATCTTTTTTTTCCGACGTTTATTGACGTGCGGACCGGACGATCGCGGCAGCGCTGGCTGCGCTCAGTGGCTGCGCATCGTGCGACCCGATCATACGAAGCCGAGCCGCAGAGTTCGGCGGCCATTCCAGGCTATTCGCACGCTGCTTCGTGGTTGGCCGTCAGATTCATGCAGCCCAACTCGCGCTGAGGCGCGATTGCTCCCCTTGATCTGCAGGCGAACCGCCATGCCAACAACCGGCCTTGCGCCGCTACCCGGAGAATCGGTCGCCCACGCCCAGCCGGCGCCCGTTCGCAAACGCCGAAAACGGCATGACCCGCCCGCCCTCGGGCTTCACTTCGAGCAGTTCGATGCGCCCCGCGCCGGTCTGCACCGTGAGATCGGCGCAGAACCCGCCGGGCAAGATGGCCGCGCCGCCTGGCGAGGCCTGGATCGTTGAAGCGGGTGGTGAGCATCCCGGGGTCTCAGCCGTCTCCGTACTGTTCGATAGCTCAGCGGTATCCCGCACCACGCGGGCACGCTTGATCTGGACCCGCTCCCGTTTGCCGCTGCGCAGTTGTAGCTCCCCAAATGCCGCCGGCCATGACCAAAGCCCCAGGATTTGCTTCACAATCCGCGCGGCCGGATCGCCCCAATGAATGGCCCCCTGTTCTTTCTTGAGCTTCGGCGCGCGCGTCGCTGCGCCGATGTCCTGCGTCTGTGGCTGCACGACGCCGTGGGCAATGTCCGCGATGCAGCGCATCAACACCTCCGCCCCCAGGTCGGCGAGCCGATCATGCAGCTCGTCGGCGGTTTCTTCCGGATCGATCGGCGTTTCGACCCGTCCGAGCACGGCGCCGGCGTCCCACTTCTCATTGAGTTGAAAAACCGTCGCCCCGGTTGTGTCGTCGCCGTTCAAGATCGCCCACTGCACCGGCGCCGCTCCGCGATACTTGGGCAATAGTGAACCGTGCAGATTGATGAACCCCAGCGGAACCGCCGCCAGCAACTCTGCCCCAAGCTTCTGCCCGAAGTCGATCACCACGCCCAACTGAGCGCCCTGCGCAACTTCTCTCGGCGGCAACACGTTCACATCCGCGAGTTGCCGATGCGGAATGCTCAACTCATCCGCAAGGGCATGCAGCGGCGTCGGCCGCAACTCACGCCCGCGCCCGGCGGGACGGTCCGGCTGGCTCACAACGCAAACAATCGGCGCCCCCGCCGCCCGCAGCGCTCGCAGCGCCGGGCGACCAAACTCACCCGTACCCAGAAAAACAATCGGCGGCAGTCCTGCCGCTGGCAAGCTGTCACTCATAACACGGATCATACGGTGCGGCGCACATGGGGGCGGTCTCGGCCACCAGCACAGATCGTTTCGAAAGGCGGGCTGGCGCTTCATCATGGCATGAACAATGTGCCTCTTGTGTTGTGGGACGCACGTGCCAGAGCCATGCTGCCCGCGTTTCAAACCCCACAATTGAACTGTGACGGACCACTAGTGGTCTGTCACACTTGAATTTGCGGGTTCGAAACGAGGGTAGCATGGGCCTCCGGCCCGTGCGTCCCACAACAAACAAAGGCACTTTTTTCACGCCGTCACGCTGGAGCTCTTTTCCGCTTGATCCGGAAATTCAAGCTTGACGGAACGCCAGGCAGAGATCTTCGGAACGTGGCCACACGGACCGGGGCGGAGACGCCTGCGGCCTTCTCGCCTCGCTGCGCCGCCCATCGGCCCGAGGCCAGGCATCGCCCGACCAAACCCAGGAAACGCTCGATGGCGCGTGTCCTACAAAAAAATCGCGGCCCGCTCGGATACACCGACTGCGGGCCGCGAGGTTGAAATGTTGGCGACTGTCTTTTTTTAACAGTCACAAGTCGTGCCGAATGACGTCGGCCGCGCCGATGATACGAATCCTGCAAACGCTCGCGCTTAGCGTTTCGAGAACTGGAACCGGCGACGAGCCTTGCGGCGGCCATACTTCTTTCGCTCGACCTCGCGTGCGTCGCGGGTCAGATAGCCCGAATCGCGCAGGGTCGCCTCAAATTCGCCGTTGGCACTCACGAGGGCGCGCGAAAGTCCAAGCAGAACGGCCCCCGATTGCCCCGTCGGCCCGCCGCCGGCCACATTGACAAAAACATCGAACCGGCCAATGGAGTTAGTCACCGCCAGCGGGGCGGTAACGCGGTTGCGATCGTCGATCTTGGGGAAGTATTCTTCATACTCCCGCTCATTCACGACAATTTTGCCCTGCCCGGGGCGAACGCGCACACGCGCGACCGAAGTCTTGCGCCGGCCGGTGCCCCAGAAGTACCCGAACTTCATCACGCCCGGACGCGGGGCCGCCTCGGCGACCGGGGCCGCAACCTCGCCCGTCACGATGCTGCTGTCGATCATGTCGCTCACGCCGCTCGCTCCTGCACGAAGCCCATTCGCTCAAGCCTGTTCAATCTAACCCATTCACCCGGCGATCCCTCAGACTTCATCGGGACGCCTCACCGCCTCAGCATCGATTTACGGCAAAGGCATCGGCTGCTGCGCCTGATGCGGATGGACGCCGTCGTTATAGAGTTTCAGTTTCAACAGCATGTGACGCGCCAGCGCATTTTTGGGCAACATGCGCCGCACCGCCGACTTCAGCACGCGCTCAGGATGCCGGTCGAGCACCTGCGCCATCGTCAGCGCCTTGTGACCGCTCGGATAACCCGAGTAGCTGCGATACACGACCTGCTCGCGCTTGCGAGAGCCGTTGACGCGGACCTTGCCGGCGTTCAGCACAATCACGAAGTCACCGGTGTCCACGTGGGCCGTGTACGTCGGCTTATTCTTGCCCATCAGCACGTTGGCAATTTTGCCGGCCAGCCGTCCGAGCACCTGATCGGTCGCATCGACGACAAACCAGCGCCGCTGAACATCGGCGGCCTTCGCCTGATAACAGTTGTTTACGACATTCATGTTTGCCATTCCAAAGCCGTACGCCACACCGACCCGCCGCAGATGGCGGGTTGCTCAACAACCGCCGTGGATACGCCTATCGGCAGCTCCAGCGGCGAACCGTGCAGTATACGCAAGGGCGAACGGCTGTCAAACCCCTCCCCGGCTGAATTGAAGCGACGGGCAGGGTAACCGCATCCTCCGAGTTGTCGCCGATAGGCAGGGGTGGAGCAGGCATCCTGACTGCACAAAACAGGTTGGAAGCCTGTTCCCACCCGGATTCCGTGAACAGCAAGTACGTGGCGGCGCAGTCCGGGTGGCTGAGCCGCAGCGGTCCTTCTGTCGGCCGCATTGCGCGTCCTCATTTGGCAGATGGATCGATCCAAGTTGCGTGGTTGCGTGGTTGAGCGCCGATCCGGACCGACTTCAGCCGGTCGATCCCTGCCACCAACTTCCGTTGGTGGCGGGGACGAGGCATCCCGACCGGTTGCGCTTGAGAGTGTTCTTCAGCCGGCTTCAGCCGGTCTTGCGGCTCCGATCGTGCCGCCGACGCTCACCGCTCCTGAAGTCCGGCTGAAGCCGGCTGATCAGACCGCGTGGCGCCGAGAGAAAAAAATGGACCGCTCGCCCGCCCACCACCGGCTGAAACCGGGGGCAGGGGCCAATTGGCTGAAGCCGACTCAGCTCGCCAGCTCGAACGTCGGCCCACCGTGGCCGACGGCGTATGTCGCCGGCAGCCGGCTTACCCCCGACCCGGCGTTGGGCACGGAGGCCCAACGCTACAGTCAGCAGCGGTCTGCCCCCATTGTCACGTTCTCACCATGACACGTTCTCACCTTATCACGTTATCACGTTGCTGGGTGTGGTCGGCGGGCGCGCTGTAGCGTCGGCCCACCGTGGCCGACGGCGTATGTCGCCGGCAGCCGGCTTACCCCCGACCCGGCGTTGGGCACGGAGGCCCAACGCTACAGCGCATTTGTTTGCTGCTGCGGCGGTTGCTTGGCCACGGCGTCGGGCGGCCGGTGAATATGTGCCTGCTGGCTGAATTTCGGATCGTTGAAGCGATTATCGGCGATAGAATTTCGCCGACGGCGAGCAGTGGTTGTGCCGAGGCCGGCTGCACGAATTCGGGCAAGTCGCCCGCGCGGCTGCCCGATGGTACGAACGTGGGCCGAGGCCATGAGCCGGCGCAAACCTCGCGCCCGGAGAGCGGATGATCCGGATCGATAACCTCACCAAGCTCTTTCCGTCGCCCGACGGCACTGAAAAGACCGCCGTTGATCGTGTCAGCTTCGAGGTCCGCGCCGGCGAAATCTACGGCCTGCTCGGGCCTAACGGCGCGGGCAAGACCACCACGCTCCGCATGGTCAGCGGTCTTTTGCGGCCGACCAGCGGCGCCGTCTGGATCGACGGCCACAACGTCACCGACCACGCCGAGCATGTGAAGAGCCGCATCGGCTTCCTCACGGCCAACACCGGCCTCTACCTGCGCCTGACGCCGCGCGAGGTGCTCGAATATTTTGCGACGCTCTATGGCCTCGATCGGCTCGGCGCACAGCGCCGCATCGAGCAACTCACGAGCTGGCTGAATATGCGCGACTATCTGCACCTGCGCTGCGGGGCGCTCTCGACCGGCCAGAAGCAGCGCGTGAGCATCGCGCGGGCGCTGATCGCCGACCCGCCGATTCTGGTGCTCGATGAGCCGACGCTCGGACTGGACGTGCTGAGCAATCGGCTGATCCTCGGCTTCATCCGCTCGCAGGCCGAGCTGGGCAAGGCGATCCTGCTGTCGACGCACGCGCTCGACGAGATCGAAGTCATGTGCCGGCGGATCGGCCTGATCCATCGCGGCAAGCTGATCGCCGAGGGCGATGTGGATGAACTGAAGCGGCGCACGTCGCGCGCGCGGCTGAGCGAAGTTTTCCTCGAACTGGTGCACGCCGATGAGCCGCTTCTCGCGCATTAACACAATCTGGCGAAAAGAGCTGAGCGACACGCTCCGCGATCGGCGCACGCTGATCGCGATGATCCTCGTGCCGATGGTGCTCTATCCGGCGCTGATGCTCGGCTCGCTGCAGGCGTTTGAATTCCAGACCACGCGGCTGGTGCGCGAGGAATATCACGTGGCGGTCTCTTCCGAGGACGCGGCCCGCTGGGTCCGTCGCGTCATTGACGAAGACGGCGCCCACCGGCCCGGCGTCGCCGGCAAAACCGCCGAGCAGATCATCGCCGAAGAGGAAGAACCTCCAGCCGCCGACGGGTCAAACGACGCCGCGCCGGCGCCAGGCGCCCGCGCGCCG
>CAYQLG010000188.1:0-6315 GCA_964418235.1 uncultured Planctomycetales bacterium
CACTCGCGTCAAGGCGAAAAATTCACAGGCTCGGAGGCCCATGCTACCCTCGTTTTGAACCCGCAAATTCAAGTGTGACAAAGCACTAGTCCGCCGTATAACACAGCGTGCGCTCGACTCGCTGATATCCGCCACTGACCGGCTCAAAGGCCGCGCAGTGCGTCATCTCGCCGCCATAGACGTGCAGCGTGACCGAGGGCGTCGCGTCGGCATTGGCGATCGTGTGATACTCGAAGGGCGGGATCAGCGCGCCGGCCTCGCCCACGCCGGCAACGATTTCGGTCTCGCGCGCAAAGCGCAGCACCGGCTCATCCAGCCGAGATTCGAGGGAATAGGACGTAACCCGGATGCGCCCGCGATAGACGCACTCGACGCACCACATGCCGGCGTGATCATGCAGCGGCGTGCCCTGGCCCGGCCCCCAGACCATCGCCAGCACCGTGTAGCGCAGGGCCGGATCACGATGCACCAGCCGACGGGCGTAACGCTGCGGATCCGGGCGAAGCAACTCGGGCGCGAGAAAATCACAGCCGCTGAAAATCAGCTCTTCCAGCACTTCCTTTACGCGGTTGGCGCAACACTCAACGTCGGGATCGGCGACGGCTTCGTCGAGGCGATCGATCAGCGTCGCGCTCGGATGGATCAACGGGGTAGCAGACATGCGGAAATTCTCCGGCGGCGTTCCATACTCGCCATGTAGCAGCCTAGAGACTTTGTCACAACGAGGCAAGAGCATTTCTCATTCCATCATTGGAGCGGGCGGCGCCTAGACCGTCTCAAGTCCGGCTGAAGCCGGCTGAAAGAGTCGCTGCGCGCGAAACAGGAGCCGGCCGATCGACCGCCCACCACCGGTCCAAGCTCGGCGGCAGGCGCAGATCGGCCGAAGCTGATGCAGCATCGAGTGTTCCGTCAAGCTCGCGTTTTCGGTTGAAGCGGAAAAGAGTTCCGGCATGATGGCATGTAATACCCGCCTTGGTTTTTTTCGCGGCAAGCACGAGCCGCCAGGCCCATGCGACCCTCGATTCGAACCCGTAAATTCAAGTGCGACGAAGCACGCGTGCATCAGCATGCTGCTGCGAGGCGGCTCTGTGCGCGGCGGCGGAATCGCCGTACAGTTTCAACATGCCCAACCCGGTTCTGCCGGCGCTCGACGCGCCGCCCCAATTCGTGCATCGACAGCTCGGCTGCGGGGTGGAATTCGCCGCGGATGTGCTGCCCGAGCGGCAGACTGTCGCGCTGGCGTTTCGTCTGCTCAGCGGCATCGCCGACGAGCCGGAAGAACTGAACGGCATCTCGCTGATCGTCGAGCAAACGCTCTCCAAGGGCACGGAAAAATTCAACGGGCGTGGACTATCGGATGCGTTTGATCGGATCGGCGCTCAATGGGGCACCGGTTGCGGGCGGCAATCGACGCTGGTGCGCGTGCTGTGCCTGCCCGAGTTCGTCGAGCCGGCGATCGAGCTGGTTGCCGAGATGCTCTGTCGCCCGACGTTTCCGGCGGAGGCGTGCCGTGTCGCGATCGAGCACGCCGAGACGGACCTGCGCCACCTCGAAGACGAGCCGGACGATTTGCTGCGGATCATGATCCAGCGGCTGACGTTCGGGCCGGTTTATGGGCGGCACGTCGGCGGCACATTTGAATCGCTCGCGCGAATCACACCGGAGCGCGTGCGCGAGCAATGGCAGCGCACATTTCACGCCGGCCGCTTGCAGGTTGCCGCCGCCGGTCCGCTGGAGCCGGAGCGGATTGCGGCGCAACTCGATGCGTCGTTTGCGGGGCTGGGCGATAGCGCGCGAGCCGGTCGCGGCGACGCGCAGTTTGGATTCACGCCGGCCCGCGAGCACCGGCATAAGGAGCTGGAACAGCAGTACATCGGCCTGACGCTGCCGGGCTTGCCGCGCTCCGACCCCGATTTCGCGGTCGAGCAGGTATTGATCGGCGTGCTCTCGGGCGGCATGAGCGGCCGGCTCTTTACCGAAGTCCGCGAGAAGCAGGGTCTGGTTTACTGGGTTGGGGCGTGGCATGAACAGCCGCGCGGTCGCGGGATCATTCACCTGGGGGCCAGCACCACGCCGGAGCGGTGTGACAAGACGCTCGCGACGCTCCTGGCCGAGCTTACGCGGCTTGCGGCTGATCTGACGGAGCGCGAGGTGGAGCGGGCCAAGAACAGCCTGATATCGCAGGCCCTGACCGAGGACGATCTGACGCGCTCGCGCGTCGGCGGCCTATCTGACGATCTGTTCCACTTTGGCAAGCCGATCGGGCTGGGGCCGAAGCTGGACGCTGTACGCGGCGTCACCCTGGCCCGAGCACAAGCCTATGCGGCGCGCCTGCCGAAAGACACCTTGTGCGTCGCGACGCTTGGCCCGCGGGCGCTGTGAGTAAGCCGGCAACACACGCCTGAGCCAAGCCGCGACCGCGAGAAAGCGAGCGGATGGCGAGCCGAGCCGAACCACGCCCGTAAGGAAGCGATTCGATCACATGTTTCGCCCGATCAATATGAATCGAATGATGGCGGGCAAGCTGATCCGGTTCACGGTCCGCCGCGCGGCGCAACGATTGCGCCCGAGACGCCCCCACCAGCACAGGCGGGAAGAGCGCTCTACCGAAGTCGGTGCGATTCCGAAAGGACCTGTCGAAGATGGCCTTTGCGGCTGAAGAAATCATCGCTTTGGGCAGTGCCGCGATCCGCCCGGATGCGCCGGCCGGAGAGGCGGCGCGCTATCAGCCGGAGTTCGAGGAGCTGGAAGCTCAGATCAACCGGCAAGGTTCGCTCGATGGTCTGACGGTGGAGTGGTCGCGCGTGGTCACGCTTGCGACCGGGCTGCTGCGGAACAAGTCCAAGGATTTGCTCGTTGCGGTCTATCTTGTGCACGGACTCTTTGAACAGGAGGGCTATGCCGGGTTGGCCGCAGGGCTGCGTCTGCTCAACGGCTTCGTTGCCAATTTCTGGGAGAACGGCTTTCCCAAGGCCAAGCCGCCCCAGGCCCGCATCAACGCGATCGAGTATCTCAGCGCCCGTTTGCTAGCCAAGCTCGAGCCGAAAGAAGGTTCCAGCAAGCGCCCCCCCCAGGCAAACGAAAAAGCGGCGGTGCACGACTGCGCCGCCGCCGTGATCGATCTGTCGCAAGCACTGGAGAAAGTCAGCGACCCGCCCGGCAGCGGTCCGAACCTGAAGCCGCTCGAACGTGCTCTCAAGACGTTGCGCGAGCGCGTCGGTCCGCTGGCGCCGCCGGCGAGCGAAGGGTCCGCGACTGCTCCCGCCGCAACCGGTCCTGAAACGGGCGGGTCGGCGTCCGTGCCGGCGCCGCCGACCGCGCCGCGCGCGAGCGCAGGACCGACCGGCGTACCGACCCAATTCGTTTCGCCGGCACAGGCGACTGAGGCGATCACAGCCGTTGCGCGCTACTTTCGGGCACAACAAAACGCCGACCCGCGGCCTTACCTGCTGTCACGGGCTGCGAGTTTTGGGGCGCTGCTTGAGCTGCCCAGGGATCGGCTGATCCCCGGTCCACCGCCGCCACGCCGTGCGTTTTTTGAAGGGCTGGCGGGGTCGAGCAATTGGGCGCAGTTGCTCGACGAGGCTGAGGATGAGTTTTCGTCTCGGCCGTTTTGGTTTGATCTGCAGCGCTGGACGGCGCTGGCGCTGCGCGGGCTGGGCGCCGGCTACTCGGCGGCGCATCACGCGACCGTGAGCATGACGCTCGCGCTGCGCGCGCGGCTGCCGCAAGTGTTCGAGTTGAGCTTCAAGGAGGGCACCCCCTTCGCCGACGGCGCGACGAAGGCGTGGCTCGACGGCGTTGCTGCGGAACTGGGGCTGGGCGGAACGGGCGACGGCACGACCGCGGTCAGCGGCTCGGACGAATTGGACATCGCCATGCAGGAGGCGCGCAAGCTCCTCGCTGATTCCAAGCCGGCCGAAGCGGTGGCCCGGCTAAGCCAGGAGGTGACGCACGCCGCCGGCCGGCGGGCACGCTTTCGGGCACAGCTCGCCCTCGCGGGATTGTTGCTCGATCTCAACCGGCTGGGGCTGGCGCTATCGATCCTGGACGGTTTGCAGGCCGAAGCCGAGCAAGTCGGGCTGGATCAATGGGAGCCAGCGCTGGCGGCGGAGCTTTGGGGACGGCTCTACGAGGTATATCGGCGGAGTCGTCCGAAGCCGACGCCCGAGGACGTGGCGCAGCTCGCCGCGGTGCTGGGGCGGTTGGTGCGGGTCGACCCGCGCGCGGCACTGGGCCATGATCCGGGGGCGAGCGCATGATCAGCCGGAGAGGCGCAAGTCTGGGCAGAGGGCGGCACGTCGATGGCCAACTTGTTGCTGAAGAGCCGCCGACCCATCACGGCTTGCTCGCCATGCTTTTCCATCCCTGCGTTGCTTCGTCGCTTCGTGGCTTCTTCGCTTGTTTTCAGCCGCTTGCGGAATCGGAATCGCTTCCTCACGGGCGCGGTTCGGTTTGTGGATTGGGTTTGGCTTGCAAACGCGGGGCGGTGACGCTGACAGCCGCGTTGATCATCATGGGCAGCCCGGGCTGCGAGCGCGAGGCATCGCCGCAGCATCCGTCCAATGCTGCGACGACGACGCCCGCGACGACAACGCAGGTCGCCGATGTCCAAAGCAGCACGCTGCCACGGGACGCGACGGATTCGAACGCCGGGTCGAACGCAGCGCCGGCGTCCGCAGTCGCAAGGGCGGCGGCCGGCGGTGATTCGGGCCGTGTCGATCCGGCTGCTCAGCCGGCCGATTCTCCGCGCGCGGTGATGGAGGCGCTGATCGCGCTGCGTGCGCGCCGCGAGTATGCCCGCATGGAGCGCTGGATATTGACCGGACAAGCCGCGCCGGTGATCAATTTTCTGCTCGCGCTCGACGAACTGATGGCGGCGAATGAACGGCTGCAACTCTACATCCGCCGCGAGATCGGCCCGGCTCTGGCCCAGCACGTCGATCAATCAGCGCTGGCGCGTCATGTCGAAATTTTCAGCCCACACGTCAGATTGCTCGATGAGACGCGCACCGGCGACGCGGCCACGGTCTCCTTTACCGTCGATGGGCGCTTGCCGGCGCGCGAGGCGCGCGCCGTGCGCCTGCCCAATGGCGAGTGGCGCTACGACCCCGGGACGGGCTATTCCGCGGCGCTGCCGGCGGCCTTCCGGCGGATGGCGGTGGGCATGGATCAGGCCATCGCCGATTTCCGGACCGGCCGGCTGACGGCGGAAGAGGTCCGCGCCCGGCCGGCTCTCCTGATTCAGTTCGTCGCCGATCATCTGCGAGAGGGCATTCAGATGCTGCCCGTCGTGGAAGAGCCTATTTCGAGCGACAAGCCCTAGTCGTTTGTCAGACTCTATTTTTCCGGCTCGAATCGAGGGTAGCATGGGCCTCCGGCCCGTGCGTCCAACACGTCGAAATCACGTCTATTGCCTACAGCGGAGCCGCGACCGTTAGCAGAGCCGCGACTGTCAGGAAGCGGAGCAACCGGCAAGACCTCAACACTCCCTCACGGTCGTGGCTCCGCCAGACAGCCGGACCGCGCGTTCAGCCCGTCAGCCACAGTACGCACGCAACCAGCCACACCGCCGCGAGCACGTCGATCAACAGGCCGATCGCCGCCATGTAGCGCAGCCGAATCAAGCCGGCGCCATAGACCAGCGCGTTGGGCGGCGTCGAGATCGGCAGGGCAAAGCCGAGGCTGGCCGCCAGCGCGACCAGCAGAATTGCGCGCTCCGGCGCGACGCCGGCCTGTGCTCCGAGTGCGTCTGCGACCGGTACGAGCAGCGCCGCCGTCGCGGTGTTGCTCGTTAACTCCGACAGAAACACGGTTGTCAGCGCCAGCACCAGCAGTAGCGCCGCCGGCGACCAGTGCGCCGCGCCGACGGCCCGCGCCAATTCCGCGGCGCAGCCGCTCTCGTCGAGCACGCGCCCCAGCGCCAGCCCGCCGGCAATCAGAAAGAGCGTGTCCCAATCGATCGCCTGCAGATCGCTGCGATCGAGCACGCGCTGGCCGGCAGCGTCGATGCGAATGGCGAACAGCGCACAGGCCGTGACGACCGGCACCAGCGACTCGGGCAGATAGGTGCGGACAAAGAGATTGAGCGCGTCGCTCGGCTGCGTCACGCTGAGCGCCAACCCGGCGCCGAGCCAGATCGTCGCCGTGACCAGAAACGCCCCGAGCGCCGCGCGGCGCCCGCGCCGACGGGCCGCCTCGACCGAGCGATCGAGCGCTTCGAGCGGCGTAGTTAACGGCAGCGCCGCCTCCGCTGCCGGCAGCGCTGTGCGCGCCCCCGCACCGACCGCGATCGGCGGCCAGCCGGCGGCGATC
>CAYQLG010000189.1:0-6125 GCA_964418235.1 uncultured Planctomycetales bacterium
TTCCAAGCTATGTGGGCGGCGGGATTGCCGTCTATGTGCCGGAACCGGCTAGCGGCTTGCTGCTGATCGGCACCTCGGTACTGATGTGGGGTCTTCGGCGAAGCTGAATACGAAGGGAGGTGAATTTACACAGCGAATCTGTAATGTCCTATCGTTTTGTCTTGTCCGTTCTTCTTTGACGTGAGGAAAATCATGGTTGCAAAGTACTTGCCGCATGGCGGCCACGCTCTTGTTGCGCTATGTACGATCGGCCTGCTGCTCGCGCACATTGGCTATTCACAATCCGGCATTCCATCCTTCCGCGCGCCTCAATACCCGCCCTCCGTCCGCGGCGGGTCGCAGGATCAGCCTTTGGAGGCAGCCTGGCACGATCGCACCCAATGATCAATGATACTCGCAGCGGAATCAGCCCGATCGCGACCATGTCGGGCTATGCGGAGGTGCGAAACGCCAAGCGCGTTTTCATTATTCCTGTAGCGTCGGGCGTCCCTGCCCGACGGCGCATCGCAGCCGCTTCGCTGTCGGCCACGGAGGGCCGTCGCTACAGCGCGCCCGCCGGCGCCGTGAGTTTCGCAGCGTCTGGCAATTTCACTTCGTTCTTCGCCATTCGCCATTCGCCATTCGCTATTCCTGCATACGCCGTCGGCCACCGAGGGCCGTCGCTACAGCGCGCCCGCCGGCGCCGTGAGTTTCGCAGCGTCTGGCAATTTCACTTCGTTCTTCGCCATTCGCCATTCGCTGTTCCTGAATACGCCGTCGGCCACGGAGGGCCGACGCTACCGTTCAATCGAAACGGCGCTGCAGCTGCGCAGCCTGAGATCACCGGTTGCTCAATTCTGCCAGAAAGCCGCGGATCAGTCGCTCGGTTTCGTCGGGGCATTCCTCCTGCGGCGTGTGGCCGCAGCCTTCCAGCAGCGCCCACGACGCGCGCGGCAGCAGCGCGTGCAATTGAAACATCACTGAGAGAGGGACGATCCGGTCGCCGCGCCCCCAGATCAACAGGACGGGTTCCTGCACCTGGGCAAAATGCCGGGCGGGGTCGTTGCGATGGCGCAGCTCTTCAAAAAGCTCCGCCGCTGCCCGCGAGACGGCGAGCAGCGCCGCCGGGTTCTCGACATAGGGACGTGAGTATTCGAGCACTTGCTCGTCGCGGATTTTCGCATCGTCGGCGTAGGAGCCGCGCATGATCGCGCGGGCGAGATCGCCGCGCGCCTGAATGTGGCGCACCCAGAAATTCACGAACGGGTCATCGACGCGGCGCATGCCGCGCGGCTTGCCAAAGTAGAGCGCCGGCGGCCCGATTGCGACGACACCGCGGACGCGCCCCGCTTGCCCGACGCGCCGCAAGGCCAGCGCCGTTTCCAGCGCGATCGACCCGCCGTACGACGAGCCGATGAGCACCACTTCGCGCAGGTCGCGATCGATCAGGAACTGCGCGACCACGCGGGCCTGGCCCGCGGTGGAATAGTCGAGCGCCAGTGACTTGCACGAGTCGCCATGCCCGAGCAGGTCGATGTTGATCACGCGCTGATCGGCGCCAAGCCGCGGCGCCAATTCCATGAATGCGGCTTTGGACCCGACCAACCCGTGCAGTAGCACCAGGGTATGCGGCCCGGCCCGCTCATTGTCGTGATAGACCAGCGGTCGGTCGGCCCGCTCATCGACGTGATAGATGCGGTTTTCAGCGCGCAAGCGCTCGCCCCACGCCGCTGGCGGCGTCGCGCAGCCCCCGAGCGTCACGGCCAACGCCGTGCACAGACTGACACACGCCGCCGCGACTGGCGTCGCGAACGTTGGTGTTCGTGCCGCTGCCGGTCGCCGGCTTGCCGTCGTGATGCCGTGGTACGGATGATTCGACATGCCGCCAGCGTATCCGCTGGGATCGTTCGCCGCACCGGGTTGATGCCGGCCTGGCGGCGCGCCGTTCTCGTGTTGCCATTCGCGCGAGTTTTTCTCGATCGCGCCGCCCGCTGACGGCCGCTGCGCTACAATGAGCGTGAATCGCATGAACGCCAACGAGCTTCAGAGCATCCTCGATTTTGCCGTGGAGAGCGCGCAGCTCGCCGGCACGCTGACGCTCGGCTATTTCAACGCCGGCGTCGCGGCTGAGCTGAAGAGCGATCAGTCGCCCGTCACCGCCGCCGATCGCGCGGCGGAGCAATTTCTGCGACAGCGCATCATGGCGGCGTTTCCGTCGCACGGCATCCTCGGCGAAGAATGCGGCGAGACTCCCGCCGCCGGCGGGGCGCGCGCCGCGCGCTGGATTCTTGACCCCATCGATGGGACGCAGTCCTTTATCAGCGGCGTTCCCCTGTATTGCGTCTTGATCGGCTTTGAGGTCGCGGGCGAGATGCTCGCCGGCGTCATTCACATGCCCGCCTTGGGCGAGACGGTCTACGCCGCCCG
This sequence comes from uncultured Planctomycetales bacterium, assembly GCA_964418235.1. Classification (GTDB taxonomy): domain Bacteria; phylum Planctomycetota; class Phycisphaerae; order UBA1845; family Fen-1342; genus CAYQLG01. The sequence goes on from CAYQLG010000189.1 coordinate 2,407, forward strand.
CGGCCACGGTTGTCGCTGGAATGGCCGCGCGGCGCGCGTCTCGCCGCGCCGTACGCTGGCCGAGGCGCGGCTGCTGTGCGTGGGGGGAAAATTCGTCGCTGAGTGTGGGCGGGCACGCGAATATGAGCGCTTGCGCACGGCTTGCGCGCTCGAGCGCGGCTGGTGCGACGGCTATGCCTATGCCCTCGTCGCGACCGGGCGAGCCGAGATCGCGCTCGATCCGCGCATGGCGCTGTGGGATACGGCGGCGCTGCAGCCGGTCATCACCGAAGCCGGCGGCATGCTGACCGATTGGAGCGGCCATCCGACGCACACCGCGCCCGAAGCCGTCGCGACCAATGGACATCTGCATGCTGAGGTTGTCCGCTTGATCCGGCCGGGCCAGGCAAGCGCCTCCGGCGAGTAGCGGGGCGGCGTCATGGGCGCTTGCCCGCGACGCCGCGCGTCGTGATCATCTCGGGCATGAACAGCGCCCCAGCCAGTCTGCTTGAGACGTTTGCGAATCCCGCCATCCAGCGGAATTACCTGATCCGGCACGTCGCGCCCGAGTTCACCAGTCGCTGCCCCAAGACCGGTCAGCCGGACTTCGGCACGGTGACGCTCGAGTATGTGCCCGATCAGCTATGCGTGGAGTTGAAGAGCCTGAAGTTCTACTACCAGGCCTTTCGCGAGCAGGGCATCTTCTACGAGGCGATCACCAATCGACTGCTCGATGATCTTGTGGCGACGCTGCGGCCGCGCTGGTTGCGCATCACGACGGATTGGAACCCACGCGGCGGACTGACCTCCACGATCGTCGCGGAGACCGGCCCCCGCCCGCCGAGCGTGTGATTAGCCGACAGGCCGATCTAGCGCTGTAGCGTCGGCCCTCCGTGGCCGACGGCGTATTCAGGAACAGCGAATGGCGAATAGCGAAGGACGAAGTGAAATCGCCAGACGCTGCGAAACTCACTGCGCCGGTGAGCGCCCTGTAGCGTCGGCCCTCTGTGGCCGACGGCGTATTCAGCCGGCCCGAAGCGACAGCCCGACGCGGCGTTGGGCACGGAGACCCAACGCTACAGGGAACTCACTATCATTTTGAGACAAGGCCACTCAGTATTGCCACCTTCCCACGTTCCCACCTTCCCACCTTCCCACCTTCCCACCTTCCCACGTCGCTGGGGCTCCACGCCTGCGCCTACCGTCTCGATTTGTTTCGACCGCGCGCGGGGCGGTCGTTCGGGCCGGTTGAGCGGGCGGCGCGCAGCCCGCGCGCCTCGGCTTCGTCCGGCGAAGAGTAGTGCCGCAGATTCGCCGGCTTGATCTCGGCGATCCAGCCAGAGCCGGCGGCGTGAAAGATATTCGCGTTGATGGTGCCGTAGACGACTTCGTCCGACGGCTCGCCCACGCCTTTGCGCAGCGCCTGGATGAGATCGTCCCGCAGCGCGGCCGGCGCTTGAGAAAACTCCGTGCCGCCGCCGCGCGGCCATTCGCGCACGATGGCGTCGCCGTTGGCCGCGTGCAGCGCCGCCAGCGCCGGCTTGTCGCGTTCATGCCCGAATAGGTAAAGCACGCGACCCGTCAACTGCCGCACGTCGCCGGTCGATTGAAAGCCCAGTTCCTGCTGCAACGGCGCGATCGCAATGATGCAATCGACGCTACGATCCGCGACCGCGTATTGCAGCGCGACCGCCGCCCCCGCGCCATAACCCACCAGCGCGAAGCGCGCCCGATCGACCCCCGGCTGATCGGCCAGCCAGGCGTACGCTCCGCGGAGATCGCTTTGCATGTCCTGAAAAAGCGCCGGCTGGCGCCGGGCCGCTTCCGCCCGTGATTCCGACGTTGCGCTTTCGCCGTGCCCGCGCAGATCGACTGCCAACACCGCGAAGCCCGCCTCGCGCAACGGCCCCGCCCATGCCCGCCACACGCTACGGTCTTGCTTGGCATCGTGCAGCAAGATGACCAGCGGGGCCGGTCCGCGGGTATACGTCGGCGTGCCATAATCCGCGAAGAGGACCAGTCCGTCATCTGCAGGAAACGTGACGGCCTTGGGCTGCGCCGGTCCGCCGGCCCACAGGTCTTGCTCGGATAAAGGCAAGGCCAGCAATGCCAGCAGCAGGGTCGTGGCGCTGCGCCCTGAATGGCGCGACGGTCCTATCCATTGTGATCGTTGAAGCAACATGACGAAACCCAGAAACTGACGTGCGAACAACGCACAACGCCGGGTGGCGGCCATCCGGCATCGCCCACTTGCCGCAAGATCTCGCGGCGTCCCGACCGGCGCTCGCGCGTGCGATTCGCACCGTCATCGTACCGAGCCTGAATGAGCCGTAAAGCATGCACACGTGCAGCAGCCACTTTCGACAAGACAGGCTGGAAGCCTATCCACCCGCGCGGGCAGCGGGCGGTCGTCGAAATTGGCTGCAGCGGGTAAAATTTCCGCCCAATTGAACGTCTGGTAATACGCGCGGTCCGTGGCGGCCGGCGGACTGGTGAAAATCTTCTGAATCCCTCAATGGCAAGGGAATATGTTCACTCCAGCGCCGGTTATTACTGCGAGAACGCCAGTGGATTGGTCGGCGGAGGCCTATGTCCGCGACTGACCCGACCGGTTTCGAAGCTCTGGCGATGCCGCATCTTGATGCGCTTTATCGAGTTGCGCGCCGACTCACGCGCGACGCCCATGAGGCCGAGGATTTGGTGCAGGAGACCTTTTTCAAGGCCTACCGTGCGTTTGAGACCTTCGAGATTCGCGAGTTCGGCATCAAACCGTGGTTGTTCAAAATCCTGAACAATGCGTTTTTGAATCGCCGGGCGCGGGACAAAGCCGCGCCAAAGTCGACGGATCAACATGTGCTCGACGAATCGCATGAGTCGGCCGACGCGGGGCAATCTGACACGCCCGTCCTGAACCTCGACAACCTTGATCAGGAAGTGAAGCAGGCGCTCGATGACCTGACCCCTGAATATCGCAGCGTGCTTTTGTTATGGGCCACCGAAGAGATGAGTTATCACGAAATCGCGGAGGCGCTGGGGCTGCCGATCGGCACGGTGATGAGCCGGCTGCACCGGGCGCGCTCGCAATTGACCAAGGCGCTTCAGGGATTCGCGCGGGAGGAACGCCTCGTGACTGACTAACATTGAAGCTTTACACGACGCCGCGCCGGTTGCGATGTGCATTGTGCGGCGCGAGCGTTGATTCCGGGGATCGACACGTGCGCGTTGTCATATCCCCGCCTACGAAGTGACCGCGAACTGGCAGACGCGAAATGAAGTGCGTGGATGTCCAACCTGATCTGAGCGCGTTCGCGGACGGCGAACTGACCGGCCCACGCGCCGCCGGCATTGCGCTGCACGTTCAGAGCTGCGCCGGCTGTCAGGTGCGGATTGAGCGGCAACGGATGTTCCGCGCCGCGCTCCGCCGCGCGATCAACGCTGAGCCGGTTCCGGCGGGGCTGCGCGATCGAATTCGCGCCGGACTCGCGCAGCAGTCGCGCCGCGGCGCGGGCCGGATTTTGCGGCTGGGGCACTATGTTGCGGCGGCGGCGGCGCTGCTGTTCGCCGTGCTGCTGTGGTCCGAGCAGCCCTTGGCCGACGGCGTCTCCGCGCAGCAATTCGCCGGCGTGCACAAGAGTTGCGCCGTGCGTGTGCATGACCAGTTCAACGTGGCCCGGCTCGCGCCCGCCGCCGCGCGTGAGCGGCTGCGCGAGGTCATGACAGCGCGCGGGCGCGGGCAGGCC
>CAYQLG010000190.1:0-6014 GCA_964418235.1 uncultured Planctomycetales bacterium
CGATGGGCGCGTGGGGCGGCGCCGGGGCCATGGCCGGCAACGCCGCGGAAGCGCGCGGGGCGGCATCGTGGGGCGGTACGTTTCTGCCGGTTATGCTGAGCGGCGGGGCGCTGATCGCGCTGACCGGCATCGAGGACTATGGCACGGCGGCGCTGATGGGGCTGGCGCTGGTAGCGCTGCTCTATCTGGGAGGGGCGCGGCTGAGCCAGATCGGTTTTCTTGGATTGATCGGATTTCTCGGAGGCGCGGCGCTGCTGCTGCTGAAGCCCTATCGACGGCAGCGGCTGCTGACGTTTTTCTCCGACGCGCCTGACCCGCTCAGCGAGGGCTATCAGGTCACGCAATCGCTGATCGCGATCGGCTCGGGCGGGTGGCTGGGGCGCGGCCTTGGCGCGGGCGTGCAGAAATACGGCTATCTGCCGCAGGACAACAACGACTTTGTCTTTGCGATCATCTGCGAGGAGTTGGGCATCATCGGCGGAATCGTCGTCATCGCGCTCTATCTGGCGTTGATGTGGCGCGGCTGGCGCGTCGCCGCGCTGGCCGCGGACCCGTTCGGCAGGCTGCTTGCCGCGGGGCTGACGCTGACGATCTGCCTGCAGGCGGCGTTCAACATTGCGGTCGTGACGAACCTCGCTCCGACCAAGGGCATATCGCTGCCGCTGGTTTCATCGGGCGGTTCGGGCGTGGTTTTTCTTGGTTTGGCGGCGGGGTTGCTGGCGTCGGTGGCGCGCGGCGGCAGGGTGCGGTGATAAAAAGTGATCACGTGAAAAGGTGATAACGTGATAAGGGGGCACGCTGCGTTCGCCGCACGAACCGTTGGTCGTGTCGCGAGTTGTGGCGTTTGGGGCTTTGTCCCCAACGCAGCGTCGGGCCGGAGTTCCAGCATGGCTACAGACGCCGTCGGTGAGAGAGAATCGAGATACGCCGTCGGCCACAGAATCCGACGCTACAGCGGGCGGGCCTCTATTCGTTGTTCACACTTCGCACTTTCTCAGACGCCGTCGGCCACAGAGGGTTAACGCAACAGGCGTAGCGCGCCAGCGCCGACCGCCGCCGTGCGTCGCGAGGACGCAGGGCGGCGGTTTTGGCGTTCGCTTCGCACGCGATGAACCACGGCTGTCGCCGGTTAGGTGCCTTCGTGCGAGCTGGCGAGGTACTCGACCTGTTCCGGCGTGAGTTTGTCGATCTTCACGCTCATCGCCTTGAGCTTCAGCTCGCTGACGGTCTCTTCGATCTCGCGCGGCACTTCGTGCACGCCGATCTCGAGCTTCTTGCCGTGCTTGACGGCCCACTCGGCGGCGAGGGCCTGCGTCGCAAAGCTCATGTCCATGACGCTCGCCGGATGACCGGTCGCGGCGGAGAGGTTGACGAGCCGGCCTTCGGCCAACAGGTGCACGCTCTTGCCGTTGAGGACGTACTCATCGACGTTGCGGCGGACATCCTTCACGACTTTCTTCGACATTTTGCGCAGCGCGGGGATGTCGATCTCGACGTCGAAGTGACCGCTGTTGCAGATCACCGCGCCATCCTTCATTTTCTTGAAGTGGTCCTCTCGCAGGACATGCTTGTTGCCGGTCACGGTGATGAAGACCTCGCCGAAGGCGGCGGCTTCGCCCATCGGGCGCACGTCGAAGCCGTCCATGACGGCCTCGAGCGCCTTGAGCGGGTCGATTTCGGTGACGGTCACGATGGCGCCGGCGCCGCGCGCCCGCATCGCCACGCCGCGGCCGCACCAGCCATAGCCGGCGACCACGACGCGCTTGCCGGCGAGGAGGGTGTCGGTAGCGCGGACGACGCCGTCGAGCGTGCTCTGGCCGGTGCCATAGCGGTTGTCGAAGAGGTGCTTGGTGTCGGCGTCGTTGACGGCGATGACCGGGAAGTTGAGCTGGCCCTTGTCGGCCATCGCGCGGAGGCGGATGACGCCGGTGGTCGTCTCTTCCATGCTGGCGATGATGTTGCCGGCGTCCTTGAGTCGCTTGGTGTGCAGCAGGTTCACGAGGTCGGCGCCGTCATCCATCGTGATCGAGGGTCCGATGTCCACGACCGCGTTCAGGTGGTCATAGAAAGTCTGCACGGTCTCGCCGCGACGGGCGTAGACCGGCACGTCGAAATCCTTCACGAGGCTGGCGGCGACGTCGTCCTGGGTGCTGAGCGGGTTGGACGCGCACAGCGCCGGCTGCGCCCCGCCGGCGACGAGCGTGCGCATCAGGTTGGCGGTCTCGGAGGTGACGTGCATGCAGCAACCCATGCGGATTCCGCGGAGCGGCTTTTGCTTCTCAAAGCGCTGGCGGATGAGGGCGAGGACGGGCATGTCGCGGTCGGCCCAGAGAATGCGCTTCTTGCCATCGGCGGAGAGGGCGAGATTGGTGACGTCGTGCTTGGTCTTGGCCATGTAGGTGCAAAGCTCCCTGAGGTTGGCCGGGGTGGAGCGCGGCGTCCTACGCCGCGCCCGCCACGGACGAATGCTGCTTACGCGAGAGACCATAGTGGCAGGGCCGCGGCAGGCCAAGCGGTTTTAAGATATCTGACCAGACCGTTTATAACGATATTTCTGATCATACAGAAATTGTGCACTCGCGCGGGCGTGCCGTGGACATCCGCGCGGGACGGCGCGACCGGGCTTCGGCGGCGCGAAAGCGCGCAGCCAGGAGGCGTCGCGGGCATGCCTTCAAGATCGGGCGGGAGGCTTTCGCGCGGCGGGCATGGGGGCGCCGGGACGCGCCGGCGGGCGGTCGCACGTGCACGAGCGCATGCGCCAAGCGCCCGTGCGTCCGCCGGCGGCCTGACACGTGCGCCCGTGTTGATCCCCGAGCGTCAGTCTTGCAGCACGACGATCGGCGGGACCGGAATGAACCCAAACGTGATCGTCAGGTCGGTCTCACGCGGGCGGTCCGACGCGCCCTCGAACAACTCGGCGATCGCATAGAGCGGATAGAAGATGATCAAAAGCACATTGCGCAGCACCGTGCCGACCGCCGCAAAGACAAACGTCAGCACCTGGCCCAGCGCCGTGATCAGCAATTGAAACGCCGCCCCGATGGAGACAAAGAACAGCCCGGCCGCCAGGCCCAGATCAAAGCGGATCGTGACTTGCGCCGCATCGGCGGACTTGTCCGCGCCGGCCGCCAGCGGCAGCCGCAGCGCCGCCGCGCTCAGTTGCTTGCCGGTGCGATCGGAGACCTCGCGTGCGATTTCGTCGGCGGCGCGGCGCAGATCGATATCGACCGGAAAGGTCTGAACCGAGCGATCGGCGGCGTTGAAAATCTCGACGCTGCCGGCGAGCCGCTCGGACGACGTCTCGGTATAGGTGATGTGGGCGTAGCTCCCATCCAGCCCCTCGATGTGGGTGGGCCGGCCTTGGTCAAAATCGATGAAGGCCTCGTTGCCGTTGGGGTCGCGCACGGTGATCGCGTCCAACTCGCGCAGCTCGCCGCTGCTGGTGCGCGAGCCAAAGATGAAGAACGTGCTGCCATCCGGCGCGCGCCCCCCGGCCAGCCACCCATCCGCGGGGTTGTCGTTGATGAACAGGCCGGTGGCGGTCTTGAGATCGTCAGGGTTGTCGTCGCCCGTTCCGCCGGTGATGTTGATGCAGCCGGTCGGCGCGAACGTCAGCGTCGCGACCAGGCCCGCGACCACGGCTTCCCGCATCACCGCCGCCCGATGAATCGTCCGCAGCATGATCGTTGCTCCCGTTTGCAGGCCGATCGGACCGCATGCACAGAGACGCCTGCGCTCACCCGGCGCTGCAGAAGCGAGCGCGCAAAGATGACCAGCCCGATAGGGGCGCCGCTTGTTAGTATATCGGCGTCCAAGGTGTCACCGCCGCTGCGGGCGGGCGTGGCGTTTGACGCCTTCATCGCCTACGCTTTCGGCCACGGAGCAAACAAAACAATACGCGAGGGCATGGCATGATTGTCGTGAATACCGAAACGATCCCGGGGCGTCAGATCGTCGAAGTGAAGGGGCTGGTGCAGGGCAACACCGTTCGCGCCAAGCACGCCGGCCGCGACATCGCGGCGAGTTTCAAGAATCTCGTCGGCGGCGAACTGAAGGGCTATACCGAATTGCTCACCGAGTCGCGCCGTGAAGCGCTGTTGCGCATGCTGGCGCAGGCGCAGGAATTGGGGGCGAACGCGGTCGTCAACGTGCGCTTCACCAGCGGGGCGATCACCGCCGGCGCCGCGGAGTTGTACGCCTACGGCACGGCGGTCGTGGTGCAATAGGGGGGCGGCGATGATTGAGGAACTGATTGGCTTTGGCATCGTGGCGGTTTTGCTGGCGCTGGGTTTCAGCGTCGGGCGCATTCGGGAGCGATCTCATCTGCGGTCGCTGGAGTTTCGCGAGGCCGGGCTGACGAACATTCTCGTGACCAATTTGCGCGTGATCACGCGGCCTGAGGATGTGACCGGCCTGTGGCTGGTCTCGGGCAATGCGGTGATCTCGAGCGACTATTTCAAGACGTTCGTCTCGGGCTTTCGCAAGCTGATCGGCGGTCGAATGCGGTTTTACGAGAAGCTGGCGGAACGGGCCCGGCGCGAGGCGGTCGTTCGCATGTTGAAAGAGGCCGAACAGGCCGGCGCGACCGAAGTGTGGAATGTGCGCGTCGAGACATTCAACGTCGGCGGGTTGACGCAGAATCAGCGCGTGATGTGCGAAGCGCTCGCGTATGGCACCGCCGTGAAGCGCGGGGCGTGACCCACCCGCCGGAGCGACCAGGAAAACCAGGAGAACTCATGCAGCCGACGCTGCGCATCCGCCGTCAGCCGGGCACCGAAGACTTGCCGCTGCCGCAGTACATGACCGCTCACTCGGCGGGGCTGGACCTGCATGCGGCCAACGCCGAGCCGATCACGGTCGCGCCGGGTGAGGTGAAGCTGGTCCCGACGGGGCTGTATCTGGAGATTCCGCCGGGGCATGAGGGGCAGGTGCGAGCGCGGAGCGGGCTGGCGCTGCGGCACGGGCTGATGCTGCCGAACGCGCCGGGCACGATCGACGCGGATTATCGCGGCGAGCTGCAGGTGATCGTCGGCAACGTGGGGCGCGAGCCATTCGCGATTACGCGTGGGATGCGCTTTGCGCAGCTCGTCATCACGCGCGTCGAGCACGTCGCGATCGAATTGGCGGAAGCACTGACCGAGAGCGCCCGCGGCGGCGGCGGTTTTGGGCATACGGGCGTTTGAAGCGTTCGACAGTGGCGACGGCAGACCCGTGCGTGCGAGCGTGTCAGGCTCGCTGATAGGGCTTGCGCCGCCTTTACGTGTGCCGATGTGTGGTCCGGCCGGCGACGCCTGCAGGCTGCGCGCTGATTCGAGCCATCGATTCAAGGGTTCGTGAAATCATGACAGTTCCAGGGTCGGAGAATCGCGCCGCGGCTGACGGTGGGGCGGGCGCGGAGATTATCATCCGGCCGGCAGAGGCGACAGAGCTCGACCTGGTCCGAGCGCTCTTTCGCGCGTATGCCCATGAGATCGCGATTGACCTGTGCTTTCAGGGGTTCGAGGAGGAACTGGCGAATTTGCCCGGCAAGTATGCCCCGCCCAGCGGGGCGCTGTTCCTAGCCGAGGTAGTGGGTAGCCCGGCCGTGGCGGCGACGGATTCGATCGGACCAGCCCGGCAATCGAGAGAGTTCGGTGGGCTTTCAAGAGCGCATGACGGGCTTTCAGCGGATGCTGCCGGGCGCGTGGTCGGCTGTGTCGCGGTGCGAACGCTGGCGCCGGGCGAGTGCGAGATGAAGCGGCTCTATGTGAAGCCCGCGGCGCGCGCGGCGCGCGTCGGCTGGCGGCTGGCGGTCGCGGCGATCGCCGCCGGCCGGGCGGCGGGCTATCAACGGATGCGGCTCGACACACTGGCGACCATGACCGCGGCGATGACGCTCTATCGGCGGCTGGGTTTCGAGGAGACGCCGGCGTATTACGTCAATCCGCACGCGACAGCGCGCTTCTTCGCCCTGAGCCTGGCGTAACGGCGCAACGAGGCGGGCCTGAAGCGATCAAGCGGCGGATCCGGGGGTA
>CAYQLG010000191.1:0-6002 GCA_964418235.1 uncultured Planctomycetales bacterium
TACACTCTTTCCCTGCGCGACGCCGCCCGCTCGCGGCGCTGCTGGTTGCGCTTGGCGCCGCGGCGTCGGCGTGGGCCGTCGGCAAGAATGCGCCGCTGACAACCGCCGAATGGCTCGTGGATCTCGCCCGCGACGTGGCTGCTTCAAGGGCCGGCGAGCAAACCCCGGCCGACGTCATGCACGTGCAGGTGTTGCTGCGCGCGGCGCTGCGGCTGAATCGCAAGCTGCCCGAAGCCTATTCCTATCTCTATGAATTCGCGACGTTGGAGAACAACCCGACCGAGGCGGCAGGTCTGCTTCAAGCTCTGTTGAATTGCGACCCTTCGCATCAGGCCGCCTTCGCGCGCTGGCTCGATCTTGGCGCCGCCGCACAGCAGACCATCGAGGCCCGGCGCGAGTGGCTGAACAAGGTGCAGACGGCGCTGCAGCGTCCGCCGGAGATCGCGGCGATGATCCATGCGCAGCTCGCGCGGCTCGCGCTTCAGGCGGTGGACCGGCCGGCCGCGCGCGAGGAGTTGATCAAGGCGCTCACGCTCGACCCTCACAATCCCGACGCGCCGGAGCTGGTCGTCGGGCTGTTGAGCGATACATCGACACCGACGGAGCGGCTGCGGGCGGCGTGGCGCGCGGTGCGGGCCAACCCCTTCAGTTGCGACGCCGTCTGGCGCGTCGCGATGATTCTGCAGGAGGCGGGCCTTTCGAATGAGGCGGGCGTCCTGCTCGACTCGTGGCGTGAGATTTACACGGCGCGCAACCTGCCGCTACCGCTTTCGGTGGATCATCGTCTGCTGCTCGTGACCAATCTCCTGGCGCGGGGGCTGCTCGACGAAGCGCGGAGCGAGTTGGAGGAGGTCATCCGCCAGTCGCCGGCGCATACCGCCGAAGCCGGCATGCTGCTGTATTACGTGGCGCTCAAGCAGAACAAGGCCGATGAAGCCAAGAGCATCAGCAGCCGCCTCGCGGCGCGCTTCGAGCCGATCCGCGAACCCGCCGAGTGGCCGGAAAACGAACTGGCCCAGGCCGCGTGGTTTCACTGCGTCGTCGATCCACAGGCCCAGCGCGCGCTGATGCTGGCCGAGGCCGCCGCGGCCCGCGCGCCCAACGATCCTTTTCTGCGGCGCGTGCTGGGCATCGCGCAAGCGGCGAACTTTCAGGCCGACGCCGCCCGCGCCACGCTCGAACCGCTGGTCAAGAAGGACGTCTATGCGGCTTATGCGTTGGCTCGGCTGGCCCGGGAAAACGGCGACGAGGCGGCGGCCCGAACCATCCTCAACGGCCTCAGCGTGCCGATTCTGCCCGGTCCGGCGCAAGACCTGGTCCAGACGCTCGGTCTCGGGCCGGTCGGCCCGGGCCTGAACTCGCCGACCGCCTTGGAGCTGCGACAGGCGCTCGGCGGGTTGGATCGCGCCGCACTCGATTTCGCGCGAAGCCCCGATCAATTCCTGCGCGCCACGATCGGCTTTGACGATCCGAGCGTGGCGATCGGCGAACCGTGGCATGCGACGATTACGCTGAAAAGCACCGCGAAATTCCCGATCACACTCGGCGCCGACGGCATGGTCAACCCGGTCGTCCTGCTCAATTTCACCTTTGAGGGCGATCGACAGCGCGAGCTGACCGCGGCCCTCAGCATCAGCCTCGACCGCGCGCGCGTTCTGCCGCCGGATGGCTCGCTCAGCATCCGCCGCACGCTCGACATCGGCGCGCCGCGGCGCATCAATCGTCAGACGCCGCAACAACTGCAGCGCGTCGGCGTCCGCGGCTGGCTCGATCCGGTGCTGGCCGGCGATGGACAATGGCGTCCGGCGGTCGGCGGACAGGTCCTCGCGCCCGCGTACTTCAATCGCCTGCCGGTGCGGACCGAAAGCGCTGCGATCGACAAGCTCTTGCGCGATCTGGCGGAAGCCGGACCGGTGCGCTTCCGCGCAATCGAGACGCTGGCTTCGCTCCTGGGCGAGGCGCAACGCGCGGAACTCAACAAGCTCGCCTATCGCCCCGACCCCATCCCCTACGAACGCATTGAGCAAGCTCTGCTCGACGCTCTTCTCGGCGGCGATGCCGAGCTGACGGCGCGCGCGCTGGAGTCGCTCGCGACCGTCGGGCTGAGCCAGCGGCTGATTGAGGGCGTCGGTCAATGCCTGGGGCATGCCAACTGGCTCGTGCGGCTGATGGCGCTGCGCGTGGCGCAACGGCAAGGGCCGGCCATGCGCGAAACATTTGAGCGCCTCGCACGGCGCGACGAAGACGAACTCGTACGCGCCTTGGCCGGGTGCTATCTCAGCCGCTGGCAGGAAGAATCGGAGGCGGCGGCCGCCGCGGCTTCTCCCCCGGCGCCGAATTCGTCCTCGGCGCCGACGACTGTGCCTGTCTCCGCGCCCGCGCCAACGACCGCCCCGCTGCCGGCGCCGCCGTGATGTTGTGGCTCCATGCCCGTAGCCTGCGCCAACCACAGCTTGAGACCGCGCAAAGCCCAGGGTTCGAATTTCAACGAGCCTGGGCGATGCGCCGCGCAGCCCCGCAAACGCATTATTTTTTGACAGCCCAGGAAACCGCTCGGATAATGCAAGCAGTGGCCAGGCTCAGCGTTGCGCTACGTTGATCCGCACTACTAAGGAGCCCCACATGGGCTTTGGCAGTCCTTGGCATTGGATGGTCATCGGTTTGGTCGCGTTGCTGCTCTTTGGTGGGCGGCTGCCGGAAATCGCGCGCGCTTTAGGCCGGTCGCTCAACGAGTTCAAACGTGGCATGCGCGAAGTGGACACCGATTTTGACGACCGCCCCCCTACCGGCTCGGGCCGTGGACCTTCCGATCCGGAGAAGCTGGACCAGCCCGATCGCAACACCACCCCGGGCCGCTCCGCCCCCAACGATCGCGCGCGCCAGCCGGAAGAAACATCCTCCTCTTCGCGGGAGTGACACGACAGCAGCCGGACACGATCGCACAGTCTTGTGAAGCTGCTATGGAGCGAATCGACACCCCGGTGTGCGGCGCTGGCTTGCCACCGCCGGCGCCGCAGAAAGCGGATTGCATCATGAGGTTCCTCGGGCGACGCAGCGCGCCCGGATTGTGAGGTCAACATGTCGGCGCTTGCGACCCTGCTGGCGCAGCAACTCGACGACGCCCGCGATTGGACGCGGAAGTTACTGGCGGACGTGCGCGAGGCGGACTGGGGTTTTCAGCCGCAGCCGGGCTTGGCCCATCCGCTCTGGATCTGCGGCCATCTGGCGGTTTCTCAAAACGTGCTGGTGCATGTCCGCTGCCTGGGCGTGAGCGTTCTGCCCGACGCGTTCGCCGCGAAATTCACCATGGGCGGACCGATCAAGAGCCTGCGAGAATGGGATTATCCCAGCGCCGAAGAGACCCGCCGCGTTTTCGACGAGCTGCATGACAGAACGCTCACGGCCATTGGCGGCATGAGCGACGCGCTGCTGGGCGAGCCGGCGTACGGCAAAGACGGCGCGCCCCATCCGCACTACCGCGACAAGTGCGGCGCGGTCACACATACAGCACGTCACGAGGCTTTTCATGCCGGCCAGCTCGCGTTGATTCGGAGGCTGTTGGGAAAGACATTTTTGCGCTGAAGTTTGCACGCAGGCATGGATCGCTTCCTCACGGGCGCGGTTCGGTTTGCTGACGAAACCTTCTGATGGTTTTGGTTTTTCCGCCTTTCCCTACGTCGCTTCGTCGCTTCGTCGCTGCTCCGCTATTTCAGGCGGCTGCGGAATCTGAATCGCTTCCTCACGGGCGCGGTTCGGTTACGGGCGCGGTTCAGGTTGCGTATTTCAACTCAGCACGTCGCGCATCTGATACAGCCCCGCCGGACGCCCCAGCGCCCAGAGCGCCGCGCGCAGCGCCCCGGCGGCAAACGCATCGCGCGACTGCGCATGATGTCGGAGCGTGACGATTTCCTGCGCCGATGCGAAATGCACGTCGTGATCGCCCACGACTTCGCCCATGCGCAGCGCGTGCATGCCGATCTGTCCGCCGGGCCGTGCGCCGGTCAGGCCCACTCGGCCATGCTGAACGACCTCGGCCGCGCTCCGCCCGCGCCCGCGACAGACCGCGTCCAGCAGCATCTTGGCCGTGCCGCTGGGAGCGTCGGCTTTGTGCTTGTGATGCGCCTCGCTGATTTCGACGTCCCAATCTTCACCCAAGCGCTGCGCGACCTGCTCCACGAGCGCCAGGAGCAAGTTGACGCCGACACTCATATTCGCTGACCAGACGATCGGGATGCGCGTCGCCGCCGCTTTCAATTCGGCGTGGTGTTTTTCTTCCAGGCCGGTCGTGCCGCTGACCAACGGAATGCCCGCCGCGGCGCAGTGACGGGCCCACTTCGACTGACCATCGGGCGAGGAAAACTCAACCGCCGCCGCGATGCCATCGGGCAGCGCGCTGCTGATCGCGACGCCGGCATGATCCGTGCCGGCGACGATTCCGGCGTCCTGCCCCAGCAGCGGGTCGCCGGGGATTGTGATGGCCGCCGCGACCCGCATCCGCGGATGAGCCGCGGCCAGGCGGACCAAGGCGCGGCCCATGCGACCCGTGCAACCAATGATGGCAATGTGAGCAGCGGTCATCGTGATGTTTCCTGATGGTGGTGGGCGCGGCGCCCCGCTCGGCGGATTAGTCGATCGTCGCCAGCAGCGCCTTCATCTCTTCCTGCGTGTGCCAGTCGCCGACGCGCTGTGCGACGGCCATGCCTTCGGTCAGCGTCGCGCGGGCCGTGTCGTAATCCCCGCCGGAGATTTCGGCGCGACCCTTATGGTAATACGCCGCGGAATAGTTGCCGTCGACCTTGACGGCCTGAGCAAAGGCCGCGGCGGCGTCGCTCCAGCGCTGTTGCTGGATCAACTCCAGGCCGACGCCGTAATGGGCCAGCGGATCGTTGGGCGTCATGGTCACGAGTTTCTGCAATTGCTCAAGCCTGGTCATTGCGCGGTTCTCACTTCAGTTTCTGATCACGACAGAGATCGAAGGAATAGCCGTGGTCGTAATTGAATTCCTTGCCGAGATCAAGGATGCGCTTGCGGAGCTCCTGAAGCTGCTTTTCACGCAACTTGCCGGCGGCGTCTTTGGTGATTCGGAAAGGCTCGATCGCGATTAGCCGCACGTCGGACCCGCCGACCAGCACACACTCGATGCCGCGGGCCGCGAGAAACTCGCGCGCCTTCTCCGCCGTCGGCAGCGCTGAATTCCGGAAGTGCTGGACCACCAGATAGCGCGCCTCCGGATCGAATTCAAACTTCTCAATCGGCGGCGGAAGCGGCGCAGCGGGCTTGGTCGCCATCGGCGGCAAGGGCGGCGCGGCGCTATCCGCACCGCTTGTCTTGGCTGTCGAAGATTTGTCGGCGACCACCGGCGAGCCAGTCGTCATCGCACCCTGCGACGCACTGCCCGAAGACGCGCCAACCGGAAGCGTGGTGGCGTCCTTCGGCTTGTCCTTGCCCGCTACGGCCGGGCCGCGCGGGGCAGGCGGTATCATAGACTCCGCGCCGGATGAGCCGCGCACGCTGCTGGAGTTGGTTGTCGGCGGCGCCCCCGGCGTAACCGCCGTCACCGGCTTGGCCGCACCCCGCGCTCCTGGCAGCAGCGGCATGGACTTGCCGGACTGACCCGCCTCCGGTCCGACCATCAAGCGATCGAATCCACTATCTTCGACGGGCTTCTTGGCAAAGCCCATCCCGGCGGAGTAACCCGAGCGATACGCAACCACCAGCAGCGCCATCAGCGCCAGCCCCGTGAAGACCAACTCCGGCCAGCCCAGCACCACCCGCAGATTTCCCCGGCTCAGCCAGGTTGAAGCATTGCGCTGCGGACGCGCCGTCATCGTGGCGCGGCCGCTCTCCGCATCGAAGCTGCGCGGGGGGCGCGAATACGCCGCCGCGGCGCCGCCGAGGCCGCTGATGCCGCCGCCGATCGACTCACGCGTGTGCGCGGGCGCCGCCGAGGGCGCCGCTGGTTCCGGCGAGACCGGCGCAGCGGCGCTGGCGCCAGGCTCGCC
>CAYQLG010000192.1:0-6000 GCA_964418235.1 uncultured Planctomycetales bacterium
CGCGCCGCCTGTCGCGCCCGACGCGCGGTTGGCCCCGCACGCCGCACTGGCCGCGCTCTTGACGCTGCTGACGCTCTCGTTCGAGTTTCTACGGAGCGCGGATGCACTGCATTCGCAGACGAGCATGGCGTTTTTCCGGGTCTGGTCCGTCGATCATCTTCGCGGGCTGCTGATGACCGGCGGCTGGGCGCTCGGCGGTTTGGCGCTGGCCGTGGCCCAAGCGCGCCGTCCGGCGCTGGGGCTGGCCGGGCTGGGACCGGTGATTGCGCTGGCGGCGGCGGCGAAGTGGCTGCTGCACGACACGCTGCTGCTCCGCCGCGAGACGCTCGTCATGGCGACGCCCTTGCTGAACATGCAGGCCCTCGTGGGTGGCGTGGTGCTGCTGGCAGCGTGGACGGCACTCCGTACGCTCTCACAGCGGCATCGCTGGACCGCGCGCGCATCGGATGAGACGCCACCGGACAGGTCGGATGGCGCACAGTCTGAACTGTGTTGGTCGCATGGCGTGCATGCCCCGGTCTGGCGTGTGCTGTTGAATGTGGCCGTGGCGCTGCTGCCGCTGTGGCTGATCAGTTTCGAGATTGACCGCTTCTGTGCGCCGGAAGCCGGCCGGATTGAGGCCGGGTCGATGGCACGGCAGGCGGCGCTGACGACGTGGTGGGGTGTCTACGCGATCGTCGCGATTGCGTTTGGGCTGTTCCGCCGCGAGCGCTACATTCGTTATGGCGGGCTGGCGCTCTATGGCATCACGCTGATCAAGCTGCTGGCGGTTGATCTGGCGGAAGTGCGGGCGCTCTATCGCGTGCTCTCGCTGCTGGGCGTCGGGCTGCTGCTGATGGCGACGTCGATCGTTTACACCAAGTTGGCGGCCTATGTAAACGAGCGCGCCCAGCGCGAATCAGAGCCGGACCAGCAGAGCCGCGACCGTGAGGGAGCGGTCCGTCAGCAGCAAACGTCTGATCAGTGAAGATCGCGACGATGCGACGAAGCGACGTAGGGAAAGGCAACAAGATGTATGTCTTAACACGCACGCGAAAGCTGTCTCCGGCACTCTCCGCACTTGTCGCGCTGCACGATCAATGCCGAAAGTGGCGTGTGCCGGTGAAGATCATCGCAACGTCGTGCTGGTCGCAGGTCGCGATGACCTCTTGATCACGCTTGCCGCCGCCGGGCTGAATCAGCGCGGTGACGCCGGCGTCGATCAAGACTTGCGGACCGTCGGAAAACGGGAAGAACGCATCGGACGCGGCGACGGGGCCGTTGATGAAAACGGGACGAACCTCGATCTCGACATCGGGGTCGTAACGGCGATCGCCGGCGGCGCGGCCGGCGTGGTCAGGGGCCGGCGGCGCGGGTTCGTCTTCCGCCGAGATCAGGGTTCCTTCCGGGTCAAAGCGGAGCTTTCGCCGCCGCGTGGTCTCTTCGCCCCGCATGCGAATGGCGTGGCCGTTTTCGAGGGCCAGCCAAGTTGCGACGCGACAGCTCATCACGCGGCTCATCTGCCCCGCACCGTTGCCGAGCACCATGCCATCGCGCACGAGCGTGATCGCGTTGGACTTGGTGTGCTTGCACGTCAGCCACGCCAGCCGCAAATCGGCCATTTCTCGCGGCGTCGGACCGCGCCGGGTCACGACGCGCCACTGTTCCTCGTCGAGGCCGAGCAGGTCGGGCGATTGCGCCAGCATGCCGCCGGCGATGCTGCGAAAGACCTGCTCGCGCGGATCGGGCGGCGCCGCCAGGTCGCCGACGGCGAGCAGCCGGACGCGCTGGCCCCAGTCCTTCTTCGGCGGCGCGGCGATGCGCGGCTCAGCGATGCCGCAACCAAGCGCGCCCGGCTCGGCCATGCGCGGCCGGGCCGTGGCGGGGTCATACGCGCCGCGGATCAGCGCGATCGCGTCATCGGTGAAGCTCGGGGCGACCCAGACCTCGACAAAAAACCCGCCCGGTGCGAACGCCGCGGCGGCGTCTTTGAGCGGCTTGCCAAAGCGTGCATAAGTCTCGAGGACGACCTCCGCAAAGCCGGCGTCGACCAGGAAATTGACCGCGAGAATGCCGCCCATCGCGGCGTTGGGATCGGCGAGATAGGCCTTCCGATAGGCCTCGATCTGCGCCTCCCGCCATGCCGGCGATGAATGATCGGCCGGCGTGGCAACCGCCGCCCCGCAGGGGTTGGTATGTTTGATGAAGCAGGCGACCAGCGGCGGCGCGGACTGAGAGACGCCGATCTGTGCAATGTGCGCGTCTTGCACGTGTTGTGTGGCGCCGGTCTCTGACCGGTGGGTGTTTGCGCGGGTCTCCGACCCGCGCTTTTGAACAGGAATCTCAACCCGCTCCCCAAACCCCGTCTCAGACTTCCAGAACCATTCATAAGCCTCTTCCCCCACGATGCCGGCTATGCGCGGATTGGCCTCGATGTATTCCCACTTCTCACAAAACTCCGCGCTGTCGCGCACCAGACGGTCAAAATACTCATCCAGCCAGAAGCTCCCCGAAGTCCGCCGCGCCCGCTGAATCTCCTGCGCGCTATGCCGCTTGATGCTGTGCAGCAGTTCGCCGAGTGACACGAACACACCCGGGGCCTTCTCATGCGGCGTGAAGAGCAGATGCACATGATCGGGCATGACACAGGCGCAGTGCAGGGTCAGCTTGCGTCCGTGCCAGAACTTGCAGGCCGAGAGCACGATGGATCGCTCGGTGGGAGAAAGTTGGCCGCTCAAGACCCTGAACGTGACGAAATAGGTGCAGCCGGGCTTCTGCAAGTGCGGCAGGTTGCGGAGAGTCCACTGCTCGTCGGTGATCGGCTTGGCAACGGGGCGAGTGGGTGGAGCTTCCTGGGCTGCACGGGTCGGAGACCCGTGCAAACAGTCACCGGTCGGAGACCGGTGCCACACTACTGCCTCCAGACCGGTCGGAGACTGCCGCACTGGTGCGGCTTCACAACTCAGCCGCGCGCCGGCACGCGTCAGCTCTGCGCAAAGTCCCAACGCGGCATCGGCGTCGAGATAATTGTTGTAGGACATCTGCGCTTGCTCATCGATGCCTTCAGAGCTTTGGTTATGCACGAGCGTGATCGAACCCGCGGACTTGTAAGCCAGCAGTCGCGCTATTTGCCCTGGGTTCTCGCCGTATCGCATCAGACCCCAGTCGACGAGCCTGAGCCAAAACGGCTGCGGGCCTGCATCGGAGATTGATCCGAGCCAGCTTGAGATTTCGGCATCGTAGCGACTCGTGATATCGAACGGCCCAAAGCCGGCCAAGAGCGCGTCAAGATTCGCTAGCCACGGATTCATGCCGTTTCGAACCAGATTCACGTAAGGCGAATAGTGGTCCGGGCTGGTCAAGACCAGCACATGCTTCTGATTCTTCGCCGCCGCACGGAGCAGCGCGACGCCGCCGATGTCGATCATCTCGATCGCCTGCTCAAATGTGCAATCTGGATCGGCGACGGTCTGCTCAAACGGGTAAAGATTCACGACCACCAGATCAATCGGCTTGATTCCCGCCGCCGCGAGCTGGCGCATGTGCTCTGGATTGTCACGGTCGGCCAGGATGGCGGCGTGAATCGCCGGATGCAGCGTCTTGACGCGGCCGTCGAGCATCTCCGGATAGCCTGTCAGCTCTTCAACCAGCGTGACCGGCAGGCCGGCGTCGCGCAGAGCCTTCGCCGTGCCGCCGGTCGAGATCAGCTCGATGCCGAATTCTTCGTGTAAGGCGCTCGCAAACTCGACCAGGCCGGTTTTGTCATACACGCTCAAGAGTGCGCGGCGAATCGAGCGCGCGGGCGTTGCGTCCGGACCAGGGTTCGATGATGCATTCCGCGGATCACTCGATGACGTCATGCCCGCATCCTACCCCTGCCAAGACGCGGCGTGGTCCGTCTGTCCGGCGACAGTTTCGCACTAGGCCAAATGCACAGCGGCCCCGCCGAGGGGGCCGCTGCGTCAGGTGGGTTCGACCCAATGGGTCGAATGCGGCTGACTGGAGTCGAACCAGCACGATCTTGCGATCACAAGGACCTGAACCTTGCGCGTCTGCCAATTCCGCCACAGCCGCGGGGTTCGAGCGAACACACGCCCAGCCACTTGCGCAGCCGGGATTGCGTCCCTCGTGTGAACCCATCATCATACGGCTGGCAAGGCCAAGGTCAAGACCGTAGCGGGCTACACGCCGGCGGCCCTTGGTCGGCCCCCGCGAGGTCAGCCGCAACGCCTATGTCTCAGGAACCCGCCGCTCCGATGTTGTTTTCCCCGACCCGCCACCGTGGTCGCCGCGTTGTCGTCACCGGTCAGGTCGGCGTCGACAAGAAGCCGTTTCTGGAGCGGCTGCGCAAGCTCGCCGAAGCGCGCGGACACCCGGTTCGAGTGTTTCACATCGGCGATATGATGTATGCCGAAGCACCCGACGTGCGGCCCGGGCGGATTCTCGATCTGCCGCTGGCCCGGCTCAATTCGCTCCGCCGCTCGGTCTTCAAAGACGTGCTGCGCGACATGGAGGGGCATGACACGGTTATCGTGAACACGCACGCGTCGTTTCGCTGGAAGCACGGCCTGTTCCCGGCGTTTGACCATGACCAGATGGCCCGGCTCGACGCCGACCTTTACATCACGCTGGTCGACAACGTCGACGCGATTCACGAGCGCATGGCGCGCGACCACGACCTCGAGCACACGCTCAAAGACATCCTCGTCTGGCGCGAAGAGGAGATTCTTGCGACCGAGGTGCTGGCCAACGCGATTCGCGGGCACGGCTCGTTTTACGTCGTCGCGCGCGGAATCGAGGACAGCACGCTCAACTCGCTCTACCGGCTGATCTTCAAGCCGGAATTGAAGAAGGTCTATCCCAGCTTTCCCATGACGCACGTGATGGACCTGCCCGACACGCTGGCCGAGATCGACGCCTTTCGCGCGGTCATGGCCGAGCACTTCATCACCTTCGACCCGGGCGACCTCGATGAGAAGCGGCTGCTCTTCGAGGCCGGCGCCGCGACGCAGCGCGGCGAAGACCGCTTCAGCGTGCAGGTCAACGGTTGCGAAGTGCAATTTGACGTGCGCGAGGTCAGCGGCGTCGCCAAAGATATCGACGCCCAGATTTATGCCCGCGATTTCAAGCTGATCGACCAATCCGACATGATCGTCAGCCTCATTCCTGAGTTGCCCAATGGCAAACCGGGCCTATCGAGCGGCGTCGAGCGCGAGTTGCAGCACGCCTTCGAAACGACCAAGGAGGTCTACGTCGTCTGGCTGCCAAAGGCCGAGCCGTCGCCCTTCATCACCGAGACGGCCACGCGCGTCTTCAGCACGGTCGAGCAGACGCTGGAGCATTTTCAGCAAGCCGGCTACATCGGCGCTTATCAAAAGCCGCTCTTCAAGGCCCAAGGCCCGCGCGAACGCGGACGCTTTGGCTAGACCGGATTGTGCTGCCGTCGTTGCGGTGCTCCCCTCGCCGTTGGTGGGCCGTGCCGCTATCACAGGGGTAGAGATCGAAGCCGTCATGGGTGTGTCGTCCATGGCGGCCTTCCGCGATGAGGCCGTCATAACCGGACCGCGTTTGACAAGTCACCCCACCGGGCGATTATTCTCTCAGTGGTTTCGAATGACCGCGACCGGCCGCAGGCGTGCGCCGCGGACCACGTATCCCGCCTAGCGCGATGCTCCGGCGCAGCCTTGGCAACCGCCCGACGCCGGTGCGCGGCGCAGGCATTAGAAAAGCGAAGACTCAGGTAAAATCATGTTCGAATTCAAACTCCCCGATCTCGGCGAAGGCATCCACGAAGGTCAGATAGTCAACGTGCTGGTGAAGGAGGGCGACACGATCGCCGAGTACCAGCCGATGCTCGAAGTCGAGACCGACAAGGCCGCCGTCGAGATCCCCTCGCCCAAGGCCGGCCGCGTCGCAAAGATCAATGTGCAGCCGGGGCAGGTTGTGAAAGTCGGACAGGTCATGCTCGTCATCGACGCCGCCGCAGCCCCCGCGGCGACGCCAAGCGCCCCGGCCGCCCCG
>CAYQLG010000193.1:0-5976 GCA_964418235.1 uncultured Planctomycetales bacterium
CGCGCTGACGACCGGTGTTGCGCCGCGTGCGGCGCAGCGCGCGCCCGCCGGCCGGCAGCACTTGCCACGTGGCGCCGCGCCGCGACAAGCCGAAACTACACACTGCCCGTTTTTTTCCCGATGAATGAAATCGCAGTCTTTTGGTGCAGTTCCTAAAAAACCCCGCGGACAGCCTGCCGAACGCGCCGCGCCGCGCCGTTTCGGCGGAGCTTGCGCCCGGCATGCAGGCGCCGCGCGACACCGCCGCCAAGCTTGCCTAAATTCACAGCGCGCCGCGCCCGAAAGGAACAACGTTCACGCTCGGTGGCGATACGCCGCGCGACCCGCGCTTGCGAGACCATTGCGAGCACAGCGCCGCGCAGCCGGCCGCAGGCGACAGCCAGCCCGCACTTGGCTGTCGCGCTGCCCGCGCGTCACTTCCGCCGTGTGAACGACCCTTCCGGCTGCATGGAAGCGCCGGCCAACTGTTACGCGCCTGTGGCGGCGACGCCGCACCATCCGTCCCCTTGGAAACTCGGCGGAGATCGACAGGCCGTGGCGAGGTGCTCCATGCCCGAACCGATGTTGACTCGTTATCTACAGCCGTTGCTCGCGGGCCGCCGCTCCGAGTGCTTTCAGATTATTCACGATGCGCTGACGCTGGGCGCTTCGGCCGAGCAGATGATTGCCGACGTGCTCTGGCCGGCGATGGCGCAGATTGATCGGCTCTATCGTGACGACCGCATCAATCTTGCGACCGAACACATGGCCTGTCGCATCAACCGCACGCTCGCCGATCAGCTTCAGGCGCGGCTGAACCGCGCACCGGCCCGGGGCAAGCGCCTGCTGGTGGCGTGCGCCGATGGCGCGGGCGAGGAGCTGGGCGCGCAGATGGTGGCCGACCTGTTCGAGGCCGACGGCTGGGAGGTCTTTTTTGTCGGCGGCGGCGTGCCCGACGATGAAATCCTCACGCTGATCGGACAGCTCCGCCCGCATGCGTTCATTCTCTTTGGCACGCGGCCCGAGGCCGTGCCGGATGCCCGCCGGCTGATCGAGTTGATCCGCGAGGTCGCGGCCTGTCCGACGATGAACACGATCGTCAGCGGCGGCGTCTTTAACCGAGCCGACGGGTTGTGGTCTGAGATCGGGGCAGACCTCTTCGCGCCCGACGCGCGGTCGCTGGTGGCGAGCGTCAACGCGCTCGGCCCGCGCAGCTCGAGCGCCCCGCGCACGAGCGTGGTCAAGAAGCGCCGCCGTCAGCGCAAGCCGGCCCTGGCGGGCGCGACGTAGACACCCGAAGCCATCACCCCGGCAGGCTTACGCGATGCAATGCAAAAGCCTGCCGGACAACGGCTGATACGATAGATATCCCATAGAATCAGGTATTCGGGTTCTAGGCTGGGATACTCGCACTGATTTCGTTCCATTGTTTGCCGCGCGGCATGACGAAGATGCACCGCCCGCCGCTCCGTTCCGCCCAAAGCTTGCCGACCGCCAGTTTCTCTGCCGCGTCCGGCGCGCCCCAAAGATGTTCGCCCTTGTACTCAACTACGAGAATCCGCCCGTCGGCCAGTTCAGCCACGAAGTCGGGATAGAAACGGTCAGTCGCGGTTTGCAGCCAGAACGACGAATCCGCCCGGCGGTCCAAATTTCGAACCCATCGCTTGACCGCCGACATAGAGTCGATGAATTGGGCGCATTCGAATTCTTCGCCTTCGGCCGCCAGCTCGCCGACCGTGCGGAAAAAATGCCGTTGCCAGCGATACCCGCCGTCGTAGTACCAGTTTGGCGAGTAGTTGTCAGGGGCGAATGTCAGCGCCAGGTCGGCGCTTACGGCGATTCGACCGGACCCCGCGCCGAACAAGAGCGACTGATACGCCGTCGCCGCGTGTCGCTTGCGATGCTCGGCTATCTTCGCTTCGATCGCGCGCGACAGTCGAAACTTGTGCCGCGCGAGCTGTTCCACCGTCAGCCCGCGCGATTCGAGCAACGCAACTATCGCGTTGTGAATGAACAAGCTCGAATACGCCAGCGGGATATCCGGGTGCGGAATCTGCCGATCCAGCCAGTTCGCGAGCGACGCGACCGTCCAGCCCGGTTCGACCGTCAGCAGCATCAATTGTTCCTGAACCTGCGCGACGAATTGTGTCATCGCCAATTGTCCGGTTTCGGACACGTCAATTTCGCCCGTCGCCCCCGCGGTTCGCTCGGATGGAAACTCCGCTTCGGAAAGCCGCGCGTCGCACTCGGCAAGGTTCCAATCCGTGTCTAGGAAATGGTCGGCTTCGAATAGCTCCAATTGCTCGCCGGCACGAATCGCCAGCCACGGCACGCGGAACGGCTCCGCTTGGCGCTCCGGCGCAGTTTCGACCACGGTCCGGCCGCGGCTTCGGTCGTACAGACGGTCAACCGCATGCTGGTCCACGGGTGTGGGACACCATCCGCGCAGCGCGTCGCGGTCGGCTTCTGTGAGCGCCCGGACCGCAACAAGCTGTCCCGTCGCCGGCTCGTAGCGCACATTCTCGCGCGTCGTGACGGGCAGCGCATCCGCGCTCAGCCCCGGCGTCACGACAACTGACGGCTGCGCGAACAGCGTGCCGTGTTCCCAAAGCTCGGCAGTTTCCTCCGGCCGCACGAAATCGCCCGCTTCCATTCGCTGAAAGCCCAAACTCTCCACCAGCGTGTCGCGCAGCGATTGTGCCGCTTCGATGAACCGCGGCGCGGCTGCAAACGCATACGCGCTGTTCAACTCCGGCCGGCGCTTGCGCCTCGCGCCCGGCATCCGCAGTACGCGCCCTAACACTTGTTCCACCGCGCGCGACGATCCGAAGTTCGCAACCGAACACAGCACGTAGGCGAATGAGCAATCCCAACCCTCTTTCAGCGCTTGCACGGTGATGATGAACCGTAGCGGACACGTCCGGGCAAACAGGTCCACGTCGTCAATCTCTCGCGTGCTCCCGGTCGCAATCGCTATCTGGTCGTCGGGAAGCTTGAAATCGTCCACAAGGCACTGTTTCACGACTTCCACGGTCAGGGTTTCGCGCTCGGCGCTGCGCGGCTGCGCCTGAATCAGCACAAGCGGCCGGATGTACTCGCCGGTCTCGCGCTCTTCAGCCAGCGCCGCAGCTTCAAGTTCACGCTGCATCGCCAACGCGGCGCTAATCACTTCCTTCCACTCGGCGTGCGTGCGCAGCTTGATCGGCAGCTTGACCATTTCGGCGTGCTTCAACTCCGCCGCCGATACGTGCTTGAGGATGTTGCTGGCGAAAACATCCCGATCGGGTTGATGCACCGTCTGCGGCGTCGCCGTAAATTCGATAATGCACGATGGATTGAAGCGCGCCAGTGTGTCGAACGAAAGCGGCGTCCGGGCGTTGTGCGCTTCATCGACAATCACAAGCGGCCGATGGAGCCGCAGCGCGTTCGCCAGCGACGGTATCACGCCGCCGCCCTCGTAGCACTCAAATTCCGCCGCACACGCCGCCGGGATTTCACGAACCAGCGGGTCAAAATTACTCGCCTGCCGATACGCCCGCAGCCCTTCGGGGTCTTCACGGCGCAGGGACGCAAGCGTCGTAACAAAGATGATCGTGTCATTCTGGAATGCAGCCGGCGTCAGATAGAGCGCTTCGCCCAGGTCCACGGGGCGCACAGCGCCGGGGAAGGCGTTGTCCAGCACTTGCCGGTACGGGTGATCCCGGTCGCGCAGCGCCTTCAACGTCTGCTGCCGGATCGCGTTCGACGGAACCAGCCACAGGCAAACCGCCCGCTTGGCGTGCAAGTAGGCGCGGGCCGCGATGCCGACCGCATGCGCCGCCATGATCGTCTTTCCGCCGCCAGTCGGCACGCGCAGGCAGACATACGGCAGCGCCGGCAGGCGCGGGACCGAAACGTACGGCCGATTCGTCTGCAAGACGAACGCCCGCTGCGCACCGAACTCGACAACGTCGCGCAGGTACGCTTCCAGCGTTTCAAGGCTCCGTTCCTGATAGTCGCGCAAGGACAGCATGGGCGTGGATCAGCCGGAGAGCCGTCTATTCAGTGATGCCGCACTGCTTCATTGCTTCTTCGAGCGGAACACCAGGCTGACCGGCGTTTTCCTCCCGTGCATGTTGCAATTCGAGCAAATCGGCTGCATCTTCCAGTACTTCCTGAAGGCGCACGAATTCCTCGTAGGGAAGAACCACGAATTCGTTGCGGCCGTTCTTCTTAAGGAACTCCGGATGCAGTTCGATCATTACGCACTCCAATCGAATCAACCATATGCGCCGCGGCGGTGCCGGATCGCTTGCACTAGCACCTGGTCACCGGCAACATCAAAGAGAACCCGATAATCGCCGACACGCAGCCGATACGCCGAGCTGAATCGGGTCAGTCGCTTCACGTCTCCGGCCAGATCCTCGCGCAATGCGTTGATCTTTCCAAGTATTCTACGTGCAACGTCGGGCGAGAGCGAGTTCAAATCGCGCAATGCCCGTGGCAATATGCTGATCCGATACTGCATCAGCGCACCTTCACCTGGTAGGGAACCTGCCGAAATTCAATGCCTTCGCGCTTCAGTCGCGCCGCTGACAGCCGGCAGCCCTCGCCGTAGATAATCCGCGGTCCGTCGTGCGCCGGAAGCTCACGCAGGAGAGCGCCGGTCAGCACGTTCCCGCCATCCGGCCGCCTGTCGCCCAGCACGCCGTTGAACAACAGATAGACCGCCCGCCCGGCGTGAACGCCCAGCAGCGGCGTGCGCCCGGTCGCGCGCTTGGGAATCGGCGAGCCGGTTTCCGTGAAGAAAACATGCGCCGCCAGTTCCGCGAACCGAACCGTGGGACGGATGTTCCCGGCTTCGTCGAACAGCGGTTCGCCCAGCTTGCAGTAGCGGAAGCCCCCGCCCGTGCCTTCGACCCTCTCCTTCTTGGCGTCCCCTTGCGGGCGGTACCCCTCGGCCACCTTCCTGAGCCGCTGGGCCGTGATGGTGGTGGCGATGGTCGGGTCCATCTCGATGCAGATGAAGCGGCGGTTGCCCCCATCGGCCTTGTTCATCGCCAGCACCGCGTGCCCGGTGGTTCCGCTGCCCGCGAAGGAGTCCATGATGAGGGAGTCGTCTTCGGCACCGACTTCAAGAATCCGCTGAAGCAAGCGCGTGGGCTTCGGGGTGATGAAGACATCATCCGATGTGTCGAATTCCACGATCGAGACTACTTCCTTCTTGCCTTCCTGTGTGTGACCGACTTCGGAGTAGGGCCAAAGCGTTTGTGGCACGACGCCCTGTTTCACTTCGGTCAGGAATCGTTTCCGCTGGGGGATCGAGCGCCCCTTCACACCCCACCAGATTCGCTTGTCGGCGTCGAGCGCGTCAAACTCCTCCTTCGAGACGGTCCAGTAGCGCCCCTTCGGCGGGCCGGGGATGACTCGCCCGGAAGGGGTCGTGACGGGATAGGTTCCAAGGCTGTAGAAGTTGCGAGCCGAAAGGTCGCTTGTCTTCCATTCCTTTCGCGGATCGTTGTCGCGGTTCTTGTATGCCGCGTCTTGCTCCTCGTTTCGCGACACGAGGTTTGGCTTCCAGCCCTCCGCGTCCTTGGCGTAGACGACGAGATAGTCGTGATCCTCAGAGAAGTGCTTGGCCGAGTTCTTCGGCGAGTACACCTTCTGCCAAATCACCGTCGCAACAAAGTTCTTCCGCCCGAACACCTCGTCCATCACCCCGCGAAGGTTTTGCACCTCATTGTCGTCGATCGACACGAAGATCGCCCCGTCCTCCGTCAGAAACTCCCTCAAGAGCGCCAGCCGCGGATACATCATGCACAGCCAGCGGTCGTGCCGGTCGAGCGTTTCGCCCTCCTTGCCCACGACCTTGCCCAGCCACTGGCGGATTTCCGGGCTGTTCACGTTGTCGTTGTACACCCACCCCTCGTTGCCCGTGTTGTACGGCGGGTCGATGTAGATGCACTTGACCCGCCCCGCGTAGTACGGCAGCAGGGCCTTGAGCGCCAGCAGGTTGTC
>CAYQLG010000194.1:0-5800 GCA_964418235.1 uncultured Planctomycetales bacterium
CGCCGATGTCATCGAGCACGCCGCGCTCGGCGCGGATGATGCCGCCGATGGAGGGATAGAGGCGCGCGGCGAGGTCGGATGTGATCCACGGTTCGCGGTGTTTGGTGGCGTAGACGACGTGAAGAAGAATCTGCGTGTACGTGCCGGCAATAACGGTCCTTTGCGCGCGCTCGGCGCTTCCTCTGTCCCTTCGGGGCAGGAAGAAAGGGCGCCGGAAAAGCTATTGGCCGGCAGATCAGTAAGGTCGACGCCGACCCACCATTCAAGCTGGGTCGGATAAGCTTGCAACCGATCGAAAGCATCCAAGATGCCCGCCCGCCGTTGCAGACAATGCCTTCTGAACAGTGGGCAAGCGCCGGATCATTACGCCTGCATCGTCAGCATGAGCCGCCGCTGCGGGCTGGGGTTGACGTCGGCCCGCGCCGTTTCGAGCAGCTCCGCCGCACCCGTGCCATCGCCGGGAAACACCGCCACGCCGCCCGAAAGCGTCACGGTTTCGCCGATGACTCGTCCGATCCAGCGATTGGCCGCCGACTCGGCCGGACCGCGAAACCGCTCGCAATAAGCGACATAGCTCTGAAGCGGCCGCGAGCCGGCGACGCGGGCCGGCTCATCGGGTAAGAGCGCATGCGCGAATTCGGCATGGTCGAGCCGCGCGAGCAGATCGCCCGTGCGCATGTGCGCTTGCAGCAACAGCGCGACCTCGCGCAGCAACTCTTCCGCCGCAGACGCGCCGTGCCGCCGCTCAAACGCCTCAAACTCATCGACCCGTAGAAACACCAGCGGTACGCGCTCCTGCCGGGCCATCGCGGCGCGCAGCCGCTCATCCACCCGCCGCTCAAACGCGCGGCGGTTGAGCAGGTCGGTCAACTCGTCGCGTGACGCCAGCCGCTCCCACGCTTCGCGCTCCTGCGCCTGCGAGATGACGATTTCAAAGAGCCGCGCATATTCGCTCAGCCGGCTCGCCATCGTCGCCGAGTAAGCCCCCGCGCGCGAACGCCCCAGCGCCAGGACTCCTGCCACCTCGCCGTCGCGCACGATCGGTTCGCTCAGGACGGTCTCGCCCGCCGTGCCGACCGCAACAGCCAGTTGATCCAGCCGCGCCGCCGCAAACTCCGCCCGAAAAGCATCCTGCAGCAGCTCGATAAAGCGTTCCGCGGTCGCCCGCGGCCCCGCACCGAGATGCTTGAGCACGTCGCCCAGATCGAGCAGTTCGTCAAGCGTCGGCCCTGAGGAGATCAATCTCGTCGCACCAGCCGCCTGCGGCCAGGCAAAGGCCCGCGCCAGTTCGCCATCTTGAAGCGGCAGGATCACGTAATCATCCAGCCCTGTTTGCAGGGCTTGCCGCATTTGCGGCTCGTCAAAGGGCATGCCCGCCGCCACGATGCGCGCACCAGGCAGCCGGCGGCGCGACTCGCTGATTGCCCGCACAAACTCGTGGCCGGGCGTGACCTCGATCAAGACGCCGTCAAAATGCCGCGCCCCCGGCTGAAATGACTTCGCCAGTGCCGCCGAAACCGCGACGTGCTCAAACTCCGGCAGACTGCGCGCGGCCGCCGCGCCGAACGGCGCATCACCGATGATCAGCAGCCGCTGCGGACCTCGCACGCGAACAAACCTCTCACAAAAAAAACCGCGGAAAGTCGGCGGCGTCTGCTGCGCACGACAGCACGCACACCCATCGGGCCGACATCTGTTCGGGCGTCTTGCAAGGGCCGTCAGCCAGCAGCACCCATCGCCCGACGCGCCGCACTCGAAGGCATCGTCCAACGACGCCCGCGCTATTCGACTCAACCGCGACAACATGCGCACCAGCACGGCCCAGAACGGCTGACTGCCAAACCAACGAGTGTATCGAAGATTCGTCGCATCGGAAGCGCGTTTCGCCATTTCGAGTCATGCCAGCCGTTCGGCTTGACCTGCTGCGGTCGGCGCCGTTTCGTTCGGCTGATTCGCGCCGCGCAGCCATAGTCGTTAACGTCCGCAAAATACCGTGTTTTGACGCGATGAAATGGCCCTTCGTGCCGCACGCGGGCGCTCAACGCCGTTGCATGATGAGCAAGTCATCGGCGTCGTCAAACGATCGACGATCCGATTGAGCTTTCAACTTTTGAAGTCAAACCAGAGCATGCGCCCAGCGTGGAGCGCTCATCTCTCTGATGACGGCGAGCGAAGGGTCCGATTTTCAAGCGCAGAAACATGGCTCAATCCGCGGCGCAGAAAACTTGAGCCAACCCCTGCGCGCGCCCGTGACGCCGACGGGGGTGCGGTGTATACTGTTCGGTGCGATGGCCATCGTGTTCGCATTCGCGACCACGCACCACCGCTGTCCGGGGCGTGGCGCAGTCTGGCTAGCGCGTCTGCATGGGGTGCAGAAGGTCGCAGGTTCGAGTCCTGTCGCCCCGAGTATTCTTGAAAGTTCCACGTCAATCGGGCATGAAAATGCCCGGCAATTGTTCAGGCGCGGCCTCGTTCATGAGCGCGCTGCACTTGGGTGCGGCGCTAGATGAGTTTCATTGCTTGTTCAGACTGCGTTGCGGTCGACATTCGGAACGCCAGAAGAAGCGGGCCGCGCGGTTGGCCCGTCCCGGCGCTGCTGGGTGACGAATCGGCCTTGAAATTCGTCTGTCACAACGGCGGAAGACGACGCAAGCTGACGGGAAGGATTCTGTTCGGAACGCTGATCGCGGCAATGCTGATTGTGCTGCGATTCGAGTGATTGGGCCTGATCAAATTTCGACGGCAACCGCCTTGCAGCCTCTCGTGCTGCGCTTGCAGCATCGACCGGCGTGGACGACACCGATCATGCCGCGCTGGGGATCACCATGACGGACAAGCAGCTGTCGCCCGCCGGCCGCGCCCTAGGTCGTCATCGCGGACGCCTCACATCGCATCGACGTCGAGCTGTTGGATATGCGGACAGTTTCGTTGTTGTCGTTCAAGTGCAGCACGACGCGAGCGTTACGCCGGCTCGGCCAAACAATCTGGGCGGCTGGTTCGCACTATGCAAGTGCGCCTGTAAGTCGTTGCAAAGATCACGAGACTGGCGTTCGAAACCTCAGACCAGTGGAACAGCTTCACGCTGCCATCTCCGCCGCGCCACTGTGCGACGATGGTCGTTTCATTGCGCCGGCATGTTACTCACACGCCGCCCCGTCGGGATGTGCAGATGCTCGCTGCGCCGGTGCAGAGACATCGCGCTCGCTCGGTCTCGACGAGACCGGCGGCTACAGCCGGCGGATGCCGGCCGGGTCGATCCGCAGCACCGACAGATCGTCGTGCAGCTCGAGCATGCCGTCGATCTCGACCGCGTCCGCCACGAACGGCAAGATGCGATCGTCCAGCGCTTCTCCGGCGCGGTTCGTCATCAGGTAGTAACCGCGCCGCCCCGCCGCGTCGATCGTGAGAAACATCGGGGGAATGCCGCCCGCGATACAGAGCGTCGCGCACTCCTTAT
Source organism: uncultured Planctomycetales bacterium (assembly GCA_964418235.1). Classification (GTDB taxonomy): domain Bacteria; phylum Planctomycetota; class Phycisphaerae; order UBA1845; family Fen-1342; genus CAYQLG01. The sequence goes on from CAYQLG010000194.1 coordinate 3,458, forward strand.
GTGCCTTGCCCGCGCCGGGCTTCATCGCGCCCGAGTAACACTTCGGGTCGATGATCTCTCCCCGCAGTGTGACAGACCCGCGATTCACGATGGTTGGCGCGGCGAGTGGGGCCGCTTCCGAATCCTCGAATGATGCGACCGGCGTGACCGCGTCGTTTTCGGCCAATTCCAGCAACCGTCGGCCATCGCGCTCCAGCATGACGCCCCGCACCCGCGCAATGCGGCCATCCAGCGCGGCGACGCGCTCGCCGCCGCCGTGCTTGCCAACGGATACGAGCAGGATCGTCTCGACCGGGGCGCCGGGCTGGTTCGACAGAACTCGGATGAGCGGGTAGGGCTTGGCGGCGATGCGCCCCACCAGCGTCTGCGCATCATCGTGCCATACGCCGGCACCGGGATCGTTCTGCGAGCGCGCGACAAACCACGCGACCGCCAGTGTTGAGACCATCAGTACCGGCAGCACCCACCACAGGAACCGGGCGAGAGCCGGCGGGGTCTTGAGATATCCAACGTAGAAGTCGCCCGTGTTAGCCATGATGGGGATCCTCGATTCGAGCGGGTTCCACGGCCGTTCCCGGCGGAAGCGGCGACGGATCCAGCTCGATCCGCCGGCCGACAACACGAACGCGATACGTCGTAAGCTTCTCTGTGAAGGGCGGCGGCGATTGACCATCGGCCGGCCGGTATTGCCAACCGTGCCACGGACAGGTGATGCAACCGTCGATGATCTTGCCCTCACCAAGCGGCCCACCCTGGTGCGCACACACATTCGTCGTGGCCGAGATACAACCGTCGTAGCGGAATATCGCGATTCGTTCGCCGCTGCTGATGGTGACGGTGCTGCCACGCTGATCAGCGAGATCGTCCACGGCGCCGACATCCACCCATTTCCCGCCTATTGGCGCAGCGCGCTCGGCCCCGCGTTCATCATGACGGCGTTCGCGGATGCCGGCGATCAGGTGCAGGCTCGAGACGGTGATGACTCCGGCGCCGACAAGCGCCGCCAGCCACGGACTTCGTTGCGTCTGGAGGATTCCGAGCGCCACGTGCATGACGAGCAGGGCATAGGCGAAATACACCAGCATGTGCAGCCGCTTCCAGGCCGGCGCGCCGAGGTTTCTGAGCCAGAAATCGTGGCTTGTAGCGGCCATCAGAAACAGGATCAGCAGTGCGAGCAAGCCCAGAATCTGAAACGGAAATGCGCTGAGCGTGCCGAAGTTCGTGTTGCTTGTCAGCAACGAAAGCAGCGGGTTGATGCGCCCGAAGCCGTGATAATAACCGATCGCGATCACCGCGTGCGCGAGCGCCACCAAAAACGTCGCGACACCCAGGTGTCGGCGGTTATAGAGCAACGGCAGAAATCGGCGATCGAGTCGAGCCAACGGGCCGATGCCGAGGATGATGTTGAGCAACAGAAATGCGCACGTGCCGAGCGCCCGCATCGCCAGTATCTCGTCGCTGATGGCATGGGGCGCGGCATACAGCATCTTGCCCACGACAAGAAATACGCCCAGATAGAGCGCGATCCCGCCGGCAACCCACGCGTCGTAGACGCGCTTGTGGCGGTTCCACTGGACGCTGACGTACCCAACGCTCACGGCTTGAGCTCCTCGTTCAGAGATTGCTGGGCCGCGCCGATGCCGCTGTCATGACCAGCGCTGCCGAGCGTCTCCTCCTGCAGCGGCGCCGGCGGACGAGCGGCGAGCGCCACGAGCAGCCCGAGCAGGATCAGCGGCCCGAGGGCAAGCCAAAGCTGGGCGTGCCGGCGTCGTTGCGACCGGGTCATGCCTGGTCCCCTGTGCCCATCGCACAATGCCGACGAAACGCCAAGATCGGCCAGAGCGCGATCACTCCCGGCAGGATCAGCAGTCGAAACGACAACGGTGCGCCCTGCGCGGCGACGTCGATCCGATTCACGCCGCGCCAAACAAAGAAAATGCCGAAGAGCGTTCCGAACGCAGCGTAGAAAGCGAAGATTAGAAGGATGGCGACAGCCATTCTCAACTCACCATACGCCGTGAAGGCACGACGATCAACCCCAGAGCTACGCGCTATCGCCAGAGACAGTGTTGACGATGACTGCGATCGCCCGAACATCGGAAACGCAACCGTCACAGTTGTAGAGATTACACCCCCTGAGATGCATGCGGTTCCAAGGCGTTACCAGGCTGGGGATGAATCACGGAGGTAGCATGGGCCTCTGGCCCGTGCGTCCGGCAATCGTGAGAACGTGGGAACGTGGGAACGTGGGAATGAGAACGGCCGAATCACGGGGGTAGCATGGGCCACTGAGCTCGTGAACTTTTTGCCGGCTCGGATTCTCGCTTTCTTTTGCGCGCGAGT
>CAYQLG010000195.1:0-5729 GCA_964418235.1 uncultured Planctomycetales bacterium
AGAATCCGAGCCGGCAAAAAGTTCACGAGCTCGGAGGCCCATGCTACCCTCGTTTTGAACCCGTAAATTCAAGTGTGACAAAGCACTAGAGGGGATGGTTGCGAGGGTGGGCCGGCACCCTGCCTGCCGCTAGGCTGGGATGGCACGGTGAGCTGGCTGTCTGATCTGGACAGACTGCTAGTCATCCCCCCACCCAAACTTCTATCTCAGACGATTGCATCGCAGCGGACAAGCGCGTTTTGTTGTGTCACGCACAGTGGCTGACGAAAACCGGAGCGCAAGTTGTGCAAATCCGGCCTTCGCGCTCAGCGCCGCCGCGGCACGAGGCAACCTAGCAGCAAAAGCGCCAAGGTAGCCGGCTCCGGCACGCGCGCGATCGCTAGCCGGCCAAGAACGGATGGCCCAGCCCAGCCGATATTAAATCGAATTGAGCGGATTTCTTCACTGGATGGATCGCTGACGGCGAAGCCAACCCAGTGCGCGCCCGCTCCATAGCGCGGCGCGTAGTGATGGAAAACTTGCCCATCTTGAGTGCGCATCTCGACGGAAACGGGAAAACCGTCACGGTTCGTGGCTATGCTTGTCCGCAAGGCTGTCGTGCCTGGCGGCAAGAAGAGCGTAAACGGATCCGTTGTATAAAATTGATAAAGCTCACCGTAGAAATCTTCGTCAGTGTACGCCCACGTATCCCCAACGCGACCGTGGACGATGCCATGCGGTGAATCAGTGGTAATCTCGCCCCCGAGCGGGGAAGGAATCGACGGCACAAAAATCCGCAGCGGTCGATCATCAAGGCCGAACTCTGTCAGCGGAATACCGGACAACTCGGCGGGAGGCGGTTCTCCGAGACCCGCGTGAAAGAGAATTGTCGCACGAACTGGCGTGATAACACTGGTCAATACGATCATCGTTACCAAGTAGAGGGCTTTCATAGCGACGTCTATTGTAATCAGCGCTGCCTCAGACTGTGCGGCCAGTCGCTTTTAGAACGTCGGTCTTTTCGCTGAACGTCGCCGCAGTGTCAGCCAGCCAAACATTAACAACGCCAGCGTCGCCGGCTCCGGCACGCGCGCGATCGCCAGCCGGCCGATCGAAGCCGCCCCGCCCCAGTGGATGAAGATGCGAACTGAGCGGATGACTTCGGTCTCGGGATTGCTGACCGAGAAGCCCACCCAATGCGCACCTAAACCGTACCGCGGGACCCAATGATGAAAAAGCTGGCCGTCATCCGTGGCAATTTGCATCGACACGGAGAAGCCGTCGCGTGCCGACGCCACGCTCGTGCGGAATGCAACTGTTTCCGGGGGCATGGTCAGCATCAATTCAGCTTGAGTGCTGAACATATAGATATCGCCGAGATAATCTTCATCGACCATGGCCCAGGTCAGCCCGACCCGGCCATGAACGACACCGCCCGGGTGCATAAAACCCACGTCGCCGCCTAGCGGCGATGGGATTGAATCGACAACTACCCGTAGCGGCCGTTCATCGAATCCGAATTCAGTGAGCGGAATTCCAGACAGCGCGGCGGGAGGCGGTTCGCCCAAGCCCGCGTGAAATAGAATCGTAGCCAGTGAGGGGGCCGGAACAGCGGCCAGAACCATGACCGGCACAAAATACAACAGTTTCATGGGAGACCCTTTGTTCTAGTGATTTAGCTCGTAGGAACATATCCTTGCAGACATGCCAGTATTTCAGCAACCAACGCCGCATCCGCATGGCCCGGCTCACGATCGAGCAGCGCCCGCAACGCGCGGGCCGTCTCGAATAGTCGCGCTTCCGGCAAATGGCGCGCGAGCATTTCCGCCGTGACACAGCCCGCGCCCATGAAACCCGTCGGCAATGACGCGAACGAGCTTCCCTCTGTTAATGCCAGCGGCTCGGGCAATTCGCACTCAAGGCTGCAATCCGGGCAGACCTGGCATGCCCCCCGACAAAGACAGCCTGTCTCGATCAGGCGCGCGTCGAACCCTACGAGATCGGCCGGCGTCACCGCCCCGTCTCCATTCATGTCGCCGGCGGCGCAATAGCAATTGGGGCCGCCCGACGTAGCGCAGGTCGTTAACAGGGCATAGTCGCCCCAGTCAACGTCGTTGTCGCCGTCCATGTCGCTGGCTTTTCTCAGTACGATCTGATAGCTATAGATATCCAGGTTGCTGCCGGGCACATTCGGACGCCCCATGACGAGAGCGTGAAACACGGCGGTGCCGTCAGCCGGGTCGGCCGCGAGACCGCTGTATTCACCCAATGGCTCTTGAAACCCCAACGTCTCGAACGCCGGCGTGACAGCGCCGGTCGATATGCGCTTGGCCACATTCCAGGGCGGGGCAGTGCTTATCTGACCTTCCGGCAAATACTTGAAATAGATGTCGTACTTGCGGTCGTCTAAGACAGAACCCGTCCAGTTGCGTGTGTCGTACCATAGAATCCCGACGCCGCCAAGCCCGTCGACGGCGACCTGCGGCAACAGTTGCGAGGAGTGCGGATTGCCGCTGTCAGAATCAATTTCAATCGAGGGGCTCCAGGTGGCACCGCGATCACACGACCGTGCTAGACGAACCCGAGTGCGGCGGTGAGCGTCCGTTCCAACAAACTGCCGTTCGACATAGACGACATAAATCCAGCCGTTACGCGGTCCTCGTGCATTGCTCAAGCCAAGCCGCGTTCGATCGACCGCAATCGAGGTCGCGGAGTCCTCATTGAATCCAGGCACAGCGTATCCGCCCATTCCCTTAAATGAACCAGCGACTACGAATGGCAACTGATAGGCAGCGGTGCATGCCCCATATGGACCGATCGGCGGTTGCCAGCAACCGCTCGGGCAGCGCCTACGTCCGTGTATGTATACATCGTCTGACACACGACTGATTGGATCGTTTGTATAAGTCCAAACAAGGTAGAGATTATCGCTATCGTCATAAGCTCCATGCGGTGCATTGACTTCCCGCTGAGGAACAGTAGCTTGCAACTGTGTTGGTTTGTTGACTGGTGGCATATCACCTTGAAATGTGTCTCCAAAGTCGCTGGATAGAAATACTTCGATTGAGATCTTGCCGTAATTCCAAGCCAACGCAAGCTTCCCCGGTGTAACCGGACTGGCCACCACGTGATTTCGATCCGACGAAGCGATGTATTGATCGACCTCGCATACATGCTTGATCCGGGCTGAAATTGTGCCACTGCCCGGGGGCAGGGCCGGGTAGTTGAAGAGATCAAAGCCGGCGCCGGCTGTACTGGTCCGGGCAAAAAGCATGGTATTTGCATTGGACGAATATCCCGGTGGGGGCGGGATCACACCAACGCTGCCGATAGCGAAATAGCCCATGCCACCCGCGCCTGCGGCTACAGCCTCATCGGCGGTTTTCCAGCTTGGAGGAATCACAAACCCTGGGCAATTCTGCTGCCACGATCCCGACGTGTTCGTGAAGTAGCAGTCGTTGACCGTGCGCCGCGCGCCGGTGGCCGGTGGGACCGGCAGGGCGCAGGCGGTCGCCGCCGGCGGATCCCAGAAGAAACCGTCTTCTGATCGCACCACAGCGATGTGATGCCCAACCGCATCATCGATCCAAGATCCGATCAACGTCCGTGCGCAATTGTTATTGACAATCGCAATCGACGTTTCACGTTGAACGGCAGCGTCGTTCGTTAGCTGCGTCTTGCACACGCCGATGCGATCAGGTTTGGGGCAGATCGTCGGATACCCAGGCTCAGGGGTGGCGCTACACTGATCCATCGGCGGGCACTGGGCTGGGGACAATCGGACCAGGCTGAAAACCAAAGCTGCCGCTACGAACGACGTGATGCGTGATGCGTGATGCGTGATGCGTGATGCGCATGATCTTTCCTCCCAAATGTTTCCTATAGCTTATCATTTTCGGTCGCTGGATCAAGCTTTTTTCGTTCTATGGCCGGCTGAATCCAAGCACTGGTCGGCACAGCCACTTACGGATAGAGGGAGATACGTGTGGCTTTCCCGCGGCCATCCCTGCTTTCACCATGTCATCCAATCAGAACGGTCCAGAGAGCATCAGCCCGGCCTGCTTATGATGTAGGGCAAAGTTGGTCTCAGAAATCCAGCGGCTTCAAACTCCCCGGCGGGGGTTGCTCACGCTCGCTCGCGCGGATCAGCGGCGCGAGATAATCCCGCGCGAAGCGCCGCGAGGCCCAGCCCAGATGTGTGCCGCTGGCGCCATATTCGGCCAGCTCCGGGTTCCACGCGACTTGCTTGAGCTTGCGGGCATACAACTCCGCGACGCTGATCCGCGCGCCGCCGGCCGGGCTGTCGGGCCGCCCCTCGCCTCCTGCGCTGAGGCGCTCACTGCCGCCGGCGCGGGGCCGCTCGCCGCCATTTGAGTTCAGTCGATCGCCGCTGGCGGCGCTGGGCCGTTCGCCGGCGGATTCGAGCGGGGCCGGTCCGCCGCGCCGTGTAAGCCGCGCCGCGGCGCCTGTGGATGAAAGCGCGGCCGCATCGTCGTCGTCTGCCAGATCCGGACGCGCAAAGCCGACTGCGCCGGCGGAGAGCGCATACTCACGATCGATCGTGCCATAGAGCGACGTACCCAGCATCAGGAAGCTGACGTCGCGCTCAGAATAAAAATTGTAGATGCCGCGCCGTGTGCGGCGGAGGGCGAGCGAAAGATCATATGTCGGCGAGAGCGCCGGCCCGAGCAATATCGCCGCCGCAATAGTGGTGTCTTCGGGCAAAGCTTCAAGCGTGAGGACGACCACGCCGCCGCCGCCGGAGTGGCCGATGAGATGCACGGCCCGATCGGGGTAACGCCGCTGATAGTCAACGATGCGCTCGGCCAGGCGCGCGGCCTGCGCGCGGTTGCGCTCGATGTCGGCGAGGTTGAAGAGGAATCCGCCGGGCAGGCCGGTGGTCCAGTCATAGACCTCGATGGCGGAGCGGGCCCCGCCCTCTGCCAGGCCCAGCGCGAGATCCTGATTCCAGACGCTGCGGCCCTCGATGCCCGGCAGCACGAAGACCATGCCCTGACGCTGTCGCGTGGGTGACGCGATTCGCTCTGGCAAGGCGCAGCCGCTAAGCGCCAGCAGCAGCGTGGCGAAAAGATAGAAAGACCCCGTGATGCCCCTCATCCGCGCCAACCTCCGTAACGTGTCACGCGGCTCGGCTTGCGGCGGAGCAACTCGGGCAGTTGCACCAGCAACGTCGCAAGAATCGCGGCCAGCGCCGCCGTCGCCAGACAGTGGCCCAGATCGCGCCACCAGCCGCCCGCCGCGATGCCGAAATACCGCAGATAGATCATCGCGATCATCTGACTGAGCAGCCCAGCCAGAAACGCCGCGACCGCCCGCGCCCACCACAGCCGCACATTGACCCACTCGCGCAGCAGCGTGACCAGCAGCGCCGCCAGCCCGAGCGCAAACGCAAACAACCCCAGCGGCGCATCATGCTGGCCGCTGCCGAGATCCTGCGCGAAGCCGATCAGCGTGCCGGCGATGCGCGCGTCGGCGCTGGGCGCGACGAACGCCAACACCAGCGCAAAAGCGAGGAACAGATCAACCGCGCGCAGATCCAACGCGCCGACCGCGGCCGTCTGCAACACGTACGTCAAGAGCAGCCCGGTCCCAAAGAGCCACCAAGGCATCAGCGCGGCTCCCGCCGGCCGGAGGGCGCGGCCGGCCCGTAAGGTTCCTCGGCTGTGCCGGCCGGAGAAGCGGGCGCGGCAGGCTCGGCCGGCTGTGTCGCGGGCACCGCCGAACCACCA
>CAYQLG010000196.1:0-5656 GCA_964418235.1 uncultured Planctomycetales bacterium
GGGCGAGGGCCGTGCCGCGCGGCTCCTGCAGCGCCGCCGGCGCACCCGCGAGCGGCTCGGCCCGCGACGTGAGGAAAACGCCGACCAGATCGTCGGGCGTCTCTTGCCGCATCCAACCGAGCAGCCGGTCGGCCGCCGCGGTCAGCCGCTCAAGATCGACGCCGCCCGGCCCGCGAAAAGTAAGACTTGCGGAATCATCGATCAGGATGACGCGCCTGGCGGCGCCTTCGCCTCCCAATAGCCGCGCCACCAGGCCAGGCCGCACAAACGGCCGCGCGATCAGCATCGCCAGGAGCAACATAATCAAACAGCGCAGCGCCAGCAGCAGCCACTGCTCAAGCTGTGTGCGGCGGCGATTCTGCCGCTCGGCCTCCAGCAGAAAGCGGGTCGCCGCCCAGCGGACGCGTTGATAGCGCCGCCGCGAAAGCCAGTGAATGATGATCGGGACGGCGGCGAGGCCCAGACCGCTGAGAGCCAGCGCGTTGAGCACGCCAAAAGCCAACAGGTGCGTCGCGCCGCCGGTCATAGCACGCGCCCCGCGACGCCGCTGCGCTTGCTGAGGAACGCGCTCAAGACGACATCAATCGGCACGCGCGTGTTGATGGGCACATAATCGGCCCGGTGCTTGAGGCACAAGGCCCGCAGCCGCGCGGTGTAGTTCTGCACGGCGTCGAGGTAGCTCGCCCGCAGCGACTGCGGATCGGCGAGCAACTGCGTCTGATCTTCGATCCCCTCAAAGAGCGTGTTTTCGACAAACGGAAAATTCCACTCGTGATCATCCATCACGTGCAAGAGGATCAATTCATGCCCGGCATAGGCGATGTGCTCCAGCCCGGTCAGCACGTCCTCCGGATCAGCCAGCAGGTCGGAGATCACCACCGCCAGCGAACGCCGCCGCAGCTCTTCCGCCAGACGATGAAACAGAATTTTCACGTCGGTCGTGCCGGCGGGCGTGGTTTTCTCCAACAGCGCCAGCAGATTGGCCAGGTGCGCCTTGCCCGTGTGCGCCGGCAGCTTGGCGCGGATGCGGTCGTCAAAGGCGATCAGTCCGGCGGCGTCGTTCTGATGTGCGATCAGATACGCGATGCTCGCCGTCAGAAAGCAGGCATAGTCGAACTTCGTCAAGCCACCGCTGGTAAATGTCATCGAGCTGCTGATGTCGAGCAGCAGATGGCATTCGAGATTGGTCTCCTCCTCGTATTGCTTGACGAAAAAGCGGTCTTTGCGGCCGAAAAGCCGCCAATCGATGTGGCGCAGATCATCACCGGGCACATAGGGTCGATGCTCCGCAAATTCGACGCTATAGCCGCGATAGACGCTGCGATGCATGCCCGCGACCGAGCCGGAGACGGCCCCGCGTGAGCGCAGCTCCAGCCCGCGCAGCCGCGCGATGATTTCAGGCTTTACGAATTTCCCGGAGGCCGCCATCGCTGCCCTCGCGCGTTGTCACCTGGCCGAGCACGTGCGCGATGATGCGGTCGGCGGTATAGCCCTCGGCCTCGGCCGCATAGTTGGTAATGATGCGATGTCGCAGCACCGGGTTCGCGATCGCGCGCACGTCTTCGGTTGCGACGTGTTTGCGGCCAAACATGACGGCCCGCGCCTTGGCGCCCAGCAGCAAAAACTGCACCGCGCGGGGCCCCGCGCCAAACGTCACCAGTCGCTGAATCAGTGCATCCGCCGGGGCGGCCCGCGTTGTCGCTACGGCCGTGCCGCCGCGCGCGGCGGTGCGCGTCGCACCGAGGCTGGTCTCGCTCCGAGCGCCGCCGAGCGCGCCATCACCGCGCGCATCCGGAGCGTCGGGGCGCGTTGCGCGCACAACGTCGAGCGCGTATTGAATGACGCTGGGCGCCGTCGGCACCTTCCGCACGACCTCCTGCAGCCGCAGAATCTCACCCTGCGTCAACACCGGCCGAATCTCCGGCATAGTCTCGCCCGTCGTGCGCTCGGCGATGAGGTATTCCTCCTCATAGCTCGGATAGCCGACGTGGATTTTGAACATGAAGCGGTCTTGCTGCGCCTCGGGCAGGGGATAGGTGCCTTCCTGCTCGATCGGATTTTGCGTCGCCAGGACGAAGAACGGCGGATCGAGCGGATGACGCACGCCGCCGACCGTGACCTGATATTCCTGCATCGCTTCAAGCAGCGCCGCCTGCGTCTTGGGCGGCGTGCGGTTGATTTCGTCGGCCAGCAGCACATTCGCGAAAATAGGCCCCTTCAAAAACCGGAACGAGCGCTGCCCGGTGCGGCGATCCTCCTGAATCACCTCGGTGCCGGTGATATCCGAGGGCATCAGGTCCGGCGTGAACTGGATGCGGTGAAACTCAAGCCCGAGACACTTCGCAAGACTGCCGATCAGCAGCGTCTTGGCCAGGCCCGGCACGCCCTCCAGGATCACGTGACCGCGGGCAAAGAGCGCGATCAGCAACTCGTCGATCACCAGTTCCTGACCGACGATGACCTTTGACAGCTCGGCGCGAATTTGCTCATAGGCCTCCCGCAGCCGGGCCACGGCCTGCAAATCATCCAGCGGCGGCATCGCGATCGGAGTGATTGTCGAAGTGGCGGAGGCCGCACCGTCGGCGGAATGTTCCCCGCCGGGGGCGGCGTCATGTTGAGAGGCATCGGCCATGGGTTGGAATGTAGCCCGTGCCGGTCGATTTGCAAGCGAAGCGCGCCGGGCGGAGGGCAACGCCGCTCACGCCGCCGTGCTACGCGGCGTGGCCCGATCTCGCCGACCTCGGCGCGTCAGGCCCCGCGCGACCGGCAAGCCTTCAGCGATTGGCGCAAAAGCATCGCGCGAAGCCGCGCACGTGTTAGCGCGGCAGCGCGCCTTCGGTCCACTCGCGCGAAATTTTCGAGCGCCCGCCCTGCGGCGTGCCGCGCCGCTCGGAGCTGAGCGGATCATCAGCGGCTTGCGTCGTCGGTTGAGTCGTCGGCTGCGTCGTGGGCTGGGTCGCCGCGGCTTGCGGCGGCGCGGCGAGCGCCTTGCGCACATCCGCCGCGCTGGGATAACCCGCATCTTTGGAGCGTGCGCAGAACAGGCGGCCGTCGCTGCCGGCGAGCATGATGACGCCCGGCCGGCGCCCCGGAACCGGCATGCGCATGTCGCCGACCGGCACCGTGTGCTTGACGGCGCCCGTCCGCAGATCGGCTGCGACGATCGTGTCGTCCTGCGTATAGATGTAGGCGAATTCACGATCCCAGGTCAGCGCCGCGCGCCCGCGCGGCAGCGCCCAGCGCAACCGCTCGTCAACATTGTCAACCTCGGTCTCGACCGCGACGACGCCGTCATCGGGACAATACTGAAAGAGCACGTTGTCACCAACCAAGGGCGGCTCATAGAGCGGCCCCGAGAAGCGCGCCCGCCAACGAATACCGCCGACAACCAGATCAAACAGATAGAGCGTTTGATCACGGCTGGGCACAAACACGCCGGCGTCATTTACGAATAGATTCCCGCTGATCGGGCCGAAGGTGCGCACGGCATAGCCGCGCGATTTGTCCCTGGTCTTGGCGGCGAAGAGCGTGCCGCCATCATCGGCGAAATAGACCACGTCCTCGCCCAGCGCGGCGGCGTTCGTGATCGGGCCGCCGGTATAGAACTTCCAATCGACGAAGCCCGTCGCGAGCAGGATCGCGTAGAAGCGCCCGTTCAGGCCGCCGAGATAAACGTGTGTGCCATCGCTAACCGGCGGACTGCCGCAGGGAAAACCCAGCTCGACCCGGCGCAACGGCTCGCCGGTGCGACGATCGTACATCTGCAAATCGGTCTGGGTGGCGAGGAGCGTGCGATCGCCCGCGTGGCAGGGCCGTCTCAGGCGGTAGCCGCTGCGCGTGTACTGCTGCATCCAGCGGATCGCGCCGGTATCGACGTGGACGGCGTAGCAATAGCCGCCCGCTGTGCCGAGATATACGTGATCATCGACCAGATAAGCTTCAGTCAGCGCATCGCCCGTCGGCAGCGCTAACGAAATCTGCCAATACTTCGCCAAGCCCGCCGCGCCCAGATCAGCGGCGGGGAGATAATCGGGTTCTGCCTCGACGCGAGTCGACCAGAGCAGTGCCGTGCCAATTGCCAGCCAAGCCACGCTTTGCATGCCACACCTATCCCGGCGCGAGCGCCGAACTTGTCGCGGACGCGCATCCGACCGCGGACGCGGCATCGTATCGGAGAGAGGGTGGGGTCCGTCAATGCAGCGCGAATCGGTTACGCGGCTCGGCGGCTCGCGCCAATCAGCGCGATCAGGCCGATCGTATGGATAGAGGCTCTACCGCTGAATTTGTTGGCGGCATGTTTGGAGGAGAAGCCATCGAAATTCGTTGATGGCCGAATGAAAAAAGCGGCGCACCGGCGGGGCCTTGAAATCCGAGGTTCCGAAACGCCGTCGCGGGCAGAGGAGACAAAGGCGTAAGCCGGTGAACCAGCATAACGCGAAGGGGGCGCCTTGCCGACGGACAGGATGGCGATGGCCGTGCCCAGTTGAAAAGTTGGACGGACAATGGGGGCACGAAATCACAAAGAAGAATCCCCGCTCGCGCTGAAGTTAAGCCGACACAGACGGGTTGAGAGGATGCCGGCATCGAACCAGCTCGCGAACAAAGGAATCGGGCAGGAGTGAAGAGTGAGCGTCAGCGCAAGAAAGAGGCCCGGTGCCGTATGACCGACACCGGGCCGTAAAACCGGCAATCACCTACTCTCGCCCGATCAGGACTACCATCGGCCGTGCGGGCTTAACTACTGAGTTCGGAAAGGGATCAGGTGTGACCCCGCACGTAAAGTCACCGGAAAATCGTGTGCGCCGCGGCCGGAAAAGGGCCGTCGGCGATTGCACTCGAGACAAAAATACTCGTGACAAGTGCAGGTAGATGAGACAGGATCAAACCGCGTCTCTCTCGATGATGTGCGGCTTGCCCACTTCATGAGTTGGGATGGATCAGCGGTAAGCCGATCAAAGCCCAGCGATTCATAAAAGTGATCAAGCGATCGACCGTTAGTACCGGTTAGCTAAAGGCTTCTCAGCCCGTACACTCCCGGCCTATCAACCTCGTGGTCTACGAGGGGTCTTTTCTCACCCGAAGGGAGATGGAGTCCTAATCTTGAGGACGGCTTCACGCTTAGATGCTTTCAGCGTTTATCCAATCCCTGCTTAGCTACCCAGCCGTGCCGCTAGCGCGACAACTGGTACACCAGAGGCAAGTACCACCCAATCCTCTCGTACTAGAGTGATGGCCTCTCAAGACTCCTACGCCCACAGCAGATAGGGACCGACCTGGCTCGCGCCGGTCTGAACCCAGCTCGCGTACCACTTTAATCGGCGAACAGCCGAACCCTTGGGACCGCCTACAGCCCCAGGATGTGATGGGCCGACATCGAGGTGCCAAACGACCACGCCGCTATGGACGCTCTGTGGTCATCAGCCTGTTATCCCCGGAGTACCTTTTATCAGTTGAGCGATGACCCTTCCACGCGGGATCACCGGATCACTAGGACCTGCTTTCGCATCTGTTCGACGCTTGGGTCTCACAGTTAAGCCAGCTTGTGCCCTTGCACTCGCCGCACGATTGCCAACCGTGCTGAGCTGACCTTTGTACTCCTCCGTTACGTTTTGGGAGGAGACCGCCCCAGTCAAACTGCCCACCTAGCACTGTCCCT
>CAYQLG010000197.1:0-5610 GCA_964418235.1 uncultured Planctomycetales bacterium
GCGAGCCGGCGCCGCTGCGCCCACTGCCGGCCTTGCCAGGCATGGATGGCGCCCTGCGCGCTGCCGCACCGCTGCCGCCCGCGCCGTCGGCCGCAAGCAACTTCGAGCGCGCTGCGTTTGAAGCGGCGGTGCGCTGGGCGCAGGAATACATCCGCGCCGGAGACATTTTTCAGGTGGTGCTTTCGCAGCGCTTTCGCGTCGATACCGCCGCCGAGCCGCTGCAAATTTATCGTGCGTTGCGCGTGATCAATCCGTCGCCGTTCATGTTCATCATGAAATCGCCGGCGGTCTGTCTGGTCGGGGCCAGCCCCGAGATCATGTGCCGCGTGCAGGATGGCGTGATTCACAATCGTCCGCTCGCCGGCACACGCCGTCGCGGCGCGACGGAGGCCGAAGATCATCGCCTGCGCGAGGAGCTATTGGCCGATCCGAAAGAACGGGCCGAGCACATCATGCTGGTCGATCTGGGCCGCAACGACATCGGGCGTGTCGCCCGGGTCGGTTCGGTGCGGCTCGCGGACGTGATGGCGGTCGAGTACTACAGCCACGTCATGCACATCAGCACGCACGTCACCGGCGCGCTGCGCGACGGCTTGACCGCATTTGACGCGCTGCGCGCGACGCTGCCGGTCGGCACGGTCAGCGGCGCCCCGAAGGTCCGCGCGATGCAGATCATCGATGAGCTTGAGCCGACGCGCCGCGGCCCCTACGCCGGCGCGATTGGATACATCGACGACGTGGGCAATCTCGACACCTGCATCGCTCTGCGGACGATGGTGCTGCGTCCGTCCGAGGTTGCGGGCCGCTGGGTTGTCGACGTGCAGGCCGGTGCAGGCGTGGTCGCCGATTCCGAGCCGGCGGCGGAGTACCAGGAAACCGTCAACAAGGCTCAAAGTCTGATCGCTGCCATCGCCGCGGCGCAGGCGTGGCGCGGCGCCTGATTATGCTGCACATCTTGCACGCACCAAGATCGAACCGCGACCGTGCGGGAGCGATTGAGCGCCGAACCGAACCGCGACCGTGAGGGAGCGATTGGAATCGAGCCGGGCGTGGATGACCGCAGCGCCGTTGAGGTGCTCCGGCAGCGCAAGCGCGTCGGAGCGGCGGGAATCAAACGATTGTGAACGCCTGCAATAACGGCATGCGGCGGAGGTAGGTTCGGGCGCCACGAGATTCGAATCGCTGCCTTACGGGCGCGGTTCGGTTTGTTGTCGCGGTTCGGTTTTTTTGCATTCCCTTCGTCGCGTCGTCCCTTCGTCACTTCGTCGCTATTCCCCGGCTCATGCAGCCGCTGAATCGCTTCCTGACCGGCGCGGTTCGGTTTGAGGATGCGATTTATTGAATGGCTGCGCTCGACGGCCTACGCTCTGGGCATGAATCAACCGACTTGTCTCATCACCGGCGGCAGTCGCGGCATCGGCTTGGCGGCGGCGCGGCGCTTTGCAGAGTCCGGCTATAACCTTTGCCTGGTCGCACGCCATGCGGCTGAGCTGGCCGAGGCCGCCGAGCAGCTTCACGCGATCCAGAGCGTCCATGGAACGACTTGTCACACATTTTCGGTGGATCTGTCGCAGCGGGAGCAGGCCACGCGAATCATCGACGAAGCGGTGCAGGCGACCGGCCGGCTCGACGTGCTGGTCAACAACGCGGGCTACGCGCCGCTGGCCCCGGTCGAGCGAACCAGCGACGAACAGTTTGACGCCTGCCTCGCGGTCAACGTGGCGGCGACGTTTGCAACGGTGAGGGCCGCGTGGCCGATCTTCAAGCGGCAGGGGGGCGGCGTGATCGTGAACGTATCTTCGCTGGCAGCGACCGATCCGTTCATGGGCTTTTCGATTTATGGCGCGAGCAAGGCGTGGGTCAGCCTCTTCACCAAGGCGATCGCGCGCGAGGGAAAGTCGCTGAACATCCGGGCTTTCGCGATTGCCCCGGGCGCGGTCGAGACACGCATGTTGCGAGAGAACTTCAAGTCATTTCCCGCCGAGCGCACGCTTGCGCCCGAGGACGTGGCCGCACTGATCGCCGCTTGCGCGACCGATGCGCCGCCCTGTCCTTCGGGAGAATCGGTCGCGATCAGCCGTTGATGTGCGGCGGTTCTGAAGGCGGCAGGGGACGTCGCCGCGACCGGCTCGAAATGACTCGGATTCGCTCCGTGATGTTGCGTACCACTTGATCAGCCGTGCATCAGGACCGCTGTTTGCACGTGGCGTTGCAGGGCGATGAGCCGTGTAATATCTCACAGACGCCAGCGTCCGCCGGCGCGCCCCTGATAGCGGAAGCGGTCCGGCGCGGCGACGGTCGAAGCGAGTCCGTGCCGGAGTGGAATAAGTTGCATGAAGCTCAAGACCGTCATCCACGTGCATACGAATTATTCGCTGGATTCGAATAACTCGCCGGGTGAGTTGTTGGCCACGGCGCTGCGGCGCGGCGTGAATTGCGTGGCGGTGACCGATCATGATGAGATTGATGGCGCGCTGGAGGCGGCGGCGTTGTCGCAGGAGCGCTATGGCGGGGCGGTGCGGATCATTGTCGGGCAAGAGGTCACCTCGCGCAACGGACACATCATCGGGCTTTTCCTGCAGGAGCGTGTGACGCCGGGGCTGTCGGTCGAGGCGACCGCCGAGGCGATCCATGCCCAGGGCGGCTTGGTGCTCGCGCCGCATCCTTTCATGGCGCTGTGTCGGCATGCGCTCGGCCGTCAGGGCCTGAAGCGCCTGCAGCCCTATCTCCACGCCATTGAGGTCTGCAACGCACAGAGCGTGTTTCCGCTTTCCGACCGCAAGGCGCTGCGGTTTTCGCAACGGCACAACGTGGCGGCGTTCACCGGCGCCGATGCCCACTTGCGCGGCCATCTCGATCCGTGCTATCAGTTGCTGAGCGACTTTCACGATGCGGTGGGGTTTCTCAGTTCACTGCGCAGCGCGGAACTTGTGCATGGCCGGTTCGGCCCGCGCTACCTCGCAGAAATGTCGCACTTTCATTCGCTTCATAAGCTGACCGGGCAATTGAGGCCGGGCTTTGGCGTCAATGCGCGGCGCAAGGAACAGCGTCGGCGCATTCTCAATTGGCCCATGCCGGGGGGTGAATAGACTCGGCGGCTGTTGGTCCGCAGGCAGTGAGATCGATCCGAGCCGATGGGCATTGGTCTGCTCCCTTCGTCGCTCCGTCGCTGCGTCGTTGGTTGGGTTTATCTGGCGGCTGGATTGTCTGAATCGCTTCCTCATAGTCGCAGTTCGGCTTGCCCGTTTGCAACTCGTTCCTCTCCTTGGCGCGAAATTTGTAAGGCCTTTTGTTGAAAATGGATGCGATCGGGCCGTCCGATCGTCTTAACAATTCGCACAAATACCCCTTGCAAACCGCCTGCCGCAGAGTTACAACCCCGCTCCAGGCTAGGAGACTGCGGTATGGATGAATTTCTGACACTCAAACGGTTGGTCGAGGAAGTGTCGGACGATGTCTACAAGGCCGCCGGCGGAAACAAGGCCGCCGGCACGCGCGTGCGCAAGGCCATGCAGGACATCAAGAACGCCGCCCAGGCGGTACGTGAGAAGATCCTCGAGCTGCGCGGCAGTGACGAGGCGGCCCCGTCTCCCGAAACGGAGTCCAAAGAATAACCCCCGGCGGCGAGTTACTCCGCCAGACAAGCCTGCCCCGACTGCTCTGCGGTTCTTGTCAGCAGGGTGGGATGAACCACCGAGCCGAAGAATTCGCCGTGTGCAGCCGAGAAATCCGCCTCTGTTGTTGTTTTTCATCAATCAGCCCATGCTGATCGCCTCAGTGAGCTTCTATGCCGCCTCCGGCCATTATCGAGCCGCAAACCGTCGACTTTTCGAAGCTCGTTGCGGACCGCGCGGCTATCGCTGCGTCCAACCCGCAGTCTTTTGAGTTTGCGCTGCTCGATGCGGTCGTTTACATTGACAAGTCCGTCGGTGTGATTGCCGGTTTCCACGACATCCGTGCCGACGCGTGGTGGGCACGCGGCCACATTCCCGGTCGCCCGCTCTTCCCTGGCGTTCTCATGATCGAGTGCGCCGCGCAGCTCACCAGCTTCTATGTGCACCATGCGCTGGATTTCAAAGGCTTTCTCGGGTTCGCCGGCGTCGAGGAGACCCGCTTTCGGGCTGCTGTGATTCCGCCTGCGCGGCTGCTGCTCATGGGCAAGGCCATCAAAGTCAGCGTACGACGCACGATTATGCAGACGCAGGGTTTCGTCGACAACGAGATGGTCTTTGAATCGACGATCCTCGGCATGCCGTTGTAGTGCTGTCTGGACGGTCGCAGCGCGCGATCGCAATCTTTCGGCCAAGTTCCCGCCGATTTGATGGTCTGGCAAGAAATCTCCTTCCGGCTGCTCAATACTGAGAATTGACCGTTGGTTGGCGGCAACTGACAATCGGTTGGGTCCGGAGCGAATTGCGCGGACGGCCATTGCATTTTATAGGACTCTTGATCGATGTCGTGGTTTGGCCAACCGCCGGGCTGCGGTCGGTGTCATGAAGGATAGACGTGGTGGCAGACTCGACCCACACGACACCTGACGCGCTCGACGACGAAGTGCTGGTCGAGCGGGTCATCGGCGGAGAGGTGGGCGCATTCGATGCCTTGATCCAGCGCTACCAGCAGCGGGCGGTGGCCGTCGGCTACCGGCTGCTGGGCAATGTGCATGACGCGCTGGAGGTTGCGCAAGAGGCGTTTGTTCGGGCCTATCGCAACCTGCACACGCTTGAGGAAAGAGCGCGGTTTGGCCCATGGCTGCTGCGAATCGTCACCAATCTGGCACTCAACCAGCGTCGTTCGCGCAAGGTCGCGCCGCGCGTCTCCTTCGAGGACTGTCTGACCGACGAGAGCCAGTCGGCCGACGAACTGGTCTCCGACTCACCCTCATCGGACGAGCGCCCGGGCGCCAGGCTGGCCGCGGAAGAGCTGCACGAGCGCATCACGGCGGCGATGGCGCAATTGCCCGAGCAGCAGCGCACGGCATTGGTGCTCTTCAGCATCGAGCAGCTACCTCAGAAGGAAGTCTCCGAGATCATGGGCATCAGCGTGGAGGCGGTGAAGTGGCACGTGTTTCAGGCCCGTCGAAAGCTCAAAGAGCTGCTGGCCGAGTTCCTGTGAAGGGCTGAAGCGATGGCCCGGAAAACATGAGCCGGGCGCCGCCGTGAACCCGGCGATAATGCCAAGGCAGGTTTGCGGCGCGGTGAAGAGGTGCAGCAATGACGCGCAGTGAATTCGAGCAACTTCTCAGCCTCGCGCTCGACGCGCCACAGCGCGCCGACCTGCGCGAGCGGATCGACGCGGCCGTCGCCGCCGATCCGGCGCTTGCGCCCATTCACGATGGCTGGTCGCGCCTGAACGAGGCAATGAAGGCGAGTGGGGCGGCTGAACTGGCGCGGATCGATTGGACGCGCTTTGCCGCGCGCATCGAGCATGCCGTGGCCGAGGTGCGGCACGACCCGGACGTGCGGCTCACCCATTTGTTGGCGAAGCTGCCCGGCGTGGCCGGACGGGTACGCTGGGAGCGTTTGCTCGCGCGGATCAGCGCCGAGGTGGGCCGCGCCGCGGCGCAGGATCGTGGCATCGGACGACTGTGGCGGCGCAGCGGGCGCGTCG
>CAYQLG010000198.1:0-5565 GCA_964418235.1 uncultured Planctomycetales bacterium
GTACGTGAGGAGTAGCCAAGCAGACGATACCATGGCTCACATATAATGTAACCATGGTAACAAATCAACCGTTACAAGCCGATTGGCGGAGACTATGCAGTCTGATCCCGGTACGGGCTAGGCGTGCCACCAGACTTTGACCGCCGAGACCAGCAGGATCGCGGCGAGCGCAGGGAGCAGGAACGCGCTCGGTACGATGCCGAGCAGCAGGCCGCCGACGAACGATCCGGCGATCGAGCCCGCCGCCATGACAAGGACAAAGCGGCGATTTCGGCCGAGCACTGCGAAGCTGTCGTCGCGGCTGTAGCGGGCGAAGCCGACGATCATGGTCGGCAGGCTAACCGCCAACGACAGGCTGCCGGCGAGCTTGATGTCAGCGCCGAACAGGAGAAGGAGCGTCGGGATCAGCAATTCGCCGCCTGCGACACCGAGCAGGGAAGCAACCACGCCGATGACGAATCCCGCGGCAATTCCTGCGATGGCCTGCGCGATCCCGCCTAGCAGCGGGACACCGGACCCGTCCGCGTCGTGTCCGAACAGCAGCACGGCCGCAATGCCGACAAGCAGCAGGGCAATGACGCGATAGAGCGAGTGGGATTCCATCCGCGTGGCCCAGCCCGCCCCGAACCAGGCGCCCAGCATGCTGCCGGCGAGAAGATTGACGATGACGGGCCAGTGATCGGCAATGGCGCCGAACGGCACCGTGCCGGCACGGAACGGCAGGGCCGAAGCCACGACCACGAGGCTCATCGCCTTGTTGAGGATGATCGCCTCGAGGGCGGCGAAGCGGAAAAGCCCGATCAGCACCGGCAGGCGGAACTCCGCCCCACCAAGCCCGATCAGCCCGCCGAGAGTTCCGATCACGGCGCCCCAGCCGAAGGTCATCGCAGGACGGTCGACCTGCGTCATTGCGCTGCCTCGTTGTGGGTCGGGGCACGGGCGACGTGATCGCGGGCGACCGACATCGACTTGACGATGGCGTGGACGTCATCGTCGGGTTTGAGGCCCAGTTGCTCGGCGGCACGGCGCGTGATGCGGGCGAGGATCTCCCCATCGCCCACCTGGACGTGGACGATCACGCCCGGCCCTGTGCCGGGAACGATGCTGGCGACCTTCCCCGCGAGGATGTTCTGCGCGGAAAGCCCTTCCGGCCGCGCCCGCGCAAGGATGACGTCATGCGCCATGATCCGCACGCGCAACCGCGTGCCAGGCAGACCCTCGATGGCTGGTAGGAACAGCGGACCCGCGGCGGCGTCGAGCCGGGTCAGCCCGTCATCCCCGTGCTCGACAATGATCGCCGGCAACATCGCAGCAATCTCCCGAATGCCCATGGCGCGCAAGGCTTCAGGATCGGCCATCACCTCGGCCGTGGTGCCTTCGCGCACGATGCGCCCATTTTCGATCACCGCCATGCGGTCGGCCAGCAACTGGGCCTCGTTCACGTCATGAGTGACGAGCACCACCGGCATTTTGAGGTGCGCGCGCAATGCGATGATCTCATCGTAGAGACGTTCGCGCGTGGCGCGGTCCACGGCGGAGAAGGGTTCGTCGAGCAGAAGCGCCTGCGGACGGCGGGCCAGAGCGCGAGCCACCGCGACGCGCTGCTGCTGTCCGCCCGAGAGCTGAGCGGGCTTGCGGTCCGCGAGATCCGGCAGATTGACGAGGGCAAGCAGACGCTCAGCCTCAACCCGCGGGTCCGGTGCGCCCCGGTCCATCGCCGCCATCACGTTCTGCGCCGCCGTCATATGCGGAAACAGCGCATAGTTCTGGAACACGACGCCCACATGCCGCCGGTGCGGCGGAAGGTCCACGCCGGCGGCCGTGTCGAGCCACACCTCGCCGTCCACGGCAACCCGCGCCGTCTCGGGCCGCCAGAGCCCCGCGATCGTGCGCAGAAGCGTCGTCTTGCCCGAACCGGAGTGACCTACCAGCGCGAGCAGCTCACCCGGTTCCGCGCGGAATGACGCTTCGAGCGGGATGGGCGTTTGCGCCCGTGCCATCACCTCCAGCGCCATCAGGACAGTCTCCGTCCAACCCGCGCCGAAAGCATGTAAGTCGCCGCGATAGTGAAGAGCGAGATCGCCACCAGCGTCGCCGACATGATGCCGGCGCCGGCCATGTCGAAGCCCTGCACGCGATCATAGATCGCGATCGCGATCGTCTTCGTTTCGCCTGGGATCGAGCCGCCCATCATCAGGATAATGCCGAATTCGCCCAGCGTGTGGGCGAAGGTCAAGACCATGGCCGTCATCACGCCGGGCCAGGCCAGCGGCAACTCGACCCGCCAGAGGCTGCGCAAGGGCGACATGCCGCAGCAGGCCGCCGCTTCGCGCACCTCCACGGGAACCGCCTCAAATCCCCGTTGCGATGGCTGGATGGCGAAGGACAGGTTGAAGATCACCGAGGCCACCAGAAGCCCCTCGAAGGTGAAGACCAGTTGGTGACCGAAGGCCGCCTGCCAGAAGGCGCCGATGGGTGAATTCCGGCCGAAGGCCAGAAGGAGGTAGAAGCCGAAGACCGTCGGCGGCAGCACCAGCGGCAGCATCACCATCGCCTCGACCAGCCCCTTCGCCCGGAACTGCCGGTTGGCGAGCCAACGCCCGACCAGGATGGATACCGGCAACAGGATCGCCACCGTCCAGCCGGCGAGCCGCAGTGACAGGAACAGGGCGGTCCAGTCCAAGGATCAGCCCTCGTCCGGCAGCACGAAGCCGAAGGACTTCATGATCCTTCGGGCTTTCGGCGTTTTCATATAGGCATAGAATTCCTCGGCGACGGGACCGGCATGCTTCAGGAGCGCCATGCGCTGTAGCAGTGGCTCGTGCCAGTCATGCGGGATCAGCGCGAATTGACCCTGCGAGCGCACTTCCGGCGCCAGCGCCAGCGAATAGGCGATGATCCCGCCCTGCGCATTGCCCGAGAGCGCGAACTGGGCCGCCTGGCTCACGTTCTCGCCGAGAACCAGATGCGGCTGCACCTTATCCCACAGGCCGCGATGCTTGAGCGCCTCTTCGGCGCGCAGGCCATAGGGCGCATGCTCCGGATTGGCGATGGCAAAGCGGGTGATCCGGCCCGCCTCCAGCTGCGCTGCCAGATTGTCCATCGCCTCATCGGGCTTCAGCACCGAGCCATGCGGCGCTATCAGCACGATGCGGCCTTCGGCGTAGAGATCGCCCTCGTTTCTGGTGAAGCCGTCCCTGTAAAGATCGGCGATGAACTTCTGATCAGCGGCCATGAAGACTTGGAAGGGTGCGCCCTGGCGGATCTGGGTGGCAAAGTTGCCTGTGGAGCCGAAGGAGAGCTTCACCTCCCTGCCGGTGTCGCCTTTGAAGGCCGCGGCGAGTTCAGTCACAGCGAACTTCAGGTCGGCAGCGGCAGCGATGACGGGGACGTCCGCCGGCTGGGCATCCGCGCCGGTCATCTCAATCGCGAGACCAGCAATCGCGACTCCAGCCCCGAGGCCAAGCGTGAGAAGAGCACGTCGTGTCCAGGCATGAGCCGTCGCCGAATGGGTCATCATGAGCGTCTCCGTTCCGATGTAGTCATTTGACTATATCGGGCGCGGCCCAGCCTGCCAAGGCTGTACGCCTTGAACACTCAGCCTTCGGGGGACTCGTCGACGATAAGGTCGGAAAAGGCGTCGAGATCGCGCGCCGCCGCTTCGGACGCCTGATTCTCGATCGACCGGTAAAGTTCCAGCACCTTCTCGCCTATCGCCGTCAGATGCGCGCCGCCACGCGAGCTGCCGCCCTTGCTGGCCACCACTAGCGGTTCGCGGAAGCACCGGTTCATGGTGTCGATCAGGTACCACGCCTTCTTGTAACTCATGCCGATCGAGCGCCCTGCGGCCGAGATCGATCCGGTCTCGGCGATGGCTGCCAGAAGATCGGCTTTGCCAGGGCCGATGGCGATCGACCGGCCCAGGACGAGCCGGAAACGCAGACGTGGTTGAAGTGATTCACTTGCCATGGTGCCTGATCTTAGCCCGCCCGTGCCGACGGACGAAGCCGTCTCAGTCGTTGTCTGTCTCAGGAAGCCGAGGTGGACAGAGGAAGCAGCTTGCGCGGCACGAGCCACAGAAAGCCGACCATTCCGAACAGCTCCACGAGCGATTGAAACACGATGACAATTACCGCCAGCTCCCAGGCCGCGGGTAGGGCGAGCGCGAAAGGCAGCACGACGAAGGAATTGCGCGTCGCCACACTGAAGACCAGCGTGCGCGCCTGCGGCACCGGCAGTGAGAATAGACGCGCCACGAAGATACCGATCGCCGCGGCGCCGACGAGAAACAGCAGGAAGGCGAGGAGCACCTGCCCGAGAACCGGCAGCGAACCGGCAACCGCCTCCACCTGTGATCCGGCAATCAGGAAGACTACCAGGGCCAGCAGCGGAACGGGAAACCACGCGAGCCGCTCGACGACGGCGCTCCGCGCTCCGTTCCGTTCCGACCAGACCTCGGTCAGGAAGGCCAGGGCAAGCGGCAGCAGGATCAGCACGACGAATACCGCCGCGATGCGATCGGCTGAAAGAATCTCGGCAAAGCTCTCCCCCATGAAAATCCAGAGATAGAGCGGCAGCAGCGCGATCTGTAGCAGCAGATTGACTGGCGTCACCGCGATCGCTCGCCGCGTGTCGCCCCGCGCCAAGTGTGTGAAGGTAATGAACCAGTCGGTACAGGGCACGAGAAGGACGAGCAGCACACCGAGTCTCACCGCCGGCTGATCGGGCACGACTAGCAGCAGCGCCCAGACAAGCAACGGGACGAGGATGAAGTTGGAAAGCAGGATTGCCGCCATGAACCGGCCATCGCGGAAGGCCTCGGGGAGATGATTCAGCGGGACCTGCGTGAACGTAACGTAGAGAAGCGCGGCCAGGCTCGGCCACAACAGCACTTCCAGGACACCGCCCAAATCCGGTGCTGCCATTCCAAAAATCAGGCCAATCGTGATTGCCACGAGATAGATCCATGCCTGAAGTCTTTCGATCGTCTCGCGCGTCATATCGATGGCCGGTCTCCTTTTTGCGTTCACGCTTGTAACATGACTAGACGCATGTCCGACTGATCTTGGCGGATGCGGATGCGGCCCGAAAGCTTGAGGTACGGGAGGTCCGCCAGATTGTGTCGCCAAGCCCGCCGAACAGCTTGGGGGCGCTGGACACCAAGTTCCGTGAAGCGGTCAAGCACGTCGGCCGACAAATATGTCCATTTCGTATGGAATCGTTGCAAACGCGTCTCAATAGCAATTTTATGTAGGGCTGATTACAGTCCTACCAGCAGTTCTGCCGATCCGAGTCGGTTGCGCTCCCGGACAGTCAAAATTCCGGCGCGCAATTCCCGTATTGGTTGAGGCGGTTGCCGCTCGGCCGGGCACATAAATTTCGGGAGTGCCATGACAGGAGGTTGCCGGAATCACTGGAGGAGTTCCGATCGCTGGAAGCGCATATCGAACTGAGACACCTGCGCTATGTGGTCGCCGCTGCACACTATGGCAGTTTTCGGCGGGCGGCTGAGGCGCTTGGGGTCAAGCAATCGACCCTGAGCCGCTGCATTTCGCAATTGGAAGA
>CAYQLG010000199.1:0-5425 GCA_964418235.1 uncultured Planctomycetales bacterium
ACAGGCTGGAAGCCTGTTCCACCCATGCGCACTCGACAGGCTGGAAGCCTGTCCCACCCTTGCGAACTCAACAGGCTGGAAGCCTGTCCCACCCTTGCTTTGCAGCCACCTCAACAGGCTGGAAGCCTGTTCCACCCTTGCTTTGCGGCCTCCTCAACAGGCTGGAAGCCTGTTCCACCCATGCGTACTCGACAGGCTGGAAGCCTGTCCTACCCTTGTCATGCGGCCGATCGGCTTGAGACGGGAAGCCCGTCGCTGCTCTGGCTCGGAACGCCGGTTGTTTGTTCGTTCTGCGGATCGCCGATTTTGGGTTGACTTGCCGGAATCCGCCGATACATTGGTGGATAGTCGTGGAAAATCTCAGTGGCGATGATGCCCTGAGCTTTCGCCGCGCGGGTAAAACCCTATGGGCAGTCAGAATCCGATCGTTGCTCCCGCCTTGGCCTCGGCTCTCACTCTGCCCTCGTCGCATACAGCCACAACAACCACACGAACAGCGGTCGGCACAACATCGACCGGGTTCGAGGCGTTGTTGGTTCGTCAGCCGCGTCTGATGCGGCTATCTTTCGCTGTACGTTGCGCATGAGGGCTGAAAATCCATGATTGATATTCGTTTGCCGGATGGACGGGTGGTCCAGCACCCGCAGGGCACGACCGTGGCCGAAGTTCTGCGGCAGATTTCGCCGCGCCTGGGGCGCGAGGCGCTCGCCGCCAAGCTCAATGGGAAACTCGTCGATCTCGCGACGCGGCTGGAGCCGGGTTCGCACGCATTGAACGGCGGCGCGGCGGATGGGGCGATCGACCTCGTCGCGGTGATGCCCGATGACGCGGATGCGCTGACGCTGATCCGCCATAGCTGCGCCCATGTCATGGCCGAGGCGATTTGCGCCCTCTGGCCCGAGACGAAGCTGGTCTACGGCCCGCCGGTCGAGAACGGCTTTTACTACGACATCGACCTGCCGCAGCCGATCTCGCCGGACGATTTCGCCCGCATTGAGGCGAAGATGGCGGAGATCGTGAAGGAGGGCCGGCCCTTCACGCGCTATGAGCTGCCGCGCGGGGATGCGCTCGGCAAGCTGCAGCGCGAGGGCAACATCTACAAGATCGACAACGCCGAGCGGGCCGAGGGCGACACGCTCAGCTTCTACGTGACCGGTCCGGCGGGCAGCGGCTGCTGGGAGGATCTCTGCCGCGGGCCGCACGTGCCCGATTCGTCGCGCGTCGGGGCGTTCAAACTGATGCAGGTCGCGGGCGCGTATTGGCACGGCGACGCCAGCAAGCAGATGCTGCAGCGCGTCTATGGCACGGCGTGGCCGTCGAAGAAGCAGCTCACCGAGTATCTGACGCAGCTCGAAGAGGCCCGCAAGCGCGACCATCGCAAGCTCGGGCCGGAGCTGGGCCTCTTCGCGACCGATCCGCTGGTCGGCACGGGGTTGATTCTCTGGAAGCCGCGCGGCGCGGTCGTGCGTCATTCCCTCGAAACGTTCATCCGCGACGAATTGCTGAAGCGCGGCTATCAGCCGGTCTATACGCCGCACATCGGCAAGCTCGATCTTTATCGCACGAGCGGCCACTTTCCCTATTACAAAGACTCGCAATATCCGCCGCTTTATGAGAGCGATCGCGCGCGGCAGCTCAACGCGCTCTGGGAGGTTGCGCGCGGCAGCAACGCGCCCAAGGCCGACGCGGCCGAGGTCGAACTGTTCAATCGCATCGCGGCGCAGCATGACGATCTCAAGAAGGCCGGCTATCCGGCGGATTTGCCGATGGAGGATCGGCTGAAGCGCATCCGCAACTGGCTCGCGGTCGAAGACGGCTATCTGCTGCGGCCGATGAATTGCCCGCATCACATCCGCATCTACGGCTCGGAGGCGCGCAGCTATCGCGAGTTGCCGATTCGTCTGGCGGAGTTCGGCACGGTCTATCGCTACGAGCAATCGGGTGAAGTCGGCGGTCTGACGCGCGTCCGCGGCTTTACGCAGGACGACGCGCACCTGTTCTGTACGCCGGAGCAGTTGCACGCCGAACTGGCCGGCTGTGTTGATATGACGAAACATGTGCTCGACGTGATGGGGCTGACGCAGTACAGCGTACGGGCCAGTCTGCGCGACGACACCGACAAATACGTCGGCAGCCAGGAGAACTGGGAGCGGGCCGAGGCGGCGATCCTCGATGTCTGCAAAAACTCGGGCATGAACTGGTACATCGGTCGCGGCGAGGCGGCGTTTTACGGGCCGAAGATCGACTTTCTGGTGAAGGATTGCATCGGGCGCGAGTGGCAGCTTGGCACGGTGCAATGCGATTACAACCTGCCGGAGCGGTTTGAGCTGCGCTACATCGGCGACGACAATCAGGAGCACCGCCCGATCATGGTGCACCGGGCGCCGCTGGGCAGCATCGAGCGCTTCATCGGCATCTTGATCGAGCACTTCGCCGGGGCGTTTCCGCTCTGGCTGGCGCCGGCGCAGGCGATCATCTGCTCGGTCAGCGACAAGTCGGCGGAATATGCGACGAATGTGTTCGATGTCCTGCGCGGGGCGAACCTGCGCGTCGAACTGGACAACGGCAACGAACGCATCGGCGCGAAAATCCGGAGCGCCACCCTGATGAAAGTGCCCTATATCCTCGTCGTCGGCGAGCAGGAGGCGGCGTCGAAGACGCTCAACGTCCGCACGCGCGACGGCAAGCAACTGGGCAATCTCAGCGTGACGGATTTTCTGGCGGGCGCGGCGCTGGAGATCGCCGAAAGGCGGCTGCTATGAGGCTTACAAACTTGCTTTTGGTGGTCGCGATGCTCGTACCCGCATGGGCGCGAGAGGCCGAGCCGCGCGTGGTGATCGAGAAGGTGATTCACGCCGGCGAACCCGCGCCCGGCATTCCTGGTTACGTGATAGTGTTGCCGCTTCGGCCGCAGATTGATCAGAATGGAAATGTACTTGTTTATGCCTTTATCAACGGACCAGACGTAACGCCGGAGACGGATACGGCGATCTGGTATGGCCAGCCCGGGCGGTTAGATCTGATCGTGCGGGAAGGCGGAGCTGCACCGGGCTACCCGGCGGGTGTGACGATCCGGAGTCTGTCAGGGGCGGATCAACGGCTCAGCGAGAACGGCTGGATCTCGTTCGGTGCACGGCTGCGTGGTCCCGGTATTACAGCGGGATGGAACGATCGGGCGGTCTTCGCCGGTCCGCCGGGCGACATCCGCCCGGTATTGCGCGGCGGAGATCCTGCGCCGGGAGTTCCTGGTGCACATATCAATTTGGGGCAGGATTACACCGGGCTGGGTTGTTACCTAAGCGACAACGCGACGCTCTTTGTCGTGGGCGATCTCGCCGGCCCGGGGATCGATTATACGAATGATCGGGTGTTCTGGATCGGGACGCGGGAGAACCTTCGAATCGGATGGAGAGAAGGAATGCCGGTGGGGCAGATTGAGCCGGGATCCGAATTCGCATGGGCCGACCTCGCGGTATTCAATGACCGTCAGCAACTTGCGTTCCGCGGCGGGTTGCGCGGGCCATCGATTACTCCAAACAATGATCACGGTCGATGGCTAGGACCACCCGGAGAGCTCCAGCTCATGGCGAGATCGGGCGACCCTGTTCCTGGATTGGCGGCAGGGGTTACATTTCTAACTGCAATTAGCGGTTTGAGTACGCTCAACTCTCACGGACAAAGTGTGCAGGGGGGCGTTATCCAAGGACCGGGTATTAGCGCAGACAACAATGCAATATTGTTCAGATATGATGGCCAGCTCACGGTTCTGTTCCGAGAAGGCGAACCCGCACCCGGGGCGGGCGTCGGCGTGGTGTTCGAATCGTTTGGAAACGGCTGGGTTGATGAGAGTGGCCGTTATTGCTTCCTCCCATCGCTGCGTGGGCTACCGGGCTCTCTGGCGCAACGCATTGCGTTCTATTGCGGTCCAATGCAAAGTCCCAGCCTTGTCTTTATGAACGGCTTACCGGCGCCAGGTTTTCCGCCGGGGGTTACCCTGACGAATGTCTATGGAATCGGGGGAAGCCTGGCCATGAGCGATTCGGGCTACGTGGTCGCGCCCACCGATATTGCTGGTCCCGGTGTGACGGGGGCAAATGCGCTAGTTGTTTGGATACGTGATGCGGTCGAAGGCTCATGGCTAAATTTGCTGCGAGGCGGCTCACTGATTCAAGGCCGAACGCTAGCGATTGGAAGCGTGACGAATTCAGCTCTTCTGGAAGCGTACGGGAATATGACGGGAGGAAGCGACGGCGCGGCTCAGAGTCTGAATGATCGGGGCAGTCTGGTTGCCTCGTTACCATTCACAGACGGGACCAAGGGAATTTACCGGCTATCACTAGCCCGTCGCGGCGATATCAATTGTGACGGCAACATTAATTTCGATGACATTGAGTCCTTTGTCATTGCACTCGTCGATATGGCTGAGTACTTGCAGTCTTACCACGAGTGTCAACACATGAACGCGGACTGCAATGGCGATGGTCGCGTCAATTTCGACGACATCGACGCATTTGTCATCCTGTTGATTGGTGGAGAGATTTGAACACTGACTTCAATGAGACTTTTCCATGAGAACGAATCCATGATCGGATTGCTGGCATACTTGCCATAACGGCACTAAATAAGCGTCTGGATTGTGCCGTAGCGAACCGCTGGCACGCGGCCCGGCACGTGTGAACGATGGGCGCTTGCCCGCCCTGCGAAGGAGGAATCGCGTATCAATCTGAACATGCGTTGCAATGAGCAGATCCGCATCTCGCCGGTGCGGGTCATCGATGACCAGAATCAGCAGCTCGGCGTCATGCCGACATCCGAGGCCCTGCGCATGGCGCGGGAGCGCGGCGTGGATCTGGTCGAGGTGCAGCCCAACGTCCGTCCGCCGGTATGCCGGCTGATCGACTACGGCAAGTGGAAGTATTCGCAGAAAAAGCACCAGAAGAAGAAGGTCCACGAGCAACAGACCAAGGAAGTCCGCATTCGCCCGAAGACCGACGATCACGATCGCGAGATCAAAGTGAAGCACGCGACCGAGTTCCTCGAAGAGGGCGATAAGGTGCAGTTCACGATGGTCTTCCGCGGTCGCGAGCGCGCCCACCGCGAGGTCGCGTACGAGAGCTTTAACGAGATCATTCAGGTGCTGGGCGACAAGATCAAGGTCGAGCGGCCGCCGTCGATGGACGGTCGCAACATGATCATGATCGTCGCGCCGAGCAAGACGCTGATGGACGCGATTCACGCCGCCGAAAAGGCCCGTCAGCAGGATGCGGATCGCGAACTTGCCAAGGGCAAGCCCCGTTCGCATGGCGATGGTCACGACGCGCAGGATGACGAGGCGCCGGTCGGAGAGTTGGGCAAGGCGCTCGCCGCCGCGGGCGTCGCGGCGCCCGCAGATCGGGCGCGCGGCGCCGACGGGCGCAGCGAAGGT
>CAYQLG010000200.1:0-5252 GCA_964418235.1 uncultured Planctomycetales bacterium
GAAGATGCTTCGGGCGAGCCGGAAGATTCTGCCGCGCCAGCACCAGGCGATGATCAGCCGAAGGCCAGCGAGCCGCCGGCCATGACCAGGCCGGCCCGCGGCGCGCGGCGGGGCGCGCAGGCCGACCGTGCTGCGGAAACCAAGCCGAGCGTGCGGCGGATCGCTCCGTCCGCGCGTGAACGGGAAAGCTCAGATGGCGAGGCCGCTCCCGTCACCGCAAAGCCGGCTGACAATGCGGCGGCCAAGAGCGTCGCCGATGCGGAGGACGCGGCTCAAGCCGTGTCGCGCGGCGGAGACAACGCCGCTCCGGCCACCGGCACGACGAGTACGGGCACCCAGCCGGCTGCGACGACCGAGCCAAGCGAGCTTTCCGGAGTTTCGGGCACGCTGCGCGGCGAAGTGATCGCGTCGCCGATCGACGGGTCGCGCATCGTCATCACTGGTGATGAGCGCGACCTGGCGTTTATCGAGCAATTGCTTGCATTGGCCGAGGGCAGCACGCCCAGCCCCGACATCGAAGTGTTTGTGTTGCAACACGCGAAAGCGACCGCGCTACAGCCCTTGCTGGAGGGCATGGCAGGGGCGTGGATTGAGCAGACCGTCGGCCAGCCGGGTCGGGCGGAGCGCTTCACGATTTCCGCCGAGGCGCGCAGCAATTCGCTGATCGTCGCCGCCGCGCCGAAGATCATGGAACTGATTGCGGCCTTGGTCGAGCGGCTCGACACCGACACCGGCACATCCGACAATCGCTTCCATACGATCGCGCTGGAGCACATCCGTGCGGCGGAGGCGGTCGCTCAGATTCAGCCCGTCGTGCAGCGGTTGAACCAGATGCGCGGCGTAGCCGATGACGCCCAGGCTTCGGTGGAGGAGATCGCCCGCGCCAACAGCGTGCTGGTGATCGGCACGCCGGCGGACATTGAGGAAATCACGCGCCTGATCGAGGCGATTGACATCGAGATTCCCGATCAAGGTCAGCAGTTCGTCCGCGGCGACATGATCATCATCGGGCTGAAAAACGGCCTGGCCGACGACATCTCCAAAGTCCTGACCGACATGATCAAAGCCGAGCAGGACGCCGCTCGCGAGGGCGGCTCGGCGGGTGGCGGCGGCGGCGCGGGCGGCGGACGGCGACAGGCCGGCCAACTCGCCGTGCGAAAGCTGAAGCTGACCGCGGCGGACGGACGCGAGTTACCCGAGCTTGATCTGGAGAAGCCGATCCGCATTCTGCCGGAGAAGGGCACGAACTCGCTGATCGTCTACTCGACGCCGAAGAATAATGAGGCGCTCAAAGAGATCGTCGGCGTGTTCGATACGCTGCCGCTCGGGGCCGATACGGAGGTGCGGGTTTATGCGCTCAAGCACGCCACCGCGGAGACGGTCGCGACGTTGCTCGGCGAGGTTTTTGAGAAGGGCAAGTCGGCGTTGAAGCGCCCGGCCGAAGGCGGCGGAGAGGGCCTCGAGAAAGGCGTGCTGCCGCCGATCCCGCCGGGGCTGGCCGGCAAGGGCCTGCCTTATCCCGTCACGGTTCAGCATGACAAGCGCAGTAATGTCGTGCTCGTCGTCGGGCGCACCGACGCGATCACGCTCGCGTCCGCGCTCATCAGCGAACTCGATCGACCCACCATGAACCTGGGCGTCGCGGCCCACATCATCCCGCTCAAGAATCTGTCGGCCTCCGGCACGGCGGAGAAGCTGAGCGAGTTGCTCAAAGAGCGGTTGACCGCGCTCGGCGGCGACAGCGACGCCAAGCGCGACGCCGCCATCGTGCAGGCGGACGACCGCAGCAACTCGCTGATCGTCATGGCGACCGACGAGGTCTTTGCGATGGTCAAGCAGCTCGCGACCGAGCTGGATACCGCGACGAGCTATCGCAACGTCGATACGCGGCTGCGCGCGTTGAAGTATGCCGACGCCGCCAAGCTGCAATCCCTCTTGCAGGAGCTTTTTGACAAGAAGACCGAGGCGATCGAGGCCAGCGGCGTGAAGAGCGATTCGAAAGACACGCTGACCGTGCTGGCGGATACGCGCAGCAACTCGCTGGTCTTTGTCGGCACGCGCGACTATCTGAATGAGGCCAATCAGCTCATGACCGACATGGATCGCCGCTTTGATCCGACGGTCGAATTCAAGCTGCGTCCGGTCAAGCTCAACAGCGCCAAGAACATCGCGACGCTGTTGAAGGACATGGTCGAGAAGGCCCTGGCGCAGAAGGACAGCAAGCTCTCGGGCACGCCCATCCACATCGAGGCCGACGGCTTGTCCAACACGCTGCTGTTGGCCGCGTCCAAGGAAGACCTCGTGATGCTCGATCGCTGGGTCGGCATCCTCGACCGGCCCAACGAGCTGGGCCGGATGACGCGCATCATTCCGCTGGAACGCGGCAAGGCTGAGGATGTCGCCACGAGCGTTTCCGACCTCTTCAAGGGCGCCTCCGGCGGCAGCGACGGCGCCGGTGAGGACATTACGATCAGCCACGACGCCGGCACCAACTCGGTCATCGCGTTCGGTCCGCCGGCGATTCTCGAAGACATCGCCGACACCGTCCGCCGCATCGATCGCACTGATCCGAGCGGCGGCGCGGTCGTGCGCATGTACAAGTTGCAACAGGCCGACGCCGAGTCCGCCGGCGAGTTGCTGCAGAACATTCTCGAAGGTCGCGGCGGTGCGGTCGGCGGGCGCGGCGGCGGCGGCAGCAGCGAAGACGCCGTTCAACAGGTCATGTTGATCTGGCAGCAAAAAAACGCTGAGAGCGTCGATACGTTCAGGGCGATGCGCTCGCAGATCAAAGTGATCGCAGACATTCGCACGAACTCGCTCGTTGTCATGGCGCCGCCCGACAGCATGCTGTTGATGGATTCGCTCGTTGCGGCGATCGACATCCCGCCGGATTCGAAGAAGATCCGCGTCTTCCCGCTCCGCAACAGCGACGCCGAGCAGATGGTCGAGCAGCTTGAAAAGCTCTTCGAGACTTCGGCCGGCGGCGGCGGCACTGGCGGCGGCGGCGGTAGTGGCGAGGAGGGTGAGCGCGTCCTCACGCTCGGCGAAGGCGCGGCCGGCGGACGCCAGGAAATCAGCTTCAGCACGGATATCCGCACCAACTCGGTCATTGCCGCCGGCACGCCGGGCTATCTTGATCTGGTCGAAGACCTGATCCTGCAACTCGATAGCCAGGACATTGCCGAGCGCAAGACGATCATCTACACCCCGATCACGACCAAAGCCGAGGATCTGGCCTCGCTGATCACCGAATACAGCGACGCCGAGCAAGCCCGGCTGGAGGAACTGGGCGATGATGTGTCGCGTGCGCGAAAGCTTGAGCGCCAGATCGTCGCGATCGCCGGGCAGGGCGGCGAGGAAGGCAGCCAGTCGCCCAATCGGCTGATTCTCTCCTACAGCCCGCGCATGGAGAGCGACGTACTCAACGTCGTGCGCGAGCTGGATCAGCTTCCGCCGCAGGTGCTCATCCAGGTGTTGATTTTGGAGGTGACGCTCGACAACAGCCTCGAGCTGGGCGTCGAGTTCGCCTTCCAGGATTTGCAGTTCCAGCGGGCCGGCCCGAACGACACGACCACGTTCGACTATGTCGGCGGAACCGACGTGAACGCGGTCGGCAGCGGCGGCGGCTTCTCCTTCACGATCACCGGCGCCGATTTCAACTTTCTCTTCCACGCCTTGCAGGGCGAGGGCCGCCTCAACGTGCTCTCGCGGCCGCAGATCGTCGCGATGGATAATCAAGAGGCCGTCATCAACGTCGGCCAGCGGATTCCGTTTGTCTCGGCCACGTCGACGACCGTCGCCGGCCAGTTGCAGTCACAGATTCAGCGTGAGGACGTCGGCATCAAGTTGACGGTCACGCCCACGATCAACCCCGACGGCTTCGTCCGCCTGCAGCTTGAGCAGGAAGTCAACGACGTCACGCCTTCTTCGGTCAGCATTGGCGAAGGCGTCAACGTGCCGATCACATTCAACCGCGTGACGAACACGACCGTCATGGTGAAGGACAATGAGACGGTGCTGCTCGGCGGCCTGATCACCTCGCGCGAGGAAAAGAGTGAGAGCAAGGTTCCGCTGCTTGGCGACATTCCCGGCGCGGGGCTGCTCTTCCGCTCACAGACCGACCGCACGCAGCGCACCGAGCTGCTGGTGATCATCACGCCGAAGGTGATTCGCACGGTCGAGGACTATCGCTATCTCTCACTCGAAGAGCGCGACACCACGACGGTCATCCCGCCGGAGACGCTGGCCAACCCGCTGATGGACGGTATGCAGCTCACCCCTCCGCCGACCCCGAAAGAGGTGCAGGTGCAGGAAGAGCAGACGCCGGCGGACATGCCCGGCTCGTGGCAGGAGATCGAGCCGACGCGCCCGCGCGGGTCTGCGCCGCGCCCGACGCCGCGCCTGCGCGACGATCAATATGGCCCGATCCGTCCGAAGCTGAACGGCGGCGGCGATCCGGCCTCGAGCCGGCCCGCGGCAGGTTCCGCCGGCGACGGTGCGGGCGGCGTTCAGCGCGTCAGTGCCGCCGATTCGTATGACGTGCCCGCGGTGTTACGCGGAAAATCGGCTGAGCCGGCGCGTTAGTCAGTGGGCCTGACCGGTGCGCGCCGGCGGCCTTCGTCGGTCGTGCAACTCGGACTTCGGCTAAGGATGCATGGATGCCTCGTTCGATCGTTCTGACGCTTTGCGCAACGTTGCTCGGCTTGCTCAGCGCCTGTGAGGCGCCCCAGCCGATCCGCGATGATGTCACGGCGATCTACTATTTTTATCAACCCGTGCCGTGGCTCCGCGATGGCGATAATCGCGTCAACGGCTTCTATGTCGCGGTGTACTTTTCCTCGGCCGAGAGCAATCGCGGCGTATTTGTCCCCGGAACGATCGTTGTGCGGATGAATCGCGTCCGTCCGCTGCCCGAGGGCACGGCCGAGCGAACGCTCGCCCACGAATGGCGTCTGACAGCGGCGGAGGCGGAAGGTTTCCGCGTGCAGAAGCGCTCCGTCATGGGCGACTATTACGGCTTCCTTCTGATCTGGCCGCCGAGCGTCGATGTGGCCGGTCAATTGGTCGAATTGCAGTTTGTCTACGAGCGGATCGATGGCCGCGTCATCGAGGGCGCGGCGCGGCGCTTCCGCGTGCCGGGAAATCCGTCTGTCCGCCCGGTGCAGCCGCGCGGCACGGGGCGTGTGCCCGCGGCCGATGAGCCGCCGCGCCGGCCGGCGGTGACGCGCTTTCAACCCGGCCCCGCGCAAACC
>CAYQLG010000201.1:0-5183 GCA_964418235.1 uncultured Planctomycetales bacterium
GCCCGCGGCGGAGGCCCAGCCTGGCGAGGTCGCGGACGGCGCGAGCGACGCAGCGCCCGCGACGGCGGAACTGGAGCAGTTGGCCGCGGCCGCATCACAGTCGTCCGAACTGGCGAAATATGAGCGCATCGCCCCCGCCCGCTGCAGCCAGATTCAGATCAAGATTCGCCAAGATAAGCTGCCGGCGGGAACAATGATCAAGGACCTGACGGCCCGGCTGTCGCGGCACTATTCCGATCTGCTCGATGACGAGCGCGCCCGCGGACTGAGCTTTGAGGAGCGCGCCATGGTGCGCACCGTGCGCGTCTACACCTGGGAAGAGTCGCAGATGCACATCATCGCCCCGGTCGAGCGCGAACGCGAGCTGGTCACGACGCTCTTCGCGATTATCTCGATAGTTGCGGCGGTGCTGGTCATGTGCATCCTCTACATGATCGTGCTGCAGCGCACCCGCGACATCGGAATTCTCAAGAGCATCGGCGGCTCTTCCGCCGGCGCCGCGCTGATTTTCATTGCTTACGGCTTCGCGATCGGCGTCGTCGGCGGCGCGCTGGGCGTCACGCTGGGCTATTGGTTTGTCCGGCGCATCAATGACGTGCAGGAATTCCTCGCGCGGTTCTTCGGCTTCCGCGTCTGGGATCGCGCCGTCTATTCGTTTGATGAAATCCCCAACACAGTCCGCGGCGAAGACATGTACAACGTGTTCATCGCCGGCATTTTGTTCGCGACCGCCGGCTCATTCGTCGCGGCATGGCGGGCGGGATCGATGCAGCCGGTGGAGGCCCTGCGCGATGAGTGATGCCGTCCCTCGCCCGACAGCGCTGGATGGCGCGGCCGGTCCGCCCGCGTCGGAACATGCGCCGAGAAGCACCGCGGAGGCCGCACGCGCGACCATGCCGCTGCTGCAGGCCGAACGCGTCGTGAAGAGCTATCGCATGGGGCCGACCGATCTGATCGTCCTGCGCGAATGCAGCCTCTCCGTCGCCGCC
This sequence comes from uncultured Planctomycetales bacterium, assembly GCA_964418235.1. Classification (GTDB taxonomy): domain Bacteria; phylum Planctomycetota; class Phycisphaerae; order UBA1845; family Fen-1342; genus CAYQLG01. Next base: position 990 of record CAYQLG010000201.1, read on the forward strand.
GGCGAATTTGTCGCGATCATGGGCAAGTCGGGCAGCGGCAAGAGCACGCTGCTGCACATCCTCGGTGCGCTCGACGTGCCGCAGCTCGGCGAGGTGCTCTTCGAGCAACAGCCGATCTTCGCGCCGCAGGGCCGGCGCTGGCTGCGAACCCATGCGCTGGATGTGTTGTCACACCATGAGCGCCGGCGCAATCGGCTTCGCCGCAGCAGCTTTGGTTTTGTCTTCCAGTTTTACCATCTGCTGCCGGATTTGAACGTGCTGGAAAACGTGCTGCTGACGCGCATGGTCGCGACGCCCGTGTGGCGGTGGGCCGGCGTCCGTCGCGCGGCCCGCGACGCCGCGCTGGATATCCTCGACCGCGTCGGCCTCGGCGGGCGGCTGCGGCATCGGCCCAGTGAGCTTTCCGGCGGCGAGCGGCGGCGCGTCGCGGTGGCGCGGGCATTGGTGCATCAGCCGCGGATACTCTTTGCCGACGAGCCGACGGGAAATCTCGACGCCGATTCGGGCGCGAGCCTGATGGCGATCTTCAAGGAACTGCATCGCGCCGGGCAGACGATCGTACTCGTCACGCACGACGCGAGCGTCGCCGCCGCCGCCGATCGCGTGTTGATGCTTGAAAACGGAAAACTGCGGACGTGAGCAGGCGGGCCGACGCGATGGGCGGAACCCTGTCCGCTGAAAAGCGAATCAGATTCCGCAGTTTCATGACCATGGCCTGAATTCGCGGATGAAATGGCCTGGCCGTGCCGCAGCACCGTGGTCGTACAAGAGGAGGTGGGCCTCATGCGATGCTCCGCTTCCTTACGATCGCGGCTCTGCTGCGGACGACTCAGTCAATCTGAAAACGCTCCGGCCCGCTACGCCAACTCCTCAAACCGGGCCGTGAAGTGTCGCAGCACCGGCGGCTCGTAGATAAATCGCAAGCCGCGCAGCGATGTGCGCTCCCGGGCCAGCTCGGTGAAGGCCTCAACCACATAGTCGATGTGGCTTTGCGTATAGACCCGCCGAGGAATCGCCAGACGGACCAGTTCCAGTCGCGGGCGGCCGCTGCTGGTCTGTCCCGCACCGCCGTGCATTGCGTTCGCGCAGGACTGCAAGGCTGCCGGCCCGCCGCCAAACATGACCGAGCCGATCTCCACCGCGCGGATGCCCGCCTGTCGATAAAGCCCGCAAACCAGCGCCTGCCCCGGAAAGTGCGCCGGCGGAATGTGCGGAGAAAACGCCGCCGCATCGACATAGACCGCGTGGCCCCCCGGCGGCTGCACGATCGGCACGCCGGCGGCGGAAAGTTTCTCGCCGAGGTACTCCGTGCTGCGAATGCGATAGGCCAGGTAGTCCTCATGTACGACTTCGCGAAAGCCTTGCGCCATCGCCTCCAGGTCGCGCCCAGCCAATCCGCCATATGTGATGAAGCCCTCCGTCAGGATCAGCAGATTGCTGGCCCGCTGAAATAGCTCCTCATTCCGCAGCAGCAGCAGCCCGCCGGTGTTGACGAGGCCGTCTTTCTTGGCGCTGATCGTCGCGCCGTCGGCCAGATCGAACATCTCCCGTACGATCTCCGTCACGCTGCGATCGGCCATGCCCGGCTCGCGCCGCTTGATGAAATACGCATTCTCGGCAAAGCGACAGGCATCGAGGAAGAACATCAGCCCATGCCGGTCGCAGACCTTTCGCACCGCGCGCAGATTCTCCAGGCTGACCGGCTGTCCGCCGCCGCTGTTGTTGGTGACGGTCACCATCACGAGCGGAATGCGGGCCGCGCCGACCTCCGCGATCAGCCCTTCGAGCGCGGCGACGTCGAGATTGCCCTTGAACGGATGGCGGCAGGCCGGGTCGTAGGCCTCTGCGATCGGCAGATCGACGGCCCGTGCGCCGGAGTGCTCGATGTTGGCGCGGGTCGTGTCGAAATGCGCGTTGTTGGGCACCACCTTCTCGGGGCCGCCGACCAGCTCAAAGAGTATGCGCTCGCTGGCGCGGCCCTGATGCGTGGGCAGCACATGGTCGAAGCCCATCAGCTCGCGAATGGTCGCTTGAAAGCGGTAGAAACTCGGCGCGCCGGCGTAGGATTCGTCGCCGCGCATCACGCCGGCCCACTGCTCGGCCGACATGGCCCCCGTGCCGCTGTCGGTGAGCAGGTCGATCAGCACGTCGTCGGAATGAATGAGAAACACATTGAAGCCGGCGGCGCGCAGGATAGGCTCGCGCTCCGCGCGGGTGGTCATACGAATCGGTTCGACCGATTTGATGCGAAAAGGCTCGATGATGGTTTTCATGGGTCTCTCCACGAGACGGCCCGGCCACATGTCGGCGGGCCGCAAGCTCAGCGTGGCAGCGCCGCTAGCCCATTCTCCCCGGGCGATGCGCCATGCGCCCGGAGTGATGCGCTATGCGGCCCGGGCGATGCGCCATGCGCCTGGCGGCGATGCGCCGTGGTGCGCCCAGAGTCCCTACACGGTGAGCGCGATGGCATCAGCCGACGAGCGCTGCGGTGATATCCGGCATGCGCAGTGGCGGACATAGTATCACAAGATCAAGCGGCGTTTCGCAGTGAATTCATGCGATATGCCCCCCATCGCGGCCAAGCCGAGCCGGTTCTCCTGGAAAAGCTAGTGGGCGTTACTGGACTCGAACCAGTGACCTCTTCCGTGTGAAGGAAGCGCTCTAGCCAACTGAGCTAAACGCCCGCGAACGAACCGTGGCGGTGGTGCGGGTCAAGTGCCGCGCGGCCAAGCCGATTGTTCGCAAAATTCGCGCAAGTCATCGATTCCGCGGGGTCTGGGCGCCGGCGGTGTGGTCTCACAACAATCGCCGGGCTTGAGCCCATAGCCGTCGACCACCGACTGTCAACTGTCAACCGCTAACCGTCAGCCGCCAGCCGCCAATCGCCAGCCGCCAATCGCCAGCCGCCAGCCGCCAGCCGCCAATCGTCAGCCGTCCTTGACGAAGCGCGTTTGGCGAAACACATCCATGCCCTTGAATCGTTCCAACATATTCTCATGAGCGATGGCGGCGTTGTCAAGAAATCCTGCTGCGATGCGCCGGCGAGTCGGCGACCATGCGCTGACGCGACGGGTGGCGATCGTGATCGGGCGCCTCGACAAACACGCGACGACGGCGAAAGGCGCTGCGTCAATCTGGCGACGTCGGCGACCTGACGATGAACAAGACGTGCTGCACAAGCGTGGCGGCGCGCGCCGGAGCATTGAGACATCCGTGCTTTGGTTCCTGCATGCGGCGGGGCATTGGCGCCGCGAAGGTCGGCGCCTGCGTTTGGACGCGGGGGTAGAGCGTTTACTCCACAACGCGGCGCGGTATCTTTCCGACCATGATCCCGGCGTCGCCTGGGTAAATCGAACGCGTGCAATGGTTGCGCGGCGCGGCGTCGGCTAGCCTCATGAAAGGACACATCGTATGAATCGCCTGTATTGGGTTGGTTGTGTGAGCGCGGCGCTGGTCGCGCTGGCGGGTTGTCAGGCTTCGTCGGAGACGGCAAGCGTCGCGATGGACCCCTCGCAGATGCAGCCGCCCCCGCGCGCGGTCGAGCTGGATTTGCTGGAGCCGCTGATGGGCAGGTGGCAGGGGACGTATGAGTGCAGCATGGACGGGGCGGACAAGCCGATGAAGATGACCGGCTCGAGCGTCATGTCCTGGGAAGTGGATAAGCGCGTCGGACTGGAGCGATATGAAGGCACGATGGGCGACGGGCAGAAGATCACGGGCTTGTCGATGTGGACCTGGAACCCGCAGAAGAAGCACTTCGACACGTTCTGGACAGACTCGTTCGGCGCGGTGGCGCACGGCACGGCCAAGTGGGATGCTTCAAACCGCACCTGGCGCATGACCGGTGCGAGCGAAGGCCCGATGGGCAGCACCGTGATGGAAGGCAGCGGCAAAGTCATCGACGACAAGACGATGGAATGGACGATGACCGAGCGCGAGGCGAAATCCAAGAAAGTTCTCTTCGACATGAAGGGGATGAACAAGAAGATGCCGTAGGTCGGGAAGAGCTATGTAACAGTGCGAATGACGAAGTGCGAAGTGCGAATCGCGAAATGGAAGCGCTACAGCGGCGGCCAATGCTTTTCTAACATCGCGGTTCGCCTTTCGCTCTTTGCTCTTCGCTCTTCGCTACTCGCTACTCGCTACTCGCTACTCGCTACTCGCTACTCGCTACTCGCTACTCGCTACTCGCTA
>CAYQLG010000202.1:0-5068 GCA_964418235.1 uncultured Planctomycetales bacterium
ACTCGCGTCAAGGCGAAAAATTCACAGGCTCGGAGGCCCATGCTACCCGCGCGCGACGGCGGGCCTGCCAACTACCGGCCTTTGGCAAAGAATGCCTTGATGCTGTCGTAGATGTCGTCTTTGGTGTTCACGCGGCTGGTCACCATGTTTTCGATATTGCCGAGCTGTTCACGCAAGACGTTGATGAAGTTGCCGCTGCCATAGGCGCTGGCCACCTGGCAATAGCCGAACTGGTTCGAACGCGGCAGCAGTTGATCCCGCAGCATCTTGCAGCAATCGCGCGAATCAGCCTCGCTGCTGTTGTCGCCGTCGGAGAAGTGGAAGAGATAGATGTTCCAATCCTCCGTGTTGTAATGCTTGTCGAGCAGCTCGCGGCAGCATTTGAACGCGCTGCTGATCTTCGTGCCGCCATCTTCGCGCAGGTGGAAAAATGTCTCGCGATCGACCTCTTTCGCGTTGACATCGTGCACGATGTAACGGCTCTCGATCCCGTCATAGTTCCGCCGCAGCCAGGCGTCGATCCAGAACGCTTCCAGCCGGACGAGCTCCTTCTGCTCATGCCCCATCGAGCCGGAGACGTCCATCATGTAGACGATGACCGCATTCGAGTCGGGCTTGCGCACCGGCTTCCAACTGCGATAGACCTTGTCGGAGCGCTGAAAGACGATGACCGGATTGTCCGGGTCATACGTGCCGGTCATGATCATGCGGCGAAGCGCCCGGCGAAACGTGCGCTTGAAATGCCGCAGTGACTCCGGCCCGGTCTGGCGGATGCTGCTGTAGCGGTCCTTGACGGTCGTGATGTTGTGCTGGCCCTTGGGCTTGATGCGCGGAAGCTGCAACTCTTCGGCGAGAATATCGGCCAGCTCGTCGAGGGTGATCTCGACTTCCATGAGGTGCTGGCCGGGTTCGGTGCCGCCGGGGCCGGCGCCGCTGCCGTCGCCGTCGACGGGCTGGCCGGGTTGTCCCTCACCCTGTCCGACACCGCCGTCGGAGTTATCGCCATAGCGAAAATGGGGCAGGTCGATCCCACGCACGGGGATGCTGATGAGGTGCTTGCCCTCTTTGCCGATCAGTTCGCCGCGCGTGAGGAATTTTCGCAAATCGTCGCGGATGCGACCTTTGACGATCTGACGAAAGCGTTGATGATCTTTTTCGATCTTGAGGACCATAATCTCAACCCGATTCTATCGACGGAACTTGCGCGAGGCGAGAGCGACGACGGTCGAATTGCCCGGGTGCGGCCTCGAAAGCGCTTCGCCGGGTCTGTGGCCGATATGGATGAAGAATGGTCCTTGAGCAGCGCCGCGCATGAGCAGAGCCGCGACCGTGAGGAAGCGGCCTTCGAATCGCGTGTGGCTTTGGCAGCGCTGTAGCGTCGGGACTCCGTGCCCGACGCCGTGTCGGTTGCGTGCCGAGTGCGGGCCGAAGACGCCGTCGGCCACGGAGGGCTCGTCGACTACAGACACGCCGTCGGCCACGGAGGGCCTGTCGACTACAGCACGCCGTCGGCCACGGAGGGCCGGACGCTACCGGGCAAATAGCGTCGCGCCCCGGCCGTTTTCGTGAATCGGCAGCGTGCCCGCCGCACTCGGCAAGCGCACAATACACCCGACATGCAAACCGCCCCCGACCCGAGCGAAGTCGTCCTCTGCCGCGCACCGCGATCTTATCTGGCGCTCAAGGCCAGGCTCGATCAATGGGCGGCAGCTTGCGCCATCGCGGCGAGCTGGCCGCTGCTGCTGACGCTGGCGTGGTTGGTGCGGCGTGATAGCCCAGGGCCGGCGGTCTTTCGGCAGATCCGCGCGGGGCGCACCGCGAAGCCGTTCCCCATGTTCAAATTTCGCACGATGCGCACCGACGTCAACCCCTATGGCGACTCGCCGACGACTGGCGATGACCCGCGCATCACGCCGCTGGGCAAGCGGCTCCGTGAAACCAGCCTGGATGAGCTGCCGCAACTGTTCAATGTGCTCTTGGGCCAGATGTCGCTGGTGGGGCCGCGGCCGCTCTTTGTGCAACAGATCGCCGGCTGGACGCCGCGCCAGCGCAGCCGGTTGCAGGTGCGCCCCGGCCTGACGGGCTTTTCGCAAATCCACGGGCGGGCGAGCCTGACGATCGAAGACAAGCTCGAATGGGACGTGCGCTATGTACAGGCCGTCAGCTTCAAGACTGATCTCTGGGTGATCTGGCGCACGGTTGAAAGCGTTCTGATGAAGCGCGGGTTGTACCAAACCAGATATTCCCAGGCGCGCGATTCATTTGCATAAGCGCCGATCCCCCCAATCTACACAGCTTGGAAAGCGGCCGGAACAGCTCCGGCTGTGGATCAGCCTTCAGCCGCGTGAAGACGTTCATGGACAAGTGATCCCAGCCATCGCCAGCTATCCGAACGCACGAAATGAGCCGCGATCCGCACTCGGCGGCGAGAGACACAGAGAAATTCGAAAAATTTATCGTGACTCGCACTCCATTCCGTGTTAGTTTAATTGGTATAAGGTGGAGGTAGGGGATAAACGCCGTTCGTCCTCCGTTCCGTTCAGTGCGCTTGCACTGAGCGGTTGAGTTGGCGTTGGGATTTGCGGGTTGAAGCGGTACGCTCATGGTTGGCGGCGTGGCTGGGCCAGGGGCGCTCTGCGCCGCTGAATTGAGCTGTCCTGCTGGTCGTTGAATGCGGCGCGGTTGGATCGCTCGGCGTGATCGCGCGGCGGGATCGCGCGGTTGAGTTGTGCGGCAAGGTCGCGCGGCAGGATCGCGCGGCGGGTGCGGGAGCAGCCGTTCGATGGGAGCATAACATGGATATTCGTCTATTCCGGTCATGCGGCATTTTTCTTCTGATAGTGGCTGCAGGTGGCCTGCCGCCGGCAGCATTCGCCGCGTTTCAGCCGGGTTTTTTCTACGTCAGCACGGGGCAGGTTTCGGGTTTTTATTCGCCGCCGAGCATTTATGAGGTGAACCCCGCCACCGGGCAGAGCCGGCTGTTTGCGTCGTTTCCGACGGCTAGCGCGGTCAATTCGCTGCTATTCACCCCCAGCGGCGAATATCTGCGAGCGGTCGTCGGCGGACGCGTGGTCGAACTCAACGGCGATGGCGAAGTTGTCCGCGCCACCCACACCAGCGCGGCGGGCGGCGCCAACAGCATGGCCTACGACGCCGCCGGCAACTTCTACCTCAGCCGCGGGCGCGAAATCTGGCGCTATCCGGGGGATGGTCCGGCGGGTGAGGTCTTCGCCGGCGCCGACGATGGATTCATCGACAGCCCGGTGTTCGGCGTCGCCCCCAGCGGCGAAGTCTGGGCGATCGACAGTTTCAACTACCGGCTGTTTCATTTCTCGACCAGCGGCGCGCGGACGATTATCGACGAGGAGTTGATCGGCAGATCACGCTTTACGCTGGCCGTGGATGACGCAGGTGATTGCTATATGCTTGAAGTCGGTTTGCGTCGATATCGTCCTGGACGACCGGTACAGGGAGATGGCGAATTAGTCGTATCACTAGTTGGAGCGCCACTCGATAGCCCAAGCGCGATGTTCTTCGAAATGAGCACAAATTCAATTATTGAAGTTGGTTCATCGATCATCAGAGCGCAATTGGATAGCGCCAGCGTCAGTTGGATTCGGATGGACATTCCATTTCCAGCGATTCCGACGCGTGGAGTGGCGCGCTATGTGCCTGAGCCGGCGTCGATCTGGGGCTGGCTGGCATGTCTGGGCATTCTCAGAAGACACGAAAGGAGGGCGACCTAGCAAATTGAGCAGCTTGCGAATGTTGTCAAAGCCGTTCAACGTGCTGATGGTCCGCCGCCCGATGGGAGCATAACATGGATATTCATCTCTTCCGGTCAAGTGGTGCATTTCTTCTGATCATGGCGGCGGTTGGCCTGCCGCCGGCGGTTCTGACGCCGACCGCGCAGGCGGCGTTTCAGCGCGGCTTCATCTATGTCGGCAGCACGGCGATCCCGGGTTTTCAAACGACCCGCGGCGACCGCATCTTCGAGGTCAATCCCGCCACCGGCGAGAGCCGGATTTTCTATGAGTTTCCGCCGGAGAGCGCGGTGATGAACTCGCTGGTCTTCACGCCGGACGGCCGGTATCTGCGCACGACGTATGGCTCGGACGTGCTCGAAATTGACGGCAACGGCCAGGCTCGCACGGCATACACGGCCCTGGAACTGGGCGGAGTGGCAAGCGGGGCGAACGCGATGGGTTATGATCGGCGCGGGAATTTTTACGCCAGCACGGGCGGAGCGATCTACCGCTTCCCCGCCGATGGCGGCCCGCGGCAACTGGTCGCGGGGAGCGCGCAGGGCGTCCGCGGCGGGGCGATCGCGGTCGATCCTGAGGGTAATGTCTATCACAATAATCGCGAGCAGATTCTTCGATTTTCGGCGGATGGCGTGCGCACGGTGATCGATCCGCTGATCGCGACGGGGTTGCGACCGACGTTGGCGCTTGATGATCGGGGAAGTCTCTATACGGATATGCTCGGTGCGGCTGGAGAGCCGATAGATGGATTTTTCCGGTATTCACTTGGTCACGGTCCAAGAGAGTTTCTATACCCGCGTGTTGGATGGATTTCGGCTGCTATGGCCTACTCTGAAGTTGATGAATCGTTATATATTGGCTCAGGGTGGGTATACAGATTGAATCGCGATACCGGTGCGTATTCATTTGTGAGTTTTCCGGCGACGGACGCACTGGATGATATCGGTCGGGGAATTGCTGTGTATGTGCCGGAGCCGTCCGCGCTGATCGTTTTGACTGTATTCGGGCTGCTGATGGTCGGCCGCCCGCGAAGTACAGGATAGCCATGTAGAATAGGGGCTTGCGACAATATGTATTCGAATGAGTGCGAACCCCTGGGTTCGCGGGGTATCCTTCATTCTGCTGTGGTGGAGCGGGGCGCCCGGCAATCGGCGGCGAGAGACACAGAAAAATTCAAAAAAATTATCTTGACCCGCACTCCATTCCGTGTTACATTTATTGTTACAAGGTGGAGGCAGGGGATGGACGTGGTTCGTCCTCCGTTCCGTTCCGTTCCGTTCCGTTCCGTTCCGTTCCGTTCCGTT
>CAYQLG010000203.1:0-5034 GCA_964418235.1 uncultured Planctomycetales bacterium
CGGGCGCGCCGAAACGCGCGTACCATCCAAGATCGTGGCGCGCCCGACGACCGCGCGCGCGGCCGAGCGCGGCACAGACGAAGCCGCGACCCCCACCGGCCCATCCTTTGCGATTCGCGCCGGGCTGATTCACACGCTGGCGGGTGACGCGCCGCCGATCGTCGGCGGGGCGCTGATTGTGCGCGAAGGGCGCATCGCGGCGGTGTTGCCGGCGGATCGCGCGTTGCCTGCCGACCTGTCCGTGCTGGATTTTTCGCAGGACGTGATCTGCCCCGGCTTTGTCGCGATTGGCGGGGCCTGGGTCGGTCCGCACGCCGGCAAGGAATCGGTGAGTGGTCTGTTCCGCGCGGCGGATGCGGTCAACATCTATGGCGACAATCGCGCGGCGCTGGCGCGCGGCATCACGACGGCGCACTTTTCTCCGGGAGGGCATCGGCTGGTCAGCGGGGCCGGCGCGGTCGCGAAGCTCGCCGGTCCGCCCGAGCGCAGGCTGATGCGCGGGGCGGCGGACATCGCGATCAACTTCGGGGCGTTTGAGCCGTCAACGCTGATCGAACCGCCGTTCTATGCGTCGAGCGACGTGGCGATTGCACCGGCGGTGCGCCAGCGGCCCGAGACGCGCGTATCCCAACTCGTCGAATTGGAAGCGCGGATCGCGGCGGCGACGGCGCAACGTACGCCGAGCACCGCAGCGCCGCCCGAGGTCGCGCTGCATTGGGCGGCCTTCGCAAAATTGTGGAATGACGATTTGCCGCTGCGCCTGCAAGCGCGTCGCGCAGCGGACATTCGCAGCGCGGTGGAGTGGCTGGCGCGGCAGCGCCGGGCGGCCTATGTCGTGGTCGGCGGAGAGGCGGCGCGCCTCCCGGACATCTTCGTCGGCAAGAATATCCCCGCGGTGGTGCGCATCGAGGCGCCCTATCGCAGCCCTGGCGTGAACCTCGGCGGCGATCCGGAAGCGTATGACCCAGGCCTGGAAGCCGCCGCCCGGCTTGCGGCGGTGGGCGTAACGGTTGCGCTCGCCGGGGCCGAGGACGACGCGGATGAAGACCCGCGGTTTGCGGCGGCGCTGGCGGTGCGCGGCGGGCTGGAGCCGAGACTGGCGCTGGCGGCGATCACGCGCACGCCGGCGGAGATGTTGGGCCTGGCGGAGCGGGTCGGCACGCTGACGCCGGGAAGGGATGCGGATTTTCTCGTGCTCTCGGGTGAGCCGACTTCGCCGCTGTCGGTGGTCCGGCGGACGTATGTCGGCGGCGAGGCGGCGTTTGACGCGGAGCGTAACTTGCTCGAGGGCGACGAGGCGAAAGATCGCGCGCCGAGCGCCCGTCCGCTCGTGATCCATGCGGATCACGTCTGGGTCGGCAATGGCACGGTGTTGAAGGATGCTTCGATTCTGGTGGAAAACGGCCGCATCGCGGCGGTGGGTCAGCGCGTTCCGCAGCCGCCGACGGCGCGTGTGATTCGGGCCGGCGCGGGCAGCTATGTGACGCCGGGGTTCATTGATGCGCATGGGCATCTGGGGCTGAATGGCGACGCGACGGCGGCCGGCGCCGACGTGCCGATCGATCGAGCGGTTGGCCGGGCCACGCGTGAGTTTTTGCGCGTGGCGCAGGCCGGCGTGACGACGGTGCTGCTCGCGCCCTATCGCGTGCTGCCCACGGGCGGGCGCATGGCCGCGATCAAGACCAGCGGCGAGACGCGCGCCGCGCTCGTGACGCGCGCGGTCGCGGGGGTGAAGTTCTCGTGGCTCGGCAAGGATCCGCTTGGTGAGCTGGAGGCGCTCCGTAAAACGCTCGACGGCGCGAAGAAGTACGACGAGACCTGGAAGAAATACGAGAAAGAGCTGGAGGATTGGAAGAAGAACAAAGCCGCCGGCGTCGCGACAACGCAGCCCAAGCCGGCCGAGAGCGCCGCGCCCGACCCGTCGCGCCCCGACCCGATCACAGGCAAGTGGGATTTCACCGTCAGCGGCGGGCCGATCCCCGAGCCGGTCAGCGGTTCGATGACGCTGCGCCTCAATGGTGACGCGATCGAGGGGCGCATGTCCGCTCCCAACGAGCCGCGGGAGGTCGCGGTGAGCGGTCGGCTGGCGGGTGACGAGGTCACGCTCGACGTTGATCAGGAAACGCCCTTTGGCAAGCCGCGGATCGTGGCGAAGCTCGACCGCGACGATCACATGAGCGGGTCGGCCAAGCTGGGGCAATTCTCGGTCGATTTCGACGCGTCGCGCGTTGATAAGACGGTGGTTGATTTCCGCGTTAGCGGGGCGCGGCGCGGCAAGAGCAAGGATGGCCGGCCGACGCCGCCGAAGCGCGACGAGAACATCGAGCCGCTGCGGGCGGTATTGGCGGGGCGTGCACCGGTCGTTGTGGAAGTGGATTCCGCCGGCGCCATTGCGGCCGCGCTGAAGCTGGTGGTGGATGAATTCAAGCTCGCGCTGGTGTTGCTGAATGCCGACGACGCTCCGGAGGCGCTCGCGCTGCTCGCTGCCCGTAAGGACAGCATCGGCGTGGTCGTGCCGCCGGAGATCGTGCGGCGGCGGGAGCGGCGCGAATATGCCCCGGCGGTGGCGTTGGCGCGCGAGGGATTACGGATCGCGTTTCAGAGCAACGCGGAGGACGCGGCCAGCGCGTTGCCGCTGATGGGCTTGTTCGCGGTGCAGCGCGGGCTGGGCGGAGATCAGGCGCTGCGGGCGCTGACGATCGACGCGGCGCGGATGTACAAGCTGGATGACCGGCTCGGCACGATCGAGGCCGGCAAGGACGCTGATTTACTGATTTTCAACGGCCACCCGTTGGATGCGCCGACGCGCCTGGAGCAGGTCATCGTCGGCGGGCAAGCCGTACCGCAGGAGGCGCCATGAAAAATGCGAAGGGCGAAGCGCGAAGGGTGAAAGCGGTATTCAGCAGGGCGATGGCGCGGCGCGGGCGGTATGCGGCCGGGCCGGGCGGCGCGCCTGCGCCGCTGGCGTTGCTGCTCGGGCTTGTTCTGCTCGGCAGCGCGGCGCCGGCGGCACAGGCCGAGAAGCTGGCGTTCCGCGTGGCGAAGGTGGTGACGGTTGACGATCACGAGACCGTCTACAACGACGCGGTGGTGCTCGTGAGCCACGGAAAGATCGAAGCGGTTGGATCGGCGGCGAGCATTCCCGTGCCCGCCGGCTATCGCACGCTCGAGTACGCCGACGGCTGGCTCGCGCCGGGCATGGTCGATTGTCACAATCACTCGGCGGGCGGGTTGAGCGACCTGAACGACATGGTCTATCAGGCCAACCCGGGCTTGAATTCGCGCGCCGCGGTCGATCCGAATACGGAGCTGATCAAGCAGGCCCGCACGGGCGGCGTCACGACGGTGCTGCTGATTCCCGGCTCGGGCACGAACATCAGCGGCTTCGGCACGATCTGCAAGACCGCCGGCGACACGTTTGACGAGGTGGTGGTGCGATCGCCCGGCTCGCTGAAGATCGCCCAGTCGGGCAATCCGGAGTGGTATTTCGGCGGCAACAACCGCAGCTTCATGAACTGGAACACGCGGCAGACCTTGCTGAAGGCCCGCGCCTATCACGAGCAGTGGGAACGCTGGGAGCGCGGCGATGTCACGGAGAAGCCGGCCTATGACCCGATCTTCGACGATTTTCGCGGGATGTTTCGGCTCGATTATCCCGTCACGGTGCATACGCAGATTTACCAGGTCGTCATGACGACGATCGACATGATGTCGGGCAAGTTCAACCTGTGGACGGTGATGGATCACAGCGAGATGGATGGCTGGAAAACAGCGCCGCTGATCAAGGGCCGCAAGAACTTCTGGACGATCCAAGGGCCGCGCGCGTACCACTTTGATCAAACCGCGCGGCGGTTCTGCGGCAACGCCTGCGGCTGGTGGAAGAACGGCATTACCGACCTGGGGCTGAACACTGACGCGCCGGTCGTCCCGCAGCAGGAGCTGTTCTATCAGGGCGCGATGGGCTGCTGGTATGGCTATCTGCCCTATCTGGCCCTGCGGAGCGTGACGAACGTCCCGGCCAAGGCGCTGGGGCTGGGCGATCGCATCGGCACGATTGAAGCGGGCAAAGACGCCGACTTCAGCGTTTGGACGGGCGACCCGATCGACCCGCGCGCGGAAGTGTTGATCACCGTCGTGAATGGGAAAGTCGCCTATGACGCGCGGGCGACCAGTCGGCCGCGCCGCTTCTGATGGATTGCCGGCGAGGCTTGGCCGCCGCGGGCGAACGATTATTTGAGAATCATCCGGTATGAACACGCTGTTTGCGAAAGGGTCGCGGGTCATGAATCAGGCCAGTGCGCAGGGACGTCCGGATTGTGAGGCGGGTTGCGCCACGGGGGGCCTGCTTGCGGCTCGCTACGTCCGGCCGCGTGGGGGCCGTGCGCCGTGGGTTGCGCTGAGCGTGATCTATGCCGTGGCGCTGGGCGCCGCCGCGCCGCTGGTGGCGCAGGAAGACGAATTCGAGCGCCTGACGGTCATCCGCGCGGCGAAGGTCATCACGGTCAGCGGCGAGGAGATTGAGCGCGGCGTCGTTGTGATCGCCGGGTCGAAAATCCAGAACGTCGGCAAAGAGCTTGAATATCCGCGCAACGCGCGCGTGATTGACGCGCGCGACCAGGTCGTCATGCCGGCGTTTGTCTATCCCTATAGCCGCTATGGTCTGCCCAATTACGCGCGCGAAGGCGTGCATGGCAATTATCTCGCGGCGGATGAGCAGCGGGCCACGGAGGCGAGCTATGAATTGCTCCGCCGGGGCGGATTTTCGGTGATCGGCATCTATCCCGGCGGCACCGGCATACCGGGGCGCGGGATGGTGCTGAAGACCGGCGGCGGCGCGGCCGACACCCCTTTGTCTGAACAGTCGTTCCTGCGGATCACGCCGGAATTCAAGACGTTGCGCGCCGCCCTGGAAAAGGCGCAGCAGGAGATTGAGAAAGTCGACAAAGCCCGCAAGGAGTTTGAGCAGAAACAGAGCGGCGCCGCCTCGCAACCGGCCGCCTCGCAGCCGGCCAGTCAGCCCGCGGGCGGGGCCGC
>CAYQLG010000204.1:0-5011 GCA_964418235.1 uncultured Planctomycetales bacterium
CGGCACGCGCGCGTTCGCGATCGCGCGCGGGGCGGCGCTGCTGGAGGCGCTGGCGGCGGCCGGTCGGATCGCTGATGCCCGCGGGCTGTGGCGAGAGATCATCGAGTTCGACGACCGCCCGCAGACGCACGAGCTGCTCAAGGCCCATCTGCAGCGCGCCGGAGCGACCGCGCTTACCGACGAGCTGTATCAGCTGCCCCCGGCCACAACGGCCCCCGCCAACCCAGTCGCAGGCCAGCCCTGAGGCGCTCCGGGCACGGGGCGTGGCGTCCCCCACACGGCGATTCATGAAGAATTAACACTTTTTTTGCGCGGCTTCTATTTCTGAGTATCGGATCGCGAGTAGGATCAGGCCGGCGGAAGAGTACTTTCCGCGTGTCCTAGGCGAAGGAGAGGAATACAACACATGCGAACTTGGTCCAACTGCGCTACGGCGCGGCACGCGAAGCTGTTTCTTTGCACTGCCGCCTTTAGCGCGAGCACCTGGCTGGCGCTGAGTGCGCTCGCTCAGAATGGCGGCCCCGCGGTGCATCAGAAAGCCGCACCGCAACCGGTCGCGACGCTCGATCAATATCGGGTCGATGGGGCGCTCAGTGCGCCGGACGTCTTGACCGGCTTTGGCGGCGAGTTGCTCGGCGAGCGTCCGCCCTGCGGCGGGCAATTGTCGCGCACATGGACGACCAGCGCCGACTTTGCGGAAGGCCAGCTTATCAACGTGAATCTTGGCGTGCCGGATCAACTGCGCCTCAATGAGGCGATCGAGGCGCCCTTCCCGTTCTACAACGTGCCGGCGCGCTCGCGCGGCACGCTGATCCGCATCAACACCCGCACGGGCGAAGTCATCGGCGAATACCGCACGCAGCCCGAAGGCTCGAACCCAGGCTTCTATGGTCCCTGCCGCACCGCCGTCGATAGCGAAGGCGCGGTCTGGGTCTGCAACCGCAGCCTGTCTTCAACCTGGGCCGGCGGCAGCGCCACCTATCTCAAGATCGGCCTCGTGCTCGGCGGCACACGCGGGCGCGTCGAGACCGACGGCACATTTGTGCCCGACCCGACCGGTGAGTATCTCCGCCCGCCCTTCGATTATGCCAGCAGCGGCGTCGTCGATCGCGACGGCGACGGCCTGATCCGCACCTCGCGCGGGCTGGGCAACCTGCTGCGCTGGCAGAGCGTGACGGACGACAGCGGCAGCCTGCCCGATCTGGCGGGGCCGGCCCTGATCGAAGACGCTCAGGACGAACTCATGCTCGTCTTTCAGCGCTTCTTTCCGGGGCATGATGCCGCTTCGGTCGCGGTCGATGGCGATGACAACCTGTGGGTCAACAGCATGCAGATCGGCAACGGCTATCGCATGGCCAAGCTCAGCAAGAGCGATGGCTCCCTGCTGATCGACGCCGGCCGACCCGGCAGCGGCGGCTATGTTTCGATCGTCGATAGCCGCGGCGTGCTCTGGTCCGGCGGCGGTTACACCTCGAACGCGCTGCGTTACGACACGATCGCCGGCAGCGGCACAGGCACGGTCTTCGGCTCGTTTAACGGGCGCGTCTCGTCCTGGGCCGAAGCGCCGAATGGCGACGTCTGGGCCATGGATATCAGCGGAACCTTTTGGCGACTCAACCGCGCCAGCGGCGCGGCGATCGCCTCCTTCGCCTCGGGCGGAAACAACAATCGCAGCATCGCATTCACCAATGCCGACGGCCACCTCTGGACGGGCCGGCATGATCAGGGACAACTGGCCCGCTATCGACAGGACGGCACATTTGTCGCCGCGGTTCCGGTCGGAGCCGCCTGCACCAATGCCGGCGTCGATATCGACGGCAATCCGTGGACCGTTTCTCAGGCGACCAATCTCGCGTATCGCATCGATCCGACCGACAACACGGTTGACCTCACGGTCAATCTCGGCCCGGGCGCCGGCGCGTACAACTACAATGACGGCACCGGCAGCGTGACCGCCCGCACCAACCAGCGCGGCTTCTGGATCGCCGTGCAGGATGGCTGCGTTCCCGGCAATCGCTGGTCGCAACTCACATGGAATGCGGATGAGCCGAAGGGCACATCGATCAGCTTCGAGGTGCGCGCGAGTGACTCACAGATCAACCTGCCCACGCAGCCTTGGCGGTTGGTGCAGTCGGGTGAAAGCCTGCTCGGCGAGATCATTGGTCGCTATATCCAAATTCGTGGCACGTTTGAGCGCGATCCCGGCAGCCCGCCGACGCTCACGCCGATTCTCTTCGATGCGACGGTCGCGTGGGCGCCGCTGCCGTGCCTGGCGATTGACATCTATCCGAATCGCACCCCGAACCCGATCATCCTGAGCCGCGATTACACCATCTATGTGCAGGTGATCAATCGCGCGGGCGAAGCCGATGCGGCTTCGTTTGTCGATCCGACGACGATCGACTGGGCCGATCCGGCGCTCGTCGTGCGCTTCGGTCGCGCCGGCGTGACGGCGGCCGCCCCGGTTCGACCGGGCCTGCTGCTCGATCTGGATCTCGACGGCGACCTCGACGCGCTGCTGGGTTTCCGCACGAGCGCCTCGGCGTTCCAGCTTGGCGACGTGGAGGGCGAATTGACGATCAACCGCGCTTGCCAGCCGCTCAGCGGTCGCGACAGCATTGCTGTGCAACCCTAAGCCGCGGCGAGCTTACTTGAGCCAGACGCCGGCGCTCGGGCCGTTTCAAGCGTGCGCCGGCCGATCCTACGGAGAAAGAAGAGATGATGAAAAAGATCTTGATCTTGTCGCTGGCGGCGATCGCAATCGTGCCCGCCGGCGCGCAATTTGTTGATAACGGCGGCTTCGAGGCGCTGCCGGCCTTGTCAGGCTGGAGCACGAGCGGCACGGTTTTTCGCCGCGATTATGAGCTTTCGCGCGACTTCCTCCCGCCGGTCCGCGGCGATTGGGAGCCGACCGAGGGCGACTATTTCGCCTCGCTCTGGAGCACCGACTCGGCCGGCTCGAACAGTTCGACGCTCTCGCAGTCCTTCACGGCGTTCGCCGGTCAGGACCTGAGCTTCGACTATTTCTTCGACTTCGGCGACGTGGCCCCGCGCTATGACACGGCGGTGGCGACGATCACCGGACCGGAGGGCATGGTCACGCTGTTTGAGCACAACACGCCGGGCTTCCTGCTCGACTCGGATGAGAACGTTGAGTGGACGCCGATCGAGTACACGATTCCCAGCGACGGCTCGTACACGCTCTCGTTCCGCACGGTCGATTTCGCCGGCGACTTTGAGTCGATCCTCGGCGTCGACAACGTCGTGCTCATTCCAGAACCGGCGGCGCTGTTTGCGGTGCTGTTCGCCGCGCTGCTGCGCCGTCGTTGAACGACATGCTGCCTGACGCGGTGAAAATGCCGCATTGAGTGCATGTTGTGACTTCAGGCTGAATAACCGGCGGTCCGCGCCAGGCAGGCGCCGACCGCCGGTTTCTTGTTTGCGTAGCCATGATCAACTGGAAGAGCCGCGAAGCTAGGGCAGAGCCACGACGATCAGGGAGTGTTTGGATTCCCCTTCATCGCACCGCTTCCTCGCGGTCGCGGCTCTGCTTCAACCACTGCCCGCGCGCTATCAACCGGCTCGGCTTTCAACCTGATCTGGTGTTCCGTCAAGCTTGAATTCTCGGAAAAAGCGGAACAGCGCTTCGGCGTCATGGAATGAAAGATGTGCCTTTGCTTCTCGTGGAACGCACGGGCCAGAGGCCCATGCTACCCTCGCTTCGAACCCGAAGACCCATTGCTGAGGAGATCCGGCGACCGCGCCGGCCGAGGCACCCCCGCCGACCTCGCTTCGAACCCGAAAACCGATTGCTGAGGAGCTATCAAACCCGTTCCACCGCGTGGGCGGGCAGCCACCCGTTGATGCCGTTGAGCAACTCAACTTCGAACCATCCGCCGCGCTCCTGCACGATGCGCACCTCAACGCCAGGCCCGAGCGGCTGCTTGAGCGCCGGATCGGCCCCGTCGCCCCGATCTTTCCGCAGCGTGTGACTGCCGCTGATCACAACGGCGGGGGGCCGTTGCTGCTCATCCTGCAACTCGGCATAGACCGATGCTCCCAGCAGCGCACCGATCGCAACCAACGCCAGGCCGGCATTGCGCCATGTCGGCTGCTTGCGCACCAGCCACACCGCCAGCACCGCCCAGCCCACGAGCCAGGCGCCCAGCGCGGCGCGGTGGCGCGTGACGCGTGCGATGCCGCCCTGCCACCCCAACAGCCGGTCACGCAGCGACCGCTCACCGCTGGGCGCCAGGTGCGGCTCGACCTGCTCACGCACGTAGCGCAGATTTGCGCTCAGTCGTGCCTCGCCCGGATTGAGGCGCTGCGCTCGGCGATAATGCAACACGGCGCGGCCCAGCTCGCCCGCCCGGTAGTGCGCGGTGCCCAGGTTGTATTCGAGCGCCGCATTGCGCACGCCAGCTTGCACGAGCGCCTCAAAACCGCCGGCGCTTTGGCGGTAGAGTTCCGCCGCGCGGGGCGGGTTGGAGCGCGCTGCCAAGGCTTCGTCAAATGCCGCGACCGCCTTATCGAGCAGAACCTCCTGGGCCGCCGTCGTCGGCGCGGCCGCGAAGACATGCGTCGCATGGGTCAACAACAGCATCACGACGATGCATGGGATGATCCGCGAAAACCCCATTCTCGGCCCCGAGACAATGGCCATCGCTTCGTCGGTGGGCAGTTCGGCAAAGCCGCGCGTCACGCCGCTCATGACGGCAGCTCCCGCAACGCTGCGGCATCAACGGATTCGAGCGCGGCCTGCGCCGCGCGCAGCCATTGCGCTGCGTCGAAGCCCACGCCACCGCCAAAAGAGGCTTCGCCGCAGGCGCGCGTGAGTCGCTCCCAGGCCTCGACCGCGGCGGGCGGCGCGGCCGCGGCGCGCAACATCTCAACGCCGGCGCGATCGGTGAAGCGCGCCGCCGGCTGGTTGAACCGATCGCCGAGATATTCTGCCAAGGTTGCCAGGATCGTCGCCGCCGCGTCGCTCGGCGGCAG
Source organism: uncultured Planctomycetales bacterium (assembly GCA_964418235.1). Lineage (GTDB taxonomy): Bacteria > Planctomycetota > Phycisphaerae > UBA1845 > Fen-1342 > CAYQLG01. The sequence continues at coordinate 4,996 of CAYQLG010000204.1, forward strand.
CGCAGCGGCGGCCTCC
>CAYQLG010000205.1:0-4910 GCA_964418235.1 uncultured Planctomycetales bacterium
GGACGGGCCAGCGGCACGCGCTGCGGCGCGGCGCCGGCGGGCGCCGGCCCGGACAAAGCGACATCATGCTCGAGCAGCTTGGGCTAGTCGGCGCGAATCTGCGCCAGGTCGTGATGCTCATTCTCGGCACGTTTGTGTCCGAGGATCTCACCTGCATTTCCGCCGGCGTGTTGATCCATCAGGGCCGGATTCACCCGGTGGTCGGGCTGGTTGGCTGCTGGCTGGGCATTTTTCTCGGCGACGTGGCGCTCTGGCTGATCGGACGCTGGGCCGGGGCGGCGGTGCTGCGCTGGAGCTGGGTGCGGCGGCGGCTGCCGACGGAACGTCTCGACGCCCTGGGCGATTGGCTCGACCGCAACACGCTCTCGGCGATTCTCGCGGCGCGCTTTTTGCCCGGCACGCGCCTGCCGGTCTATCTGGCGGCGGGAGCGCTGGGGCGGCGCTCCGCCGGTTTTGCGCGGGCGGCGCTGCTCGCGGGGCTGCTCTGGACGCCGTTGCTGGTGGGCGCAACCGCGCTGACCGGCCGCGCGCTCCTGCACCCGCTCGAATCGCTGACCGGCTCGAGCTATCTCGCCGTGATCGTGTGTGTGCTGGCGTTTTTCGTGCTTTGGCGGCTGGCGCCGCAGTTGCTGACGCGCGCGGGCCGGCGCGACCTGCGCACACGGCTGGCGGCCCTGCCGCGCTGGGAGTTCTGGCCAGCCTGGATGTTCTACGCTCCCTTGATTCCATGGATTCTCTATCTCGGGTGGCGGCGCGGCGGCCTCACCACCATCACCGCCGCCAATCCCGGCATGCCGCACGGCGGCGTCGTCGGCGAATCCAAGAGCGCGATCCTTGCGCGCCTGCCGGCCGAGTGGGTCGCGCCCTTCGAGCTGATCCCCGCCGGCCCGCTCGCGGAGCGCCGCGCCCGGCTGCGCGCCGCACTGGCCCGGCCGGGCTGGGGCTTACCGCTGATCCTCAAGCCCGATGCCGGCCAGCGCGGCGCGGGCGTGCGCAAGATCGATTCGCTCGAACAGGCCGACGCGTGGCTGGAGCGACACGCGCCGCCGCTCATCGCGCAGGTGTATCACCCCGGGCCGTACGAGGCCGGCATCTTCTACTATCGCCGGCCGGCCGAGTCGCACGGCCGCATCCTCTCGATCACCGACAAGCAGTTCCCGGAGATCGTCGGCGACGGGCGGCACACCCTCGCGCAGCTCATTCGCCGTCATCCGCGCTTCCGTTTTCAGGCCGGCGTGTTTCTCGCGCGCTTCCGCGACCAGGCCGAGCTCGTCCTGCCCGCCGGGCAGGGGCTGCGCCTCGCCGTCGCCGGCAATCATTGTCAAGGCACGCTCTTTCGCGACGGCGGGCGGCTGCTGACGCCCGCGCTGGCGGCGCGCATCGATGAAATCGCGCGGTCGTATCCGGGTTTCTTCATCGGCCGCTTTGACGTGCGCTATGCCGATGAGCGCGAACTGCTCGGCGGCCGCGGCTTCGTGATCATCGAGCTGAACGGCGTGACGTCGGAATCCACCAATATCTACGACCCGACCTGGCGGCTGTGGGATGCCTATCGCGTGCTGTTCCGGCAGTGGCGCCTGCTCTTTGAAATCGGCGCCGAGAACCGCCGCCGCGGGGCGCCGGTCTCGTCGTGGCGCGCGTTGTGGCGTGACGCACGGGAATTCTATCGTGCGCGCGGGACGGAACTGGAGGCCGATTAGCGCTCGCCCCTGACGCCGCCGCCGCGATGCGCGCCGCGCTCGCGATCAGTGCTCTTCGGCCGCGCGGTAGACGATTCTGCCGCGCTTGATCACGCAGCGCACGCCCGCCCGCCCGACGTGATAGAGCCACTCCTCGACATGGGGATAGGACAGCACCGTCAGATCGGCGTCGAAGCCGGCGTGAATCGCGCCGATGCGCGTGTGTAGATCGAGCGCGGCGGCGGCGTTCGCGGTCGCCCCGACCAGCGCCTCGATCGGCAACAGCCGCAACTGGCAGCAGGCGATGTTGAGCGTCAGCGGCAGCGATTCGATGTGCGAAGAGCCGGGGTTGAAGTCGCTCCCGATCGCGAGCGGCAGGCCGGACTGGATCATCCGCCGCGCGTCGGCATGATCGATGCCCAGAAAGAACGACGTTCCCGGCAGGACCACCGCGATCGTGCCGGCGCTGCGGAGCGCGGCGATGCCGGCGTCATCCAGGTGCTCCAGGTGATCGGCGGAGATCGCTCCACACTCGCCAGCCAGGCGCGAGGCGCCGATCTGGGCCAGTTCATCCGCGTGAATTTTCAGCTTCAGACCGGCGGCACGCGCGGCTTCGAAGACGCGCCGGGCCTGGGTCGCGTCAAACGCGCCGCGGTCACAGAACACATCGCAAAACCGCGCCAGCCCCAGCGACGCCAGCCGGCTCAAGTATTCAGGACTCGCGACCGCCGCCAAATAGGCGTCGGCGTGGCCGTCATATTCCGGCGGCAGGGCATGCGCGCCCAGATACGTCGGCACCAGCTCGATCGGCTGCAGCGGCGCGAGGTCGCGCACGGCTTCGAGCTGCTTCCACTCATGATCGGGATGCAGCCCATAACCGCTCTTGCATTCCACCGTGGTCACGCCATACGAGAGCATGCGTTGCAAGCGCGGCAGATTTTCGGCGACGAGTTGCTCGCGCGAGGCTTCGCGCACGGCGCGCATCGTGACGCGAATTCCGCCGCCGCTTTCGAGGATCGACAAGTAGGTCTCGCCGCTGAGCCGTCGAACAAACTCCCCGCTGCGCGAGCCGGCAAAAGGAATGTGCGTATGGCAATCAATCAGGCCGGGAATGACACAGCCGCCGCCGGCGGAGACGACCTGACCGCCTTCGTCGAGCGGGGCGAGCCGGGCCGGGCCGAACCAGGCGATCCGGCCGTCGCGAATCAGTAATTCCGCATTGGCGATCGTCTCGACCCGCTGCATGCGCGGCCCGGGCAGCGGTCCCGGAGGCACGACGACCAGCGCCTCGATATCAACGATCCGAAGCGACGGGCTTTGATGCGGATCGACTTGCCGGGCCATGGCGGTGCGTTCTCCACAAGCGTCGAAGCGGGTCCGCGCGCCCATTCCTGCTGCGCCGCGGCCGCCTGGCCTGCGGCGCTCGGATCAGGCCGAGCAGGGCACGGCGTGTATGCCGGGGGGCGCCGCGGCCTACGAAACCTTGGACCCGTTCGCGATCGGTTTCTCGGGCGATACAACGATCACCGCCGACCGGTCGGCGTTCGAGGCGGCGAGGAGCATGCCCTGGCTCTCATAGCCGCGCATCGCGCGCGGGGCGAGATTGGCGACGACGACGATCTGCCGGCCAATGAGCTGCGCCGGCTCATAATAGCCGCGAATGCCCGCGACAATCTGCCGCTGCTCAGCACCGAGATCGACGCGCACCAGCAGCAGCTTGTCGGCGTTGGGGTGCGGCTCGCAAGTCAAAACCGTGCCGACGCGCAGGTCGAGCTTGGCAAAATCGTCATATTGGATCGTCGGGGTTGCTGCGACCGTAGGCGGAGTCGGGTTCGCAGGTGGGTTCGGGGTGGTTTCAGACACAGCATTACTCCTTGTTAATCACCGCAGAGGTCGGAGGGTGGGAAGGTGGGCACATGGAAAGGTCGGAATGTAGGAAAGTGGGAACGTAGTTGCGCAGAGGCGCGGGGCCTGGGTGCCAGCTCCACATGCTTCCGCTCGTTGATCGCCAATCGCACTTCGCCATGTCCAACTCGTTGCTCACGATTCGCCACTCTTCACTCGCTACTCGCTACTCCGCTTTCCGTCACACCTTCGGACCATTCGAAAGCACCGCTTTGCTCAAAAACGCGCGATATTCCTGTTCGACTTCGTCGAGATCATCGCTGATAAAGGCCCGAAACATCAGTTCGCCGACGTTGTTTGATCCGCTGCTCGACCAGATCTGCTCGGCCTGGGCGCGTTTTTCCAGCTCGCCTTCGCCCAGCGCGCTGCGCAGCGTCTTGAAGCGCGCGGCATATTTGCCGTTTTCTCCATGCTCCAAGAAGAGCATCAGCGCCCACACCTGTGCATAGTAGGCCATGACGGAGCGATTGCTGCCTTGCACGACGCGGCCGGCGTGGGTCTCGAGCAGCTCCTTGAGCGGGAAGAGCCGGTCGGACAAGACCGCCTCCGATAGATCATTGCGGCGCGACGGGTTGTACCACGGATCAAATTGCACGATGCCCGACAGGGCCGTGCGATCCGCCGGCCGGGTGGTCACAGGCTCGTCGGGGCGACGATCGAGCGTATTGAGGCTCAGCGACCTCCAGCGCTGACCTTCGCACAGCGTCGCCAGGCCTTCGTTCAGCCAGGCCGGGACGGCGGGATTCACGTAGTGATGCAGATATTGATGAAAGCCCTCATGCACCATGATCGGGAAAGTCGTCTGATGCGATACGTACTGAATCACGGAAACGCCGCGCTCGGAGTAGCCGCCGTTGCGGATTTGCAGGAAGACCTTGGAGCGATAGCCGGTGAAATTGCGGGTGAATTCCGCCCATTGGCCGCGCGTCGCGAAGAAGTAGACCTTCATGCGCTCGCCGACCTCGCGCTCCGGCGGCACCAGCGTCGTGTAATAGGTATAGGCGTCTTCAATCAATCCCGGCAGCGACGCCAGCAGCGTCTCATCCTTCACCGTGGTGTAGATGTCGTAGTGCTGTGTCGTGATCATGCGGCCTTCGACGCCGGCGCCGTCCCAGCGCGAAATCTGATAGTTGAACGGAACTCGCTGCGGCTGGCCGCTGTTGCAGCCGGCCAGCAACGCCGCCGCGGCGAACAGTGCGCCGCGCGTACGGCGCAGCGCGCGGGTCACGCCGCCCCTGGCGATCCGCGGGGCTGCGGTCGAGGGCCGGGCGCTCTCGGCGGACGAGGTCCGGCAACTGGCCAAACTGCCGACGCGCAAGGAGATGA
>CAYQLG010000206.1:0-4907 GCA_964418235.1 uncultured Planctomycetales bacterium
TGGCGGCGCCGGTCAGAGACACGCCGGCGGCGAAGCCAGCCTCGTCCTGCCCGATCTCAGGAACGAGACCGTCAAGGTCACGTTCATCGGCGGCCTGAGCGGCTATCAACTGCTGCTGGGCGGTCTGCTCATCAGCGCCCTCGGCTTGCTGTTCGGCGTGATGATCTACGCCCAGCTCAAGGGCATGGCCGTGCATCAGTGCATGCTCGACATCAGCGAGTTGATCTACGCCACCTGCCAGTCGTATCTGATCCAACAGGGCAAGTTCCTGATGCTGCTGTGGGTGTTCATCGCGATCGTGATCGCGTTTTACTTCGGCAAGCTGGCCCCGTCCGGCGAAGTTACCGCCGGCGGCGAGCCGATTTTCGGCATGCCGCTCGGCAAAGTCGCGATCATTCTCGCGTTCAGCCTGGTCGGCATCGCGGGCAGCTACGGCGTGGCGTGGTTCGGCATTCGCGTCAACACCTTTGCCAACAGCCGGGCGGCCTTCGCCAGTCTGCGCGGGAAGCCCTTCCCCTGTTACAGCATTCCGCTGAAGGCCGGCATGAGCATCGGCATGGCGCTGATCAGCGTCGAGCTGCTCATCATGCTCATCATCCTGCTCTTCATTCCCGGCAATCTGGCGGGGCCGTGCTTCATCGGCTTTGCGATCGGCGAGTCGCTCGGCGCCGCGGCGCTGCGCATCGCCGGCGGCATCTTCACCAAGATCGCCGACATCGGCTCCGACCTGATGAAGATCGTCTTCAAGATCAAGGAAGACGACGCGCGCAACCCCGGCGTCATCGCCGACTGCGTCGGCGACAACGCCGGCGACTCGGTCGGCCCCTCGGCCGACGGCTTTGAAACCTATGGCGTCACGGGCGTCGCGCTGATCTCGTTCATTCTGCTGGCCGTCAGCGAACCGATCGTGCAGGTGCAACTGCTGGTCTGGATCTTCGTGATGCGCGTCATCATGGTCGTCGCCAGCGCCCTGTCGTACTTCATCAACGAGGCGATCGCGACCGCACAGTACGCGAGCGCCGACAAAATGAATTTCGAAACGCCGCTGACCACGCTGGTCGTGCTGACGTCGATCGTCTCGATCGCGCTGACGTACATCGTCTCGTATCTGCTGATTCCGATGCTCGGCGGCGACGCCTCGATGTGGTGGAAACTCTCGACGATCATCACCTGCGGCACGCTTGCCGGCGCGATCATTCCCGAGCTGGTGAAGGTCTTCACCTCGACCCACTCCACGCACGTGCGCGAAGTCGTTCGCTCATCGTCGGAGGGCGGCCCGTCGCTCAATATTCTCTCCGGCTTTGTCGCGGGCAATTTCAGCGCGTACTGGCTGGGCATCGCGATCATCCTGCTGATGGGCGTCGCCTATTACATGAGCACGCTCTTCCCGGGTTACAACAACGGGGCTTCGTCGCTGATGATCGCGGCGCCGGTCTTCGCGTTTGGTCTGGTCGCGTTCGGCTTTCTGGGGATGGGGCCGGTGACGATCGCGGTCGACAGCTACGGCCCGGTCACCGACAACGCCCAGAGCGTCTACGAGCTTTCGACGATCGAGCAGATTCCGAATGTCGAACAGGAGGTCGAGCGCGAGTTCGGCTTCCGCCCGCAGTTTGAAAAGGCCAAGCACTTCCTGGAAGAGAACGACGGCGCGGGCAACACCTTCAAGGCCACCGCCAAGCCGGTGCTGATCGGCACGGCGGTCGTCGGCGCCACCACGATGATTTTCGCGATCATCATGATGCTCACCGAAGGGCTGAAGCCGCAACTGCTCCAGAACCTGTCGATCATGCATCCGCCGTTCCTGCTCGGATTGATCTCGGGCGGCGCGATCATCTACTGGTTTACCGGCGCATCGACCCAGGCGGTCACGACCGGCGCCTATCGCGCGGTCGAATTCATCAAGGCCAACATCAAGCTCGAGGGCGCGACCAAGGCCAGCGTCGAGGACAGTCAGAAGGTCGTGACGATCTGCACGCAATACGCGCAGAAGGGCATGTTCAACATCTTCCTCGGCGTCTTCTTCGCGACGCTCGCGTTTGCGTTTTTCGAGCCGTATTTCTTCATCGGCTTCCTGGTTTCGACGGCGCTCTTCGGCCTGTTCCAGGCGATCTTCATGGCGAACGCCGGCGGCGCGTGGGACAACGCCAAAAAGGTCGTCGAAGTCGAGTTGAAGATGAAAGGCACGCCGCTGCACGACGCGACCGTCGTCGGCGACACGGTCGGCGATCCGTTCAAGGACACCAGCTCGGTCGCGATGAACCCGGTGATCAAGTTTTCGACGCTCTTCGGCCTGCTGGCGGTCGAGCTGGCGATACACATGAAGACCAAAGACGCCGGCACGGGCGCCTTCCTGCACACGAATCTGACGCTCGGCCTGACGATCGCGTTCTTTGTCCTGTCGATGATCTTCGTGTACCGGTCGTTCTACGGCATGTTGATCGGCGGCAAGAGCACGCATTAGTGCGAGATGTGTTTGCTGTAGCGTCGGCCCGCGGTGGCCGACGGAGTTTCTCGGTGGCCTTCGGCTGATGACCGACTCGGCGTCGGGCACGGAGTCCCGACGCTACAGCAGTGCGTCCGCAGCCATGCAGATTGCGCTGTAGCGTCGTCCATCGGCGGCAGACGGCTTCTCTTGGCGGCCCAAGGCGGCTCTACAATTGCGAATGGCGAATAGCGAAGAACGAATGAGGGGAGCTGCGCGCGTTTCGGATGCAGCCCGGCGCTGACCTTATCACCTTCGCACTTTATCACGTTATCACCTTCGCACGTGATCACTTTCGTCCGTGATCACGTTTTCTCGCCGGCCTGCTTTCTAAAAGCGGCCCAGCATTGCCGGATCGCTGGCGCGCGGCTACTTATGCGCTCATGCGGGTGATTTGGAAGCTGCTCAGCGGCACGATTCACGAGTTTTCGCGCGACAACGCCATGCGGCTGGCCGCGGCGCTGGCGTTTTATTCGGCGCTTTCGCTCGCGCCGGCGCTGGTCGTCACGTTCACGGTGATCGGCATGATCTCCGAAGACCCGCAGACGCGCGAAGAGTTCGTCCTGAAGATCGAGGAGTGGATGGGCGCAGACGCCTCCGCCGCGATTCGGGCGATTCTGGCCGCCGCCAACCAGCCGCGCGGTCAGACGCTCGCGACGATCATTTCGATTGCGACGCTGCTTTTCTCCGGTTCGGCCGTCTTTGCCGAGATTCAGGAGTCGATGAACATCGTCTGGAACATCCCGCCGCAGAGCGGTCGCTTTGTCTGGCGATACGTGCGAAAGCGGCTGCTGGGGCTGTTCCTGATGCTGATCATGGGGTTGATGGTGCTGTTGTCGGTGCTCTCGACGTGGGTGCTGAACATCATCATTGTGTACATGCAGGACTGGGTGCCCGCGGACGGGCGCACGGTGCGCGCGGTGAATTACATCATCTCGCTGCTGCTGTTCACGGGTTTGTTCGCGCTGATGTTCCGGCTGCTGCCCGACGTGAAGCTGCGTTGGAGCGACGTCTTGCCCGGGGCGGCCCTGACGACGTTTCTGTTCGTGACCGGCAAGGAATTGCTGGGGCTTTACATCGGCCGCACGAGCACGCGCTCGGCCTATGGGGCGGCGGGGTCGCTCGTAGTGCTGCTGCTATGGGTCTATTACTCGTCGATCATTCTGTTCTTTGGTGCTGAGTTCACGCAGGTCTATCACCAGTGGCGCAGCGGCGGCCCGCCGCCGAGCAAAGTCAAACCCCCACACCGGCGACGCGCCGCGGCGGTTGAGACCGGCTCGGAACCTGTCATGGCCGAGGCCGCGCCACACACCGAAGCGCCCGCGCCCGGAACGAAGCGTGCGTAGCCCATGGGTTGAATTGAGTTGTGCCGGAAGCGGCATTCCGACGCAACACTCTTTGCAAGTTCGCTGCGCACGGTTCGCGGCGCATGGGGGGGAAACCTGCAATCAGGCGGCTAGTGCTTCGTCAAACTTGAATTTTCGGATGAAGCGGAAGAGAGCTCGGACGTCACGGCATGAGATTCGTGCCTATCTTTGTCGTGGGACGCACGGGCCGGAGGCCCATGCTACGCTCGTTTCGAACCCGCAAATTCAAGTGTGATGAAGCACTAGCGCCGCGCGACCAGCAGCCAAATCGTCGAGAGGGCGGGTTCGCGAGCGGCCGCTTTGTCGCGCATGACGACGTCGATGCTGCCGCTGGGGGCGGGCGCGGCGCCGCTCAGCCCCAGCGCGATAAATCCATAGGGCTGCGGCGAACCGGGCTTGGGCAACGTGCGCGGCGCGGCGGCGGCCGGCATCAGCAAAGGGCGGCAGTCAATGCAGCCAAAATCCAGCTCGCGCACTCGCGAAATCAAGGCAAATCGATAGGCCGGCTCCGCCGTCCATCTTGAGTCGGGCAGCAGCGCCGCCAGCGACGGCGCATAGACGAGCCACGTTTCCTTGTTGGGCGACGCCGGTAGAAACGCCCGCTCCAGCACGGTCAGGCCGGCAGCCTGAAACAGCGCCCCATCGAGGCCGATGAAAATCTTCCGGTCATTGGTCGGCGGCGTTTGTCCGCCACAGACCAGCGGCGTGAGCGCACTCAGCAGCTCCGCCGCCCCGCCGACCGGGCCGATCTTGTGATAAACGTATTCATCACCGCGAATGAAGCTGCAGCTTTTCGCGCCGATGAATGCGCCGTAGAGCCGCCCCTCGACCTCGAGCGTTTCAAGCGCAAAGACAAAGCGCGGCACGCTCTGCTCGCGCGGCAGCTCATTCAGCAGCCCATCGATCGTGAACGCCGGCGCTGCCAGTCCGACCGACTCGGCTTTGGTCCGCTGCATCGCGTCGAGCAGCGCCCCCACGCCCTCGCGGCTGGCGGGCTGGCTGTTCCAGAGCGTCTTGAAGCTCTGTTCGGCGGCGGCGCGGGCCGCACGGCGCGCCTC
>CAYQLG010000207.1:0-4869 GCA_964418235.1 uncultured Planctomycetales bacterium
CGGGGGCGGCCCCGGCGGGCGCGACGTGCTGCGCTACACCGCTGCGCCGGGCTTCTCCGGTCAGGATCGCTTGAACTACACCGTCTCTGACGGGACCGGTCGCACCGATGTCAGCTATGTCAATGTCACCGTCAGCGTACGACGACCGGCGGATTTCCCGACCGGCACGCTGCCCGGCGTCGAGGCGCTCTATTACGTCGTGCCGCCGACAATCGACCGGCTGCCGAATTTCTCGACACTGACGCCCTACTTGAGCGAAGTCGTCGCGGACATCAATTACCCCTCCGTCGCTGGCAATTTCGCCGGCAGCGGGCGGGCCGACAACGTCGCCGCCGTTTTCCGTGGATACATCCGCACGACAACATCGGCCATTTTTACGTTTTACACCCAGTCGGATGACGGCTCGAAGCTGTTTATCGGCGACACGCTCGTTGTTGACAACGACGGCCTGCATGGTTTCGAGGAGCGCTCCGGCCAGATCGGGCTCGACATCGGTCGTCATCCGATCCGCGTCGAGTTCTTCGAGCGCGGCGGCAACGCGGGGTTGGTTGTCAGCTACCAGGCGGCGGGCGTGCCGCGGACGGTGATTCAGCCGTTCAACTGGAAGCGTGACGGCATCCTGGCCGACACCAATTGCGACGGCACGGTCGATTTTCTTGACATCGAATCCTTCGTGACTGCGCTATCGAGCCGGTTGGCGTATGAAAACGGATTCCCGCAGTGTGATTGGTGGAATGCCGACGTGAACGGCGACTTCAGCGTGAATTTTGTCGACATCGATGCATTTGTGCAGGCGCTCGTGACCGGCGGCCAGGGACCGAAGTAACGTGATCAGCCGCGCCGCGTGACCGTATGACATGCGGAGCCGCGACCGTAAGGGAGCGGTTGGGTCGCACCCGTATGTCTTGCGGAGCCGCGACCGTGAGGAAGCGGTTGGGTCGCGACCCCGCCCGTTTGCCGCGCGAAGCACTCGGGCGCGATCAAGCCCTATGCTTCTACGGCCAGCGATTCGCGGACGCTGCGCTACACATAGCCGCAGCTGTGCATTCGCTGATGCGATTGCCGCGCGAATCCGAACGATTTGCCGGCCCGGAGCACGAACATGATGCCCGCACATTCGAATCGCCCCATGACGGTCGCGGCTCTGTTTGACGCGGCTCTGCTTGGGACCAGCCCATGACGTCGATCTTGTCCCGACTGCTGGTGTTGATCGCGCTGCTCGCCGGCAGCGTCGTGATGGCGTTTCCATTCTGGTGGATGTTCGTCACCAGCCTTTCGACCGAGCGCGAGGCCAGCAGTTCGGCGAGCATCGACAGCTTTCGCTGGTTCCCGACCAATCCGCAGTGGAGCAACTACGGCGCTGCACTGACCAAATTCGGCTCCAACGCTGATTTCGACGAGCCGCGCCCCGCGGCAGTTGTCGCGCTGGCCGGCTGGCACGCCCGCCGCATTGCGACCGAATACCGCGGCTTTCTCGATGCGCTGGCCAACTCGGTGGTGATCACGACGCTCTGCGTGGTCGGCAACATCCTCTCGTGCAGCCTGGCGGGATATGGTTTTGCGCGGGCGCGCTTTCGCGGACGAGATGGCGCGTTTCTGCTGATGATCGCGACGATGATGCTGCCGGCGCAGGTGACGATGATCCCGCTGTTTCTGCTTTTTCGAAGTTTCGGATGGATCAATACGCTGCTTCCGCTGGTCGTGCCGGCGTTTTTCGGGGCGCCTTTCTTCATCTTCATGTTCCGCCAGTTTTTTGCACAGATTCCGGAAGCGGTCGTCGAAGCCGCCAAGATGGACGGCTGCTCGCATCTGGGCATCTGGTGGCGGATCATGCTGCCGATGTCGACGCCGGTCATCGCGATCACGGCGATTTTTACGTTTATCGGCACATGGAATGATTTCCTCGGGCCGTTGATCTACCTCCAAACTCAGGAACAAATGACGCTGGCCGTCGCCCTGGCATCGTTTCAGAACCAATATGGCGACTTTCGCGAGGCCCACTACCTGATGGCGGCCAGCCTGATCACGATGGCGCCGTGCATCATTCTTTTCCTCGCGGCGCAGCGACAATTTATGAGCGGGTTGAATTTGGGCGCGGTCAAGGGCTAGACTCGGGTGATCGAGCCTGGTTGGATTTCTGCGGAGTTGATTATGAATATGCGATCGCGCGGCTGCTTGGCCGCACTCGTGCTCGTCTCGCCCGCCTTGGCCGAAATTCCCACAGTCCTGCAGTATTTCGAATCACGCTGGGAAACGATCGAGCATCGCATGCCCGACATTTTTGCCGCCGGCTATAGCAGTCTCTGGCTGCCGCCGCCGAGCTATGCCGACAGCGGCGGCTTCAGCGTTGGCTACGATGTCTTTGATGGTTTTGACCTCGGCACGCCGGCGCGCCAGACGATCTATGGCACCGAGTTGCAGGTTCGCAGCCTGGTGAACGAGGCCCACCGTGCGGGGCTTGATATCTACTTCGACCTCGTGCTCAATCATCGCGGCTTCCGCGATCACAGCACGCCCGGCTTCGAGGCCGGCGGCGGCTATCCCGGCTTCGCGACATTTCTGACCGGCGTCGACAGCTTCGGCGACTTCAACATTCCCAGCGCCAGCGACCGCATCGGCCAGCGCATCTCCGGGCTGATCGACATCGCGCAGCAGAAAAACTACGTCTATTACCGCCATCCGGCCTTTGCCAGTTCGCAGAACCTGCCCTTTAAGCCGGTGCGCAGCACCAACCGCATGTTCTATCCTGATCGCAACCTGACGCCCAACTCGCTGGGCATCTACCCTTTCAATCTCAGCGATCCCATGCAGGGCGATCCGGTGCTGGAGAACGCCACCGGGGTCTTGCTGCGCAACACGCAATGGCTGCTCGAAGTCATCGGCGCAGACGGCTTCCGCATTGACGCTCAGAAGCACATCCCGGAGTGGTTCTTCACCAATCTCTACGACAACGTCGTCTGGCAGCGCGGACGAACGGCCTTGGACGGCACACGCCGCACGCCGCTCTCCTTTGGCGAAGTCTTCGACGGCGATTGGGGCATCCTCGCCGGCTATATCCGCAAGGATGGCTTCGGCAATCGCGATGTGCTCGATTTTCCGCTCTTTTTCGCGCTGCGCGATCAGCTCAGCGGCACCGGCTTCGGCGTCTGGAGCACGATTGTCACGCAAACGATCGACGCCTCCGACGGCGGAGCGCAGGACGGCACGCGCGGCGTCAGCTTCACGCGCAGTCACGACAGTCAGCCCGGCGCTGATGACAACCTCGGCCACGCCTTTATCCTGACCAAGCCCAATCTGCCGGTGGTCTATTTCAACGCTGGCCAGTTCGGCTCGCGGCCCTTCCCGCAGCCGGGCCGCGGCGACGCGCTCGGCGGGCAATTCGGAACGATCGTCACCAAGCTCGTCGATATTCGCCGCGAGTATGGCCGCGACGCCTGGGTGCAGCGCTGGCTCGACAACGACGTGCTGGTCTATGAGCGCAACAACAATCTGCTGATCGGCCTCAATGACAATGGGGACACCAGTACGACGCGCTTCGACCAGCGCGTCGTGCAGACCAGCTTTGCGCCGGGCACGCGTCTGCGCGAACTGACCGGCAACGCCGCCGACCCGGCGATCGACCCGACGGACCAGATTTCCGATGTCTTGACCGTGGCGGGCGATCGCCGCGTCACGATCCGCGTCCCGCGCAACATCAATCGCAAGGGCTATGTGATGTATGGCCCGGTCAACCCGGCCGGCACGCTCGCGATCGAGCCGCTGGCCGGCACGATCGCGGCCGATCCGGTCAGCGTGCCCGTGGGCCAGCGGCGGATTACGCCGGTGCCGATCGTCACGACGAACTCATTTCAGATTCGTCTGCAAACGACCGACCCTGACCCGCTCGATCCCGACGACGATGACCGCGCCCAGTTCAAGATTGACGGCGGCGGCGATTTCAACGGCAACGGCCGGATCGATTTCACCAGCGGCGCCTCGGCCGGTTACGAGGATTTTCTGACGCAAAGCTCGCCGCGCTATGGCGGCGGCGCCGGGCTTTATCGCCAGCAGATCACCGCGACGGGTCTCGATGAGGGCTATCACTACCTGCGCGTGATCGCCTTCCGCCATCGCGCTAGCGGTGAACCGATCTTCCAGACCTGGAGCTACCCCTTCTATCTCGACCGCACGCCCCCGGCGATCACGCTGGCCGCCCCGACAGTGACGGGCACGGCGGACATCACGGGCCGGTCACAGACCGTGCGCGTCCTGCGGGCCGATCGCACGGCGACGCGCGTGCACGTCATTCCGAATGTGTGTCAGTCGGCGGACATTTTGTCGCTGGTCAGCCCGGCCAATCAGGCCTCGCGCTATGACGCGAACGAATTCCGCTGGACGTGGGACAACATCGACGCCGGCAATCAGACGCTCGCGATCGTTGCGTATGAAGTGACGGGGAATGTCTCGATCTCGTTCTTTGCCGGCATCCGGGCTGACAACGGCTATGGCGCCGGTCCGGGCGACATCAATCACGACAACCAGATCAACTTCAATGACATTTCGCCGTTCGTGCAGGCGCTGGTGGCGGGTTGCAATCCCTTCGACCCGGCCGCCGACATCAACGCCGACGGTCGCGTTGATTTCAACGACCTGGATCCCTTTGTGACGTGCCTGGTGCTTGGTTGTGATTGAGAAATGGGTCACGGCCGTGGCAGGCGGCTGCGAGCGCATAGGGATAAGGCAGCTCATGCTGCCCTTGTCGGCTTCGCCGGCGCGATCCCCGGCCTCTGCAGGAGCGCGAGCGGATCACAGACGCCTCATCCGCTCGCGCAATAGCTAGTGCTTCGTCACACTTGAATTTGCGGGTTCGAAACGAGGGTAGCATGGGCC
>CAYQLG010000208.1:0-4825 GCA_964418235.1 uncultured Planctomycetales bacterium
CTCACGGCGCGGCGCGGTCGGGGCCGCGGCGCCGGCGTCGCGCAGCTTCACCGCGGGTTTGGGCTTGGCGCCCGGCGGCGCTTCATCGTCGCTCCACAGATCTTCAATCAGCGAATCCGACTTCTTCTCCGTCGGCAGCTCGATCTGCAATTCCGGATACTGCCCTTTCAGCAGCGCGAGCACGCCGCGCGGGTCGCCCTTCGGCCGAATCGTCCGCGTGACGATCTCCAGCGATGCCTCGCGATCAAACTTGTCGATCAAATCCTTGATCTGTGCAAACTCATCCGGACGGCAGATGACCTTGATCGTCTCACCAAACAGATCGCCGTCGAGTTCCGGCGCACATTTACCGCTGGGCAGCAAATCCTCCACGTCCAGCTCGATATCAAACGGCCGGGCGCGCTTCACCTTCACAATGAAAAGCTCCCGACCGCAACTCAGCTTTCCGATCTGCCCGGCCGGCGGCTGCTCGTCCAGCTTCTCGATCATCTGATCGATCCGCCGCAGGATGCGCTTGCTCGCCGCGACGATAATCCGATCGTTGTCCTCGTCCGCCGTGATGCTGATCTGCTCGGACCCGCGCCCCGTCGGCATCAGCGTCTCAAGCTGCTCCGCGACGTCCTCCGCATCGGTGTATTGCAGCCGGTAGGTCTTGATCTCCGGCGTCTGCTGATTCGACTCCGCCAGTGTGTTGATCAGCTTCGCGGCCTGTTCGACCTGCTTGGGCAGGCCGCGCAGGATGATGCTGTTGCTGCTCTCTTCCGCGGCGACCATCAACGGCGCGGCGGGTTGAGACGGACCGCCGCGGCCCTGCTGCTGCATCTGGTTGATCGTCTGGGCGATCTTCGCCGCTTCGCCCAGCTCGATCGTGACGACGCGCGTCTCTTCGCCCTGCTCGACCTCCTGATCGACCATCCTGATGAGATCGGCCGCGAGCGACTGATAGTCGGTCGGGGCGAAGACCACAAGCCGATTCGTACCCGGCTCCGCAAAGACCGACGTAAAGACCGCCCCCTTGCGATTGCCCTCGCGCTCCGCGACCTTGGCGTCGAGCATCGCCTTGACGTTCTGCGCGATGCCGTCGGCGCGGACGTTCTTCAGGACAAACTGCCGAATGACCGCCTGCTCGGCCTCCTGCGCCTCAATCTGCGTGATGAGACCGTCGAGAAACGGAATCTTGTCCTCCGGCGCGATCACGACGAGCGTGTTGGTGGTCGGCTCGGGGAAGGCGTCGGGCTTGCTGCCGAGCTTTCCGCCGCCGGGTCCGAGAAACGACTTCGCCGCCGCCGCGACCAGCGTCGCGTTCATGACTTTGAGCTTATAGAGCTTGACGGTCATCTCGTCGCCCTTGGTGTCGAGCGTCTTGACGAGATTGCGGATCTGCTCGAGCTTGGCCGGCGGGGCCTTCACGATCAGGTTGTCGCCGTTCTGCATGACAGACACATCCGGCGCGCCGCCGCCCCGCCCGCCCTTGCCGAACATCTGCTGCACCGTCGTGACGACGTCCTTCGGCTCGGCGTGTTCGAGTTTGATCGTGACCGGCAGATCATCGGCCGAGGCGGGCACGTCAAGCTCGGCGATAAGCTCCCTGGCTCGCTCGATCGCGAAGCGCGGCGCATTCACGATGACGCGGTTGTTGCCGTCGTCGGCGCTGAGGCTGACGCGCTGACCCAGTTGCTGACCATGCGTCTTGCCGACGCTGGCCACCAGCAGCTCGCGGATTTGCGGCACGATCGTCTCGGCATCGACGTGCCGCAGCGCGATGAATTCCTGATCGATGACGTTCGGCTCGCCCTCTTTGCGGAACTTCGCGATCAGTTCGTCAATCTCCGAAAACTGATCCTTCGCCGCGGTGATGATCAAAGTCTCCGTCGCGGCATCAAAGCCGAAGCGCGTCTGAATCTTGTCGGATCGCGGCGGCCGGGCCTGGAAAATCTCGTTGAGCTTCTGGGCCACGTTCTGCACATCCAGCCCCGGCAGCGTGCGCAGCTCGGTCTGCGGCGTGGGCTTTTCATTATTGAGCCGGGCGTACTCCTGCACCATTTTTTCGGCGTCGGGCAGCACGTCCTCGGTCGCGGTGATCAGAATCGTCTCGCTGGTCGCGTCCGCGTCGAACCGCGCGATCGAACCTTGCTTGCGCAGCTTCTCCTGAAACGCGGTCGAGAGCTTCTGCGCGATCGAGACGACGTCGGCGCCCGGCAGTTTCACATTCTTGATCTCAATCTGGCGCCCCGTGACCACGTCAACCTTGGCGATGTACGCCGCGATCTCTTCCATCTTCTCGGCCAGCGCCTCGACCACCACCTGCGACCCGGAAGGCATCGCCTGCACCGGCGCCGGGCCGGCCCCGCGCCCGCCCATGCCGCGGCCGCCGGCTGCGCCGCCGAAGAGTTGCGAGATCTGCGTCGCGATCTCCCGCGCCTCGACAAAACGCACCTCGAAGAAGCGCCGCTCCGGCTTGCGCTCGGCGTACTTCAGATCAAGTTCCATGGCCGCGGTCTTGATGCGCTCGAGGGTCTTCTTGTCGGCGCGCACCACGAGCGAATTGGTCGCCGGCTCCGCGACGCAAGTGTTCGGCCCGCGCCCCGGCGCGCCGCCGAGTCCGCCGCCGCCGCGCGGCTGGTCGCTCAGCAGCGGCTGCATGAGTTGCGCGACCTGCGTCGCGTCCGCATGGACGAGCGGCAGAATGACGAGCGGGTTGACCTGCGGCTCGACATCGAGCGTCTCGATCATCAGCGCGATTTCATCGAGCGCCGGGCGCACGCCCTGCACAAAGATCTTGCCGGTTCCGTCGGTCGCGATGTTGACCGTTGAGCGCGGAAAGGCCGGATGCTGATACTGGCGATAGAGCGGCGTCAGAATGCCCACGAGCGCCTGCGCGTCGGCTTTCTTCACTTCAAAGGTCTCAATCGTCGGCGTGTTGGTCAGCGCGTTCTCATCATAGATCTTGATGAGTTGCTCGGCCTTGGGCCAGTCCTTCTCCGGGCAATAGACGATCAGCATCATCGCCTCGTCGAGCGGAATGATCTGCACGTCGTCCTTCGGCTGCACGGGCACGGGCGGCGCCATCCCCCCCCCGCCGCGCGGGCCGACCATGCCGGGCATCATGCCGGATCGCCGCCCGCCGCCGCCGCCCGGTGAAAAGAGCGGCTGAATCAGACTCGACGCGGCGCTGGGCAGGATATTCTTGAGCGCGACGACGTGGCGGTCGCCCTCTTTGGCCTTCACGTCGAGCCGGCGAATGACGTCCTCAATGTTGCGCATGTCTTCGCGATTGGCGAGCACGTGCAGCGCGTTGTTCTCATCATCCACCACCACGGACGGCCGCCGTTGTCCGCCGCTCTGCGCGCCAAAGCCGACGCCGCTGCCGAGATTCTGCACGATCTGGCTGACGGTCTGGAAGATGTCGGTCGCGCGGGCGTTCTCCAGCCGGAACGTTTGCAAATTGCTCGGCTGCGGCTGGTCGATGTCCACCAAAAGCTTCTTGACGCGCTCGCGCCCCTCTTCGTTGGCATAGACGATCAACGAATTGGAGCGGTCATCCGCCACGAGGCGGATCATCTTCTTGGCTTTCTCAAAGATGCCCTCGGTCAGAATGTCTTCGGGCGTCGGCGCCATGGCCACCCCGGGCTGCGGCTGCGGCGGCTGACCGGGCTGCATGGGCTGACCCGGCTGGCGGTTGCGCTGCTGCGCGCGGAGCATCTGCATGCGCTGCCAGGCGGGCATCTGCTGCATGCTTTGACCCTGCTCCTGGCCGAAGATCGTGTTGAGCAGATTCGCGACCTCCATCGCGCTGGCGTTTTTGCAGGGAATCACTTCGGTCTTGAACTCGCCGATGTCGGGCTTCTCGTCGATGCGCTTCACCAGCTCCTTGATCTCGGCCAGCCGGTCGGGCAATGCCTTGACCAGAATCGTGTTCGTGCGATCGTCTGAGAACATGCGCGTCTCGAACTGCTCTTCCTGCGCCGGGGCGGCGACCATCTGGCCGGTGGTGGGGTCGCGGCGCATTTGCGGCTGACGCGCTTGTACGGCGACGTCCATGATCGCGCGAACCATGTCCTCAATCGATTTGGCGTTGGTCTTGATCGGGATGATCTCGAGCTGCCGCGGATCGTCGGGGCTGAGATTGATCTTGTCGCGCAGCGCCAGGAAGCGACTGATGTCGCGCACCAGGCCGCGCATCTTGATCTGGTTGCTTTCGCCCAGCGAGACGGCGTAGAAGTAGTCGGGCATGCCGCGCGTGACGGCCTCGATCAACTGCGCCGCGCCGCGATCGGGCACCTGGAAGTAAACCTGCACGTACTCGGACGGGGCCGGACCGGCCGCCAGATACTCATCCAGTGTGCGATAGATTTTCTCCAGCGGCATGTGCTTCTCGATCTCCGAAAGCGGGATCAGCAGCACGTGCTCGTCGGTCTCGACAAAGCGGACCTCTTTGGCCAGCAGCAGATTGTTGATTTCGGTGATGGCCTCCTGCTTGGTCATCTTGCGCGGGTTCTGATAGCTCAGCGTGCCGCCGATGGTCGGCGCGCCGTCATCTGAAAGGAGCGGCTTGCCGAGGCGCTTGGCGAACTGCTGTATGACGTCCTCCCAGGGCATGTCCTTGAAGTTGAACCAGTCCTCATCCGGCGCGGGGGTCGTCTTCGGCGCGATGTCGGCCTGCACCGTCGCGCCGTCGCCGACAGGCGCGGGCGCGTCGGGGGCGGCGGCGACGCTCTTGCGCGGCTTGGCCGGCGGACCGATGAAATCATCTCCGCCGCTGACGTAAGCCGGGCGCGGCTTCGAGGGCGGGCCGATGAACTCTTCCGGCGCGGCGGGCACGCCC
>CAYQLG010000209.1:0-4748 GCA_964418235.1 uncultured Planctomycetales bacterium
GGCCAGTAAATCCGCCACGCGGCTCTGCGTCGCGGCCGGCGAGAGCGACCGCGCCGCCGGCTGCGTTGCATCCGCGGGCGCCGACGTGAGCGGCGCGCCAGGCCCGGCCGCAGGCGGCGGATTGATCGGCGGCGCAGCGCCGGCCGCGTGGAGCGCCCACGCACACATCGACGCTCCGACTACTCGCATCGCCTTCGCACGCATCCGCGCTCCTCAGCTTTTCGCTTTGCCGGTCGAGCCTTCGATTTTCGCTGTCGCCCACGCTCCCGCGCCACGCCTACTGCTTGGACCGTGGCCGATCCACAACGTTGGTCGCTTTGTCGCCGATTCCGCAGCCAGACTCTGCAACCCCTTTGACCTGCGCCGAGGTTGCCGTCAAGCCAGACCGCACGCAACGCTCGATGCGCCCGTTCGTTCACCCATGCCGGCCGGCGTGGCCCAAGCAAGCGGCAATCTCAACCGGCATCCGTCCGTGCAATGAAAAGGGGTAAGACAAGCTCTTGGCCTGCCCTGGGCAGGCACGATGCCTGCCCCACCCATGCAGCTTCACGACGGCCGGCCACAGGCGCTCGTCGTGTGGCTGCGGTCACCCACGGCGATTTCACAGCCGGGCGGCGCTCCTCATTTGTCGCTGCCTTAACGGTCGCAGGCGCGGAGGGGAATTCGCACCAAGACGGCGCGCATCGTCGGATCCGTCCGCGTCTTCAACGCCGGCATCGCCATGGATCAAACACGCTCATCTCCCAGCCGCGACCGGCGCGATGAGCGGAATAGCGACGCGCTTACGTGAACCAGGCGCAGGGTGGATGCACCGCCTCGACCACGCCTTGCACTATAGCGACCCTGTTTCCATACGCCAGCCCCGCACATGCAACAATCCAAACTTGTCGCGAAATTCAACCTATCTCGCGCGAGCTTCGACCTGTGCCGCTTCAATCTTTGTGGAGCTACTAATCATTGCTCGTGGACCTGCGAACCCCGCGAGAACGATTGATCGGCGCTCATTACCGTCGCGATCTCAAACGTGCGTTTAGCGAAGCGCGGTTGGCGCGAAGCGCCGACTACAACGGCATCTCATCACGCAGCGCCAGCGGCGGCGAAAGAATCTCATGCGCCACGATTGCGCAGCGCAACGCCCCGCGCTGCGTTTGCGAACTACCCAAAAGCACCGCCAGCCGCTGCGCCTGACGCTGACGCTGACGGGCCGTGTTTTCCGCGGCGGTCGGAGCATTGGCCGTGCGTGGAACGTCCCAGGTCGGCTCGGCGTCGCCGCTATCGGTAAATTCCGCAAAGGCCCGCCGCGCACGGGTGGGCGGCGGCGGTTCATTGCGACGGGCGCGCCGCTCCAGCCGTTCACGCTCTTGCTCTTCCTCGACGCGCGCGGCGCGGCGCTCCAGCGACTCACGCTTCTTGCGCTCAAGCCGATCCGACGCGGCCTGCGCACGCCGGGCCTGCTCCGATCGCGGCCCCGGCACCGGCGGCACGCCCAACTTTGGCTGCGACTCGGATTCGAACGGCCTCGACCGCTCCATGGCGCGCTGTGTTTCGACTGGCCGGCGCGGTTGCGCATCAGCCAGGTCGCGCGGGCCGGATATGGGCGTCACCGGGCGGCGGGCCGGCTGCGGCGGTTCCGACGGAACCGGCCGCCCCATCGTCACTGGGCCTTGGGGAACTTGCGGATCGCGCATGGGGGGAGGCGCATTGCCCGGCGCGCCGTTGCCCTTGCGGGCGCGCTCGCGACCCTTCAGAAATGCCTCGGCCAGATAACCCATCACCCACAGCACGACAAATGCAATGCCGAGGATCGACTGGATCGAGATGTCCATCAACAGTCCGGGCTGCACATTCATGAGCGAAACTCACCACGATGCCGGCCGTTTGGGCATCACCTCATGCCGCCGCGCAGCGTATTGCTCACGCCTGCCCAGCGACGGTCCTTCGCATTTTCTGTTCGCGACAGCGATCTGAAAAAAACCGAACAAGTTCCTTCTTCAGAGCTTCTTCGCACGTCTCCAACACGCTACTCGCTACTCGCTACTCGCTACTCGCTACTCGCTACTCGCTACTCGCTACTCGAAACACTTATCACCCCGGCGCGCCTAGGCGCGCCCCTTGTCGCCGCTGCCGGGGTCGGCCAATTGCTCGCGCATGCGCGTGTCGGCCTGGATGTTGCGCATCTTGTAATAGTCCATCAGCCCGAGATTGCCGCTGCGGAAGGCCTCGGCCATGGCCCG
The DNA here is from genome assembly GCA_964418235.1 of uncultured Planctomycetales bacterium. Lineage (GTDB taxonomy): Bacteria > Planctomycetota > Phycisphaerae > UBA1845 > Fen-1342 > CAYQLG01. Next base: position 2,235 of record CAYQLG010000209.1, read on the forward strand.
CGGAATCTCCGCCTCGGCCAGCACGACCAGCGCGCGATTGGCCTCGATCTGGGCTTTGTTTTCCTGCTCCTGCGCGATCGCCATCGCGCGGCGCTTCTCGGCTTCGGCCTGGGCGCGCTTCAGGTCGGTCTCGGCCTGGTCATATTGCAGCTTCGCGCCGATGTTGGCGCCCACGTCGACGTCGGCGATGTCGATCGAGAGAATCTCGAACGCGCTGCCCGCGTCGAGGCCCTTCGCCAGCACGGCCTTGGAGATTTTGTCAGGATTTTCCAGCACTTCCTTATGCGAGGTGGATGAGCCGATCGCCGAAACGATGCCCTCGCCGACGCGCGCGATGATCGTTTCTTCGGTCGCGCCGCCGACCAGCCGGTTGATGTTCGTCCGCACGGTGACGCGGGCCTTCACCTTCAGTTGGATGCCGTCTTTGGCGACCGCGTCGATCGTGATGCGCCCGGAAGCGGGATTCGGGCAATCGATCACCTTCGGGTTGACGCTCGTGTGTACAGCGTCGAGCACGTCGCGCCCCGCGAGATCGATCGCGCAAGCCGTGCGGAAGTTCAGCTCGATGTTGGCGCGGTGGGCCGAGATGACCGCCTGCACGCAGTTCAGCACGCGGCCGCGCGCCAGGTAGTGCGACTCGAGATCTTCGGTCGTGATGTAGTTCAGCCCCGCTTTCCATGATTGGATTTTGGCATTGACGATCAGATTCGAGTTCACGCCGCGCAGGAACATGCCGAAAAGCTCGCCGATGCCGACATTGGCGCCGGCGAACAGGGCCATGACGTAGAGCCGTCCGAAATTGATGATGAAGAAGAACGCGATCAGGCCGACAATCAGCCCGGCCAGCGCGATCGCCACCACGATTCCCGTCGGCACTTGTGCCAGAAACATGCTCGCTCCTTCGATTCGGCGGGGGCCGCGCGTCGCCGCGCACGCCGCCGACTTTTCTTGCCGCGTCAGGCCTCGTTCCGCGACTCGATCGGACGGACGATAACGGTCGGCCCCGAGTAGCGCCAGGCCTCGACTACGCGGCCAGCCTCAACATAACCCGATTGGCTTTGCACTTCGATCAGTTCATCACCAAATTGCGCCTGACCGCCGGGCCGCAGGTCCGTTCGGACCACGCCGACCTCGCCCAGCCGCACGCGCTGCACCGGGCTGTTGAGCGACCCGCCGTCGTCAACGATGGGCACGCCCGTGACCAGCCCGCCGGTGTTGGACGCAATCTTCGGCAGATAGCGGGCAATCACCAGCAGCCCGACAAAGGCCATCACGACGCTGCCGCCCAGAACCGTGATGCCGGTCTTCACGCCCTCCAACGAAGTCTGCCAGTTGGGGAGCGAGAACGGCACAGTACCCGGACTGGCCGCGGGCACAAACGTCCCGATCACACCGATGGCCATCAGCCCGATGCCGATCAGCCCGAGTACGCCAAACCCCGGCGTCACGAAAATCTCGATCAACAACAGCAGCAACCCAATGCCCAGCACGACGATCGGCCACACGTCGGCCAAGCCCGCCGCGTAAGGCGCCGCCAGGAAGATCGCCAGCGCGATCGCCGCCGCCGCCCCGGGGATGATCAGCCCCGGCGATTTGAACTCCAGGGTTCCGCCGATCAGCACGATGCCCAGCAGCACGCCGCGCACCACCGGACTGTTGAGCCACAGTACGATCTCTTCCCAGATGGTGGTGTCATAGGTTGCGGGGGGCCCGATCAGTCCGAGCTTGTGCGTTAGGTCCGAGGCGTCGCTGGCGATCCCTTTGGCAAAGCCGAATGCGACCGCGTCATTCTGCGACATGGTCAGCAGCGAGCCTTCGCGGTTGATCGGCTGTTCGATGGGGTAGGTGTTGCCGCTCACGGGGTCTGCGAATTTATCGACCAGCCGCCAGGTGCGCTCGGCCTTGGGCACGTCGTCGATCAGTTGCTCTTTGTCGTCGCCGCTGACAAAGCGGCGCTCGCCATCCTTGGTCGATTCGATCCACCAGATTTCCTCGCCGAGCACGACCATGGCGCGGGCCAGGAGCGCGTTGTAGCCGTTGCGCGCGGCTGAATCGCGAAACTCCTGCAAAATCGGGCTTTCGACCTTGGCGCGCGTCACCTTGTCGACTTCCTGCACGCCGCCCGAAGGGTCGATCATGATCGGCGCGCAATCGCCGATCGACGACGACGGGCTCATCCAGATTTCGTCGGCGGCCAGCGAGATCATCGCGCCCGCGCTATAGGCGTTCGTATGCACCCAGGCGACGGTGAGAATCTCCTCCGGGATGTTCTTGATCATCCGGCAGATGTCGAGCGCGCTGCTGACCAGCCCGCCGGGCGTGTCCATCTCAAAAATCAACACGTCGCAATCAGCCGCGCGGGCGGCCTCGATGCGGCGCGAGATGCTGTCGCGCTTGATGTCGTTGATCTCTTCGTGAATCGGGATCAGCGCCGCCCGGCTGCGCGAGCGCGGCCCGCTGTTTTCCGCGCCGGCCGGCGCCGCCATCGTCGTCGGGCGCGACGCCGCCCCGCTG
>CAYQLG010000210.1:0-4617 GCA_964418235.1 uncultured Planctomycetales bacterium
GTGGCTTGTGCAGTTTCTGAGCGAGTGGGCCAACACGGGTTGGACGCGCGCGTCGAGCTTTCTTGGCGGCGTGGTCAACGTGGTGATGCTATTTGCGCTGATACCGATGTATGCGTTTTTCTTCCTGTGGCGGTTTGACCACCTGGTCCGCACGATTCACGACCATCTGCCGGCGATGTCGCGCCCGACCGTCGTGCGGATCGTCGCGACCATTGATCAATCGATCGCGAATTTCTTCCGCGGCCGGCTGACGACCTGCCTGCTGGTGGGCACGCTCAACGGCGTCGGCTGGACGATCATCGGCGTGAAATACAGCCTGGTGCTCGGCATCCTTGCGGCGATCTTCAACCTGGTGCCCTATATGGGCACGCTGGTCCTGCCACCGGCGCTAATTTTTGCCTATATGCAGGCAGGCGAGATGGGTGTGAACTGGTTCTGGCCGGTCGTGCTGACGTTTGGCGTTTATATGCTGGTGCAGTTTCTCGAATCATTCATCTTCAGCCCGATCTTCGAAGGCACGTCGGTCGGGCTACACCCGATCACGACCGTGGTCGCCCTGCTGATCGGGGCACAGGTCGCCGGGCCGCTGGGCATGCTGCTTTCGATCCCGGTTGCGAGCACGCTGAAAATCCTCGCGGCGGAATGGCTGCTGCCGGAAATTCGCCGGCTGGCCGAACCGCCGCCGGCGGATTCAAGCGGCTGAGGAAGCGACCGCCCTGACGTCTACTTGCGTGCGCCCGCCGCGCGGAGCTGCGCGATGCGGCCCGCGAGGGCATCGAGCGCGGCGCGCGTCTCTTCGAACGTGGCGTGCTCGTCGCGGCCCTGCGTCAGAAAGGCGTTGACCGCATCGTGCATCTGCACCGCCACGTCATAGTCGCGATTGGCCCCCGGCACATACGCGCCGATGCTGACGAGATCCTCGATGTCCTTCCACGTCGCCAGCAGCTTGCGCACCTGCTCGGCGGCGCGGCGCTGCTCGGGCGAGATGACGTCATAGGCCACGCGGCTGATGCTGCCGAGCACGTCGATCGCGGGAAAGTGCCCGCGATTGGCCAGCCCGCGCGACAGCCAGATGTGCCCGTCGAGAATGCCGCGAGCCGCGTCGGCGAGCGGCTCATCCACGTCGTCGCCCTCGACGAGAACCGTGTAGATCCCCGTGATGCTGCCGCGCTGCGTGCGGCCGGCGCGTTCCAGGACGCGCGGCAAGAGGGCGAACGCGCTCGGCGGATAGCCTTTCGCGGTCGGCGGCTCGCCGGCGGCCAGACCGATCTGCCGCTGCGCCATCGCCATGCGCGTCAGCGAATCGACCAGGAGCAGCACGTCCATGCCCTGATCGCGAAAATACTCGGCGATCGCTGTCGCATGCAGGCACGCGCGGACGCGCAGCGCCGCGGCTTCGTCCGATGTGCAGACGACCACGACGCTGCGCGCCAACCCCTGCGGGCCGAGCTGCTGCTCGACAAAGTCGCCGACTTCACGACCACGCTCGCCCACCAGCGCGACCACGATCACGTCGGCCTGGGTGTGTCGGCAGATCATGCCCATCAAGACGCTCTTGCCTACGCCCGTGCCGGCGAAGATGCCGAGACGCTGGCCGCGCCCCGCGGTCAGCAGCCCGTCGATCGCGCGCACGCCGAGCCCGAGCGGATCGTCGATACGGCGGCGCTCCATCGCCGGCGGCGCATCAGCGATCAGCGGATAGCGCAGATTCAGCACGGGGGCGGGCTTGCCATCGATCGCGCGGCCCTGGGCGTCGATCACGCGCCCGAGCAGATCAAAGCCCACCGGCACGCGCGGCGCGCCGCTGAGGCACTCAACCGGATCGTCCGGGGCGATTCCGGTGATCTCGCCGAAGGCCGACAGCAGCGTGTTTCGCCCTTGCAAGCCGACGACTTCGGCCTCGATGCAGCCGTCGCGACGGGTCGTGATCAGGCAGCGCGCCCCGATCGGCACCGGCAAGCCTAGCGCCGATACCGTTAAGCCGCGCACGGCGACCACGCGACCACGCACGCGCTCGGTCAACAGCGCGGCGGTTTCGTGGGCAAGCTGGTCGAAGAGGGATGTGACGGCGGTCATAGGCTCAGTGCTTTCGGTGAGGATGGTGTTGGGGTTCGCTTAGTTGCTGTGATACTGCGATGCATCGTCACATATTCACTGTTTCAGGCTGCTGCGGAGGCGGAATCGCTCCCTTACGGTCGCGGCTCGGCTCAAAGTCGCGGTTCGGCCTGCGCTGCGGCGTGGCCGATCGCGGCGGCGATGCGCTCAAGCTGCGTTTCGATCCGCGCGTCGGCTTCGCCCGCGACGGTGCGGAGCATGGCGCCGCCGGGGGATACCGTCGCGTCCGCGTCGATTCGCACGTGCGCCAGCGCGGCGAGGCGCTCCAGCTCCGGACCGGCGACGTGCCGCATCAGCTCCAAATCCTCGGGATTGAAGCACAGTTCGCCATCGGCGGTGTGGCGCGTCAGCTCGATCAGCGCCCGCGCGTTGGCCAGGGCGCTTTCGGGCGCGGGCAGCTCACGCTTACAGACGCGCTCCGCGATGGCCAGCGCCAGCGTGACGACGCCGGCCTCCGCCGCCGCGAGCATGCGGCGTTTCTCCTGTTCAAAGGCTTCGAGGGCTGTGCGGAGAGCTTCGACGAGGACATCGATGCGCGCCCGGGCGTCGCGGGTGAGCGTTTCCGCGATCTCCGTGCGGATCTGCTCCAGACCGGCGGCGCGGCCTTCGTCGAGGCCGGCCTGATAGCCGGCGGCGCGCTGTGCGGCGGCCTCGTCGCGGGCCGTCTGCACACTTTGCGCGACGATCTTGCGGGCCTGCTCCTCGGCGTCACGAATGATCCGCTGGGCCTGGGCCTGCAAATCGTCGAACCGAAATGCGATCGGCGCCGGTGCGGCGGTGCGCTGCGTGGTTGTCGGGGTGGTCGGCATGTGAGTCGGGCTTTCGCAAATTCCTTGAGGTGGACGGTCCTTCGCCCGTCCGGCTCTTGCGGATGCGTGTTGAAGCTCAGCGTCTGCGAGCACCGTCGCCACGCCCCGCGCCTTGGCTTTCAACTTTCACGCTGGGCACTGTGTATTTCACGCTGTGCGCATCGCTCTCTTTTTTTGCTCTTCGCACTTCGCACTTTCATTCATCACTAAACAATCAGATCCGAATCGCCCTTGCCCTGCAGGATGATTTCTCCGGCGTCTTCGAGGCGGCGGACGACATCGACGATTTTCTGCTGGGCGCCTTCCACGTCGCTGACGCGCACCGGGCCCATGAATTCCATCTCTTCCCGGATGAGCTGCGCGGCGCGCTCCGACATGTTCTTGAAAATCTTCTCCTTAAGCTCCTCGCTCGCGGTCTTGAGCGCGAGCGACAGGTCTTCGTTCTCGATGTCCTTCAACATGGCCTGGATGCCCTTGTCGTTGACGCGGAGGATGTCCTCGAAGACGAACATCAGCCGGCGAATTTCCTCGACCAGTTGCGGGTCGGTCTGCTCCAGCCCCTCCATGATGTTCTTTTCCGTCGCCCGGCCGGAGAGGTTGAGCATCTCGGCCACCGCCGGCACGCCGCCGACGCGCTCGAAGCGCTCATTCACCAGACCCGCGAGCCGCTTCTCGAGACCGCGCTCGACCTCGCGGATGACTTCGGGGCTGGTTTGATCCATGCGCGCGACGCGGAAGATGACCTCGACCTGCCGATCCGACTGCAAGCCAACCAGGATTTCCGCTGCCATCACCGCGGGCAGGTGCGAGAGGACCAGCGCGATCGTTTGCGGATGCTCCTCTTGCAGAAACGTGACAAGGTTTTCCTTGCCGGTCTTCTGCAAGAACGCGAAGGGCTGCTCGTGCACCTGCTGCTCGATCGTCGAGACGATGCGGCGGGCTTCCTCCGGCGGCAGCGTCTTCTGCAACAGCGTCTTGGCCCAGGCCAGGCCGCCGCTGTCCACGTATTGCCGCGCGAGGGCGAGGTTGTAGAACTCCTGAATGACCTTCTCGCGCTGCTCGGGCTTGACCGAGTCCATGCTGGCGATCTCGCGCGAGATTTCCTCGACGCGGTCGCGATCGAGGCCCTTCAAGATCGCTGCGGCCGTGTCCTGTTTCAGCGCGACCAGCAAGATCGCGGCCTTGCGGACGCCGGAGATTTCTTCGGGTTTGTCGGCTTCGGGTCGAAACGCCATGTTGTCGCCATTCCTTCACGCATATCGCGCGGCGATCGCGGGCCGGGGTGAATCGCGCCGCCGCCGCGGTCGTTCGCCGAGCCGCTCCTTAGCAGCGCCGCGACCGTCAGGAAGCGGAGAACCGAGCAACACCTGACCACTCCCTCACGGTCGTGGCTCGGCCATACGGTCGCGGCGCCGGCGTCATGCTCATCCTGAGCTAACCGCGATAGACCTCATGTCTCGAGATCCACTGCTCAATCAAATTCGAGACGCCGTCGGGGTCGGCGGTGACCATCTGCGCGACCTGCTCGACCATCTTGTGGGTCTGCACGGTCTTTTCATCGACCTCCTGGGCGACGAGGACGCCCTCGGTCATCGCGGCCTGTCCAACGGGGCCGGCGCTGAACGTCTCGATATCGGCAGCCGCGCCGCCCGCGCTGGCGCCGCCTCCGCCACCCGCGACTTCCGTCGCGCCG
>CAYQLG010000211.1:0-4575 GCA_964418235.1 uncultured Planctomycetales bacterium
GAAAGCGAGAATCCGAGCCGGCAAAAAGTTCACGAGCTCTCCGGCCCGTGCGTCCTACAACAAACAAAGGCACAAATTTCACGCCGTGACGCCATGCTCATACCCACTTCATCCGAAAATTCAAACCTGATGGAACACTAGTGCTTCGTCAAACTTGAATTTTCGGATGAAGCGGAAAGGAGCTCCAACGTCACGGCACGAGATTCGTGCGTATCTTTGTCGTGGGACGCACGGGCCAGAGGCCCATGCTACCCGCGTTTCGAACCTGCAAATTGATGTGTGACAAAGCACTAGACCGCGAACCATTTCATCCGCGGTACATCAGCAGCAGCAAAGCGAAGAAAAACAAGGAGAGGATGAACGCAGGCAGATGAAAGATAGGACGATGAGCGGAAAAAAATCACACCTACCAGCCGCGCCACGCCGATTCAGCCACCAACGACGCCGGGTATTTCGACAGCCTCGTGAGGTAGCGATTCAGTTTCCGCAGCCGCCTGATATAGCGACGGAGCGACGAAGCGAGAGGCAAAACCCAGGAAATTCGAAGCGCCGCGCCCGCCACAATGCTTTGTTCGGTCACGCGCTATTTCGGCGCCGCCGGCGCCGTGGTGGCGGGCAGGTTGCGGCGCAGCGGCTCGGTGATGTACGTATAGAACTCGTGCTGATCGGGCGCGCCTTCGACCGGGCGCATCAGCCGCTGACCGCTCGAGCCAAGCACGACCATCAACGGCTGACCGCGATAGCCGAAGTCGCGCTCATAGCGCGGCCGCTTGGCGTCGGTATCGCTCAACGCGACTCGGCAACAGATCGCGTGAACCAGTTCATTCCGCGCCCACGGCTGAGAAAAGACCCCGCGCTCGTTCTGCTCAGCCGCCGCCTCACCGGGCGTATAGAGATACAGAAAGATACGTTTCTGCTTTTGCTCAGCTTCGGCCCGGGCCTGATCAAAGTCGGTGAACTGCCAATCGATGGGCGGAGCGCTGCTGGTAATGGCCTGATTCAGCACCAGCATCCCCGCCAGCAACACGAAGCCGATCAGAATTCCCCACCAGGGCAGGCCGCGCCGTTCACGCGGCGCATCTTCTTCGGGCTGGTTCAACACTTCGGGGTTTTCAGCCATGGCAGACGCGGCTCCGTCAAAAAGTCATGCCTGTCTTCAGGCAGCGGCGATTACGTTAGCCGATCGGCCCCGCGAACGAAAAGTCCACGCCGGCCGGCACCGACACGCGCGTCGGCGTCATGATTGCGGGTGGCTGTTTTTTTCGATAGTTCGGATTCATCACGATGGCCGATTTCGCGAGTAGCGCGCCCGAGAACCGCGCTCGCGCGCGGGGGGCGTAATCGCTGGGCGCAGGTCGAAGTCCAGCGCCTGAAAGTCGCTGACTCACACCGTGCGCCGATCGGGCGAAAACAACGCCCCGCCCTACCGGCTATGACGAACCCTGCCCCATCTTGGCGGCGGCCTCCAGCTCCGCCTCCGCCAAGGCCCGCTGCGAATCGAGCGCCAGCGCCGGCAGCGCCAGGCGCAGCAACGCAATCGCCTCGGCGCTGCGCATGAGATACCGCCGATAGATCATCCCCAGCATCAGCCGAACCTGGCCGATGTCCGGCGACGCCGGATAGGCCGCCAGAAAACTCTCAAATGCAGCGGCGGCGTTGGCATAGTCCTGCTGTTGCGTGGAGTGATTGGCGATATCGAGGAGCGCCTGCCGCGGCAGGGCCGGGCCGCCCCCGAGCCGGCGCCAATCGAGAAAGAGCGCGGCGGCTTGGGCCAAGTCGCGCCGGTCGAGGCTTTCGGCGATGCGCTCGCGCAGCTCCCGTTCAGGGGTGGAGGCGGCGCTTTCGAGCGGGCGCGAATCCACCTCCTCGGCATAGACCGGTCGGGCGGCTCCGGTGACGGCGCGCCCGCCGCCCAGCCCGTGTCGTCGCCTCCAGCGGTCCCAGACGCCCAGCAAATCAAATGGATTGCGCGGCAGCGCCTGTAGCCCTAGCAAGAACAGCGCCGCTCCCAGCCCAAAGCCATAGCCGGCCAGGTGCGCGGAATACGCGACGTTGCTCATGGCGGCCTGAGCGTCGATGCGCGGCGCGACGATGTTGTCCCACAGAATGATCTTGAACACGATCAGGATCATCGCCGGCACTTGGAAAGTGAAGACGACAATAGCCCACATCAGCATCTCGATGTGCACGCGCGGATAGAGCGCAAGAAACGCGGTCGTTACCGCCGCGATAGAGCCAGACGCGCCGACCATCGGGTTCACGTTCTGCACGGCGAAGCCAATCCCGGCGAAGACACCGCCAGCCAGGTAAAAGAGCAGGTAGGCCGGCGTCCCCATCCGGTCACAGACCGCGTTGCCGAAGATCCACAGAAAGAGCATGTTGGTGGTGAGGTGAATCCAGTCGCCGTGCAGGAATTGATAGGTCAGGTATTGATGCAGCGCCGGGCGCACCGGATCGAGGGCGTAGAGCGTCTGCAGCCGCTCCCCCAGCGCGCCGCCGACGATATGGGTGAAGACAAAGATTAGCACGTTCGCCGCGATCAGGCCCCAATTGCCCACAGGCGTCCGGCGATATCGAACGTCGGTTCCGATCGGGATAATCAGCATAGCGGAATTCTATGCGATCGGCCCGCCGCTTCTCTGCTCACGCCGGGCAACGCCGCCGGCCAGGTCGGGTCCGCGGATTCGCCCATGCAGGGCGCGCCGTTCCAGGCATTATCGCGCCGCGGGTATTCAGGCCGTCGGCCGATGGCTGGTAGACATGAAATAAAACCGGGCCGTCCGGTTGACTTCGATGCGCCGAATTTGCACGGTTTGGATAGCGGGTCGCAGCAACCGGCCCGCGACCTGTGAAAAGGAGGTCGCCATGACAATTGACGCAAATTGCGTGGCAGGCATCTGTGCACATGCGTCCACGATCCAGCCGCTCGGTCCGGCGCAGGCTGAACCGCGCCACATCCAACCGATCGATGAAAGCTCGCTTGGCGAGGAGCGCGGCCTTGGCCCGCAGGATGAGTTTGCCGCGGGTGAAGGGCTGTACTTCGATCCGCCGCGGGCGGTGCTGCGACTGCTCAATTCGTCCAACGAGGTCGCGCTTCACATGCAGGAACTGGTCGAGGTCGGCGATGAGCCGGCCCTGCCGCCGAATGTTCCGGGCGAGTCGGCGCTGGACGTTTATGGCTAGAGCAAGCATCGTGCAGTTGGAGCGAGCGCGCCTGGCGTGATGATCGCCGCGGTTTTCGGGGCAAGCTCCGCGTCAGGCTATTCGCGCCGCCGGCGCGCCGTTTGATCAGAGACGGATCGCGCGCCATGATTTCCGCGCCATCGTGACTCCGGGCACGAACTGGCCGGTGGCCCGCGCAACGGGCATAGCCCTACGATCCGTCTTCCCCTTCCCACGTTCCCACCCGTTCAACGACGCACGGGCCGGAGGCCCATGCTACCCGTGCGATGGGCATAGCGCACCAATCCGTTTGCCCTTCCCACCTTCCCACGCTTTTAGCCTCGGGGTGTTCATCCGCCGGTCCAGCGGCCATACTTCGCAACCGTGAATTTCGCATTGGACACGATTCGCATCGCGCCGCCCTATCGAGAGCGCCTTCGCTCCGCGGGCCTCGATACCGTCGAGCGTGTCCTCAACCGCGTCGACGGCCAGATCATCGCCTGGAGCCGGACGACCGACAGCATGCGGATCGCGCATCCCGCCGCCGGGCCGGGTTTTTATGTGAAACGCTATTTCTTCCCCCGCTGGCGGCAGCGCCTGCGCGGCATGCTCCGCGGCACGTTCTTGGGCGCTGACAAGGCCCGCCTCGAATTCAACGCCTTGCATGAGCTGCGCCTGCGCGGCGTGCCGGCGGTGCGACCGATCGCACATGGACAACGCCGCCTCGGCCACTTCCTGGTCGCCGCTTTCCTCATCACCGAAGAAGTGCCCGGCGCGGTCAATCTCACCAGCTTCGCGCTCGATCGCGAGCACGGGCTGGTCCGGCTGGGCTTTCTCGAGCGACGCATGCTGATCACGACGCTGGCCCGCGCCATCGCCGCGATGCACGCCGAGGGCTACTCACACGGAAATCTCTATTGGCGGAATATCCTGGTGCGCGTCGGCGTCGACGGCGCGCCGGAATTCTTCTTCGTCGATCCGCAGCCCGTCCCCGGCTGGCAGCGCCTGCCGCGCAATTGGTACGTGCGCGAGCTGACGCAACTGGCCGTGTCGGCAGAGCCGTTCTTGAGCCGGTCCGAATGGCTGCGTTTTCTGGTCTGCTACAGCGGCGCTGACGGCGCCACGCCGGAGCTGCGCGAAACCGTGCGCGAGATCACGCGGCAGCTTTCCGCCGGCCGCTCTCACGAGCGCCGCCGCATTGGAATGACCGCGCTCTTTGACGGTTGGCGGCGGGCCTTGGAGCCGGCGTCCGTGCGGCCGCTGAGTTTTGGAGTCGGGCGCCTGTGAGCGTGCATACCGAGATTCTCACAGAGTGGAGCGCGCTGCTGCCGGCCGAACGGCTGCGCGCCGCGCTCGGCGCCGCGTGGCGTCCGCAAACCTGGGGCGGCGAGTGGCAGGCGCTGCGCAAGCCCG
>CAYQLG010000212.1:0-4426 GCA_964418235.1 uncultured Planctomycetales bacterium
GCTTTGGCAGCCGCCGGCGCAGCGACGGCCGGCGGCGGCGGCGAAGCCACGGCGGCGGCGCCCTTCTCCAGCTTTCCGCGCATCGTCGCGAGATTGGCCGCGACCAGCGATTCGATGGAATCGGGCGATTCAGCCGCGCTCGTTGCATCCGCCGCATCAGCGGAGGCAGTCGTCGCGGAGTCGGCTTCGTCGGCGGCGGCCGCTTCGTGGGAGGCTGGCGCGTGAGTGGCGCCGGCGCTCTTGCCGCCCAGGCCAGGCATGCGCGTCGAGAAGGCCGACGCGATGTCGGCAAAGGCGTGCTGGAAGCGCGCGAGGACTTCCTCGCGTTGATTGATCTCGATCAGCTCCGAAGTGATCTGCCGCTCCTGCTCCTCGCAGACTTTCTGACGCTCAAGCAGTTCGGCTTCTCGCGCAGCTAGTTCATCGCTTTGTTGCTTGAGCGCCGCTTCACGCCCGGCGAACTGCCCTTCGCGCTCGTCCAGCGCGGCCGCGCGCGCCTGCGCTTCGGTCGCGAGCGCCTCCACAGCCTGCCGTTCCAACCCTAGTTTCTCGTGGGCGGCGGCAAGCTCGGCCGTGGACGCGTCAAGCGCCGCCCGCTCCGTCTCGATGGCCCCCTGCTGCTCGGCGAGCTGCGCCTCTCGCTGCGACAACTCACCCGCGCGGCGCTCGGCTTCGGCGAGCGTCTGCTGGGCCTGCACTAATTGCGCGTCGAGCGCGGCCTGGCGCGTCGCCAGCTCCGCATCGCGCTGCGCAAGCGCCGCCTCGCCCTCGGCCAGCCGGGCGCGGACATTGCGCAATTCACCATGAACCCCCTGAAAAGACGCCAACAGCGCCTCAAGCTGGCGGTCGATCTCCGGGACGCCCGGGCCGGCCGCTGCGGTGCTGCGTCGCGATTCCCCGCCGGTGGTGGTCGAACCGGTTGCCATCTTTCCTTCGTCCTAGTATCGGCAAGAGTCCGCAACCACCGGAACCAGCCGCAGCTTTTGTCATGTCCAGCCCCGCCGGGCACGGGCGGGCGCAGCCGCGCGGTTGCGGTACAACCGCACGCGCGGGCCGGCGCGACCAGCACGATGGGGCAGCCCCGTATCGGTGAGCTGAACGGCGGCGTCGGTCCGGGGCGACCGCGCAGAACGCGCCATGATCAAAGTCTTGCATATCTCGGGTGAGGCGCAACAACAATCAGATGCCCCGCCTCGGAAGGAGCGATAAGAGTAAACCCGCGCCGCCGCACGGTCCGGTCGATGATGATCGAATGGCGCTTGGTCCGATTCGAGACGCCGACTCAGGTTGGACGCTTGCGCACTTAGAACCTATCCCAAAACCTGCACAGGTTGGAAACCTGTGCCACAATCACCGGTTGGAAACCGGCGCCACACGGGTTTGGGATAGATTCTTAGCGGCCGGGCAGCACGGCCACGTCCGGGAGATTTTCCTGTCGTCCGGTCAGCGGCTTGCGGTTGATTCCGGAAAGCACCAGCAGGACGATGACCGTCAGCACATTCATGCAGACGCTCCAGTAAATGCTGCGGCCGGCGCCATACGCGACCAGAAACGCCGTGCCGACGAAGACAACCATGCCCGTCGGGATCAGGCTTTGCCACGCCAGCCGCATGAGCTGGTCAAAACGGAAGCGCGGCAGCGTCCAACGGATGACCATGTAGAAGACAACGAACGCGCCGACCTTCGCCCAGAAGACGCTGAACTTGAGCAGGAACGCCCACCACGTTGTGTTCTCCGGCCCCGGCAGCCCCCAGAAGTGCCAGCCGCCGAAGAAGAGCGCGACCATCAGCGCGCTGTTGGTGATCATGTGCGCGTATTCGGCCAGGAAGAACAGCGCGAATTTCATCGAGCTGTATTCGGTGTGATAGCCGCCGACCAGTTCCTGCTCGGCCTCGACGAGATCGAACGGGGTGCGATTGGTTTCGGCAAAAGCCGAAATCAGCACAAGAATGAACGCAACGGGTTGGAGAAAGACGTTCCACACGCCGCTCGACGCCTGTTGATCAATGATCAGATCGAGCCGCAGCGAACCCGCGACGAGCATGATGCAGAGCAGGCCCAGCCCCAGCGGCACCTCGTAGGAGAGCATCTGGGCCGTCGCCCGCATGCCGCCGTAGAACGCATACTTGTTGTTGCTGGACCAGCCCGCGAGCACAACGCCGTAAACGCCTAGTGAAGCGGTCGCCAGCATGTAGAGGAAGCCGATGTCGATCGTGGCGAGGGCGCTATGGAGCGGGGCGGCGTCGGCGGGCATCCACGGCCACTTCACCTGTCCGCCCCACGGAATCACCGCGAAGCCAAGCAGCGCGACGGCGAACGCGATCCCTGGGGCCAGGATAAAGACCGGCTTATCGACGCGGGCCGGAACAATGTCTTCTTTGAGCAGAAACTTCAGCCCGTCGGCCAGCGGCTGGAGTAACCCCCAGAAGCCGACGCGGTTGGGTCCAAGCCGATCTTGAATGTAACTGGCGAATTTACGCTCGAGCAAAATGCAGATCGCGCAGCCGTTCACGATGACATTGAGCGCGACAAAGCCGACGATCAGCGCGAACCAGAGCGGATCGGCCAAGAGATACTGCGACCAGCCGATCAGGCCGCTGCCGCTGATGATGCGCAGCGTGATCTCGAGCAGCACGACGCCGATCAGCGACGCCCCGGCGGCCACGCCGCCGACGGTGAGCAGAACGACCGGATTTCGCAGCATGCGATCGACCTTCTCGGGAAGGGGATCGCGCTGCATGATGCGATTGATGGGGTTGGGGATGGATGTCATAGCGGGTTAGTTTTCGAATATTCTCATATACGCAGACGGCTGATTCTGCCGCCGATCTCGGGAAAAAACCTTCGACCGACGATACGCGCTTCTACGATGATCGTAGCTCAGATCAGAATATGGCTCAACGCTTGTCCCGCTTGATAATCGGCGGGTCGTTTCCCGTCGCCGGCGTGATGCGCGTGATATGGACCGGATCAACATGAACCACACGCTGCGGCAGTTGCGACGATTCAGTGGATGTCATCACGATCGAGATATTGCGCGCTCCAAGCGCAATAAAGTCAGGGTGTTTCACGTGATAGGAAGCGCCATCGGAAACAAACAGATCAAACGGTTCAAATGGCTGGGCGCGAATCAACTTTCGGATCTCATCAACGTGCATTCGCGGGAACCTCAACAATATCACCCGAGGACGTTACCTGTCCGATACGTAGATTTCCCATCCAGCAAATGAGCCTCTTCATGAACCACTACCTCGTCGCTCGACCCGATATCAGCCGCGCGGACGCCTCTGCTGTCGAGAAGAACGGATGCGCAGCGGCTCCACGCCGGTGATTTGTCCAAGCCGAAGCTTGATGAGGCTCTCGGGAATCTCATCGGCCGACCGCGAACCCGTGCCGACCAGGATGGCGTCTTGCAGGACAAGCATGAAATCGAATGCCCAGACATCATAGTGTTGCCCATCATCGGCAAAGACGCGAAAAGGTTGGAACGGCCGCGCTCGCTTCCGCTTGAGAAAATCATCGCTGGTCATGGGCATCCACCTCACGCCTGTTGGCCGACCGTTACCGTCAACTCACGTAAACCCATATTCTATCGTGGCCATACAGGAACCAACATCAATGCGCGTGCACCGGCTCTTCCTGCGGCGTGAAGACCGCGCCAAAGGCGGCGATGGCTTCGGCCATCTTTGCGCGCAGCTTCGCGGCCCGATAGAAGCCCGCTTCGCCCGCCAGTTCAAAGAGGAATTGCCCGTCGTTCTTCACGCCGTCGAGCGGCGTGATCGCCCGCTCAAAGGCCTGCAACAAACCGTCGGCGTTCATGAAGCTGCCTTCTCGCTCGGCCCAGGTCGCACTCGGGATCACCACCGCCGCATGGCCGGTCAGGGCCGATTCGAACAGATCGTGGGCAACCACGTAGGGGATCTTCGCCAGCGCCACCGCAGCGTCGGCTGTTAGCCACGCACTCGGATAGCCGCCGGTGAGATAGGCCGCTCGGAAAGCCCCGCTGTCGGCCTGCTGAACAAAGCCGTTCCAATCAAGCGTCGCCCCGCCGAAATGCCGCATGACCTCCTCGACGCCGCGGCGGTTGGGGCACTTCTCGGCTTTGATCGTAAAGCCCTTCTTGAAGACCTCGTCCTGCCCGAGCACCGGCACGTATCCGCTGACCAGTGTCGCGTTGGCGTCGACGCCGCGAATGAATTTCGCCAGCAGCCACGCCTCTTCGCAGCTCTGCATCGGGCTGAGCACAGCGGCGATCGGGCCGCCCGCGCGACTCATTCCGTCGCGCACCAGCGCCGGCAGTTGCTCCCACGCGGTCGGCGTGCAGCCGGTCAAGATCCGGCTGGCCGGCGAGACGCGCAGACTGATCGCGACGCCGCCGGCGCCGCCGTGCGGCCGGTCGCCATTGGTCGGGCCGTGCGTGCCGCCT
>CAYQLG010000213.1:0-4422 GCA_964418235.1 uncultured Planctomycetales bacterium
AAAGGTGGGAAAGTGTGAAGGTGGGAAGGGGAAGACGGATTGGAGGGCTATGCCCGTTGCGCGGGGTAGCATGGGCCTCCGGCCCGTGCGTCCAGCGATCGTGAAAAGGTGGGAAAGTGTGAAGGTGGGAAGGGGAACACGGATTGGAGGGCTATGCCCGATGCGCGGGTCGCATGGGCCTCCCTCGCGTGCGTCCGGTGATCGTGTGGACCAGCCGCTTGTCCGGCCAGTCTGTTATGGCTTAGCTCATCCTGAAGTTTCGCTTCATGCTTCACTATTCGCAATTTCCGTTATGTCGTCGGCCACGCATGGCCGGCGCTGCTGCGCCGATATCGATCGGTCGCAATACGGCGTATTCATCTTATCACGTGATCACCTTATCTCTCGCTTCCTGTCTGACGGCGGCAGGATCGTTTGCGGCCGCGTGTTTTCCCCTTGTGCCGCCGCCGGTCGCGTTTGATACTGCCCGCACATGTTCAACACCTACTACCAGCAAGAGCTGTCCTACCTGCGCGAGCTCGGCAAGGACTTCGCCGCCGCCAACCCCAGCACCGCGGACAAGCTCGGCACGATCGGTGATGATCCCGACGTCGAACGCCTGCTGGAAGGAGTCGCATTTCTCACCGGGCGCATCCGGCAGAAAGCCGACGACGAGCTGCCCGAGCTGTTTCAAGCGCTGATGGGTTTGCTCTGGCCGCACTATCTGCGCCCCGTGCCGAGCACCGCGATCCTCCAATATCGACCGGTGATGGAGCAACTCACCGGGGTCGTGACCGTGCCGGGACTCAACAGCCCGCTGGTGCGGCGCGACCCGGAGAACCACCACCCGGCTGATTTTGAATCGATCCCCGTCGACGGGACCGCCTGCCGATTTGTCGCCGCCTATGACGTCGAGCTGGCGCCGATCGAGCTGGTCTCCGCCGAACTCGAACAGCCGATGGCAGCCGACGCGCAGCTGCGGCTGGTGCTGCGGGCGGCGGGAAAGGCCGACCTGGGCAAGCTCAATCTGTCGCGGGTGCGCTTCTTTCTGGCGGATGAACCGTTGCGGGCGGCGGCGCTCTACCTGTGGCTGCTGCGCTATGCGCGGCGTGTCGAGCTGCGCGAGCCGGCCAGCGGGCACGCGGTCACATTGCACGCCGACTGCATCCGTGCCGGCGGCTTTACGCCCGAGGAATCTTTGCTGCCCTATCCGCGGCATGCCTTCGCGGGCTATCGCTTGTTGCAGGAATACTTCACCTGCCCGGCGAAGTTTCACTTCGTCGATTTTCTCGGCTTGGAGGCGCTCGCCCGGCTGGGGGCCAAGGAGCGCTTTGAGCTGATCGTGCCCTTTTCGCGCCGCCCCGAGGAGACGCTGACCGTCGATCAGAACTCAATGCGGCTGTTCTGCACCCCGATCGTGAATCTCTTTCCACACTCCGCCGACGGCATGCGCGTCGACCACACGCGCACCGAATATCTCCTGCGGCCGGCCACGAGCGGCGGCCCGCCGGAGCATTATGAGATTTTCAGCATCGACCGCGTGCTTGGCCTGGCGCAGGGTACAGCGGCGCGGCGCGAGTATCCGCCGCTGAACGCGATCCAGCACGGCGTGGGGGCGGGGCCGTCGCCGATCTACTATCAGACGCGGCTGTATGACGCGGTTGTCGGCGATGGCACGGACATGTACATCTCATTTGTCGGCGCCGATCAGCGCAGCGCGCAGCCGCCGACGGAGACGATCTCGGTCGAATTGACGTGCAGCAACCGCAATCTGGGGAGCCGGCTGAAGGCGCGCGACGTGCGGATCGCGGGCACGCACGCGCCCGAGTTCACGCGCTTTGAGAACATCACGGCGGTCAGCCGCTCGCTGCGTCCGCCGCTGGGCAAGGGGTTGCACTGGCGGCTGATCTCGCACTTGTCGCTGAATTACCTGTCGCTGCAGTCGGTCGAGGCGCTACGCGGCATTCTGGAACTGTACAACTATCCGGCGCTCTATGACCGGCAGGCGGCCCGCGAGAACACGCTGAGGCTGGAGGGCATCACAGCGCTGGAGTGCCGCCCCGCGGAGCGCATCCTGCGCGGCGCGCCGGTGCGCGGCCTCTCGATCCACCTCGAACTGAAGGAGGACAATTTCGCCGGCGAGGGAGAGATGTACCTGCTGGCGACGGTGCTCAACGAATTCTTCGCGCTCTATACGACGATCAACTCATTCACCGAGTTGCACGTCCGCGGCGCGAAGTTCGGCGAAGTCTATCACTGGCCGCCGCGGCTCGGCCGACAGGCGTTGCTGTAGATTTTCTTGTGTGGACGTGATGTGTGGCACGGGTCTCCGACCCGTGTCCTGTGTAACCGGGTCTCCGAGCCGGTCAGCTTTGCAAGCCGGCAGTGAACCCAACTTGATCAGTTCACCGGGCCGGCCTGAACCGCATCCGACTCACGCGCGGCTGCGACGTGTCTGACAGACCTCTCGAATGGGAGCGGCCAGCACATCGAGGCACGCCTTCACGCTGGCCCGCGCGCCGGGCAGCCACACGATGAGCGTGTCGCCCGCCAACCCCGCCCCGCAACGCGACAGCACCCGCGCCGGCGACGCCGCCAGCGCCAGCGTTCGCATGATCTCGCCAAAACCCGGCAGCGGCCGGTCGATCAGCGGGGCGAGCGCATCCGGTGTGCGATCATTCGGCTCGACCCCACAACCGCCAGTCGATAACAGCACATCGCACCGCCCAAGCCAGTCGCGCGTCAGCCGTTGAATCTCGACGGGGTCATTCGGGGCGACTTCGCGATGAATCAACGTCGCATCGAGCGCCGGCAGCTCGGCGAGGATGACCGGTCCGGTGCGGTCCTCAGACTGCCCCCGGAACACGCGGTCGGAAACCGTAATGACAACGGCGCGATTCACGCTGACATCGTAACGGATCGCGGTGCGCGGTGTCATGGGCGCGGCGGGATGGCGTCATCCGGCTCGGCGCGCGCCGCCAACTCATGGTCAGTGCCTAGTAATCTATCACAGCTCATTTTTCGGGTTCGAATCAAGGGTAGCATGGGCCTCTGGCCCGTGCGTCCAACAACAAACAAAGGCACAAATTTCATGCCGTGACGCCAAGCTCTTTTCCACTTCATCCGAAAATTCAAACTTGACGGAACACTAGGTTCTGCATCGTGAACGTGCAAATCAGAGGAACCGGGCTTGGAAGCGGAACCGCGCGGAAGCATCAGGCGCGGACGGCCTCCAATCGCTTCCTGACGAGGCTGTCGAAAAACTCCGGCGACGGCGCGCCGAATGCTTGGCGCAGCATCAGACCTGGGGTTTGGATGCCAAGCCAGGCGATCGGCGGGCTGTCGAGCTTGATTTTGACAAGTATTTCGACAGCCTCTGACGGGCGCGGTACGGTTTCGCTGCGCGGTTCGGTTCCGCTTCGCGATTTGGTTACGCGGCGCGGTTCGGTTTCGCCGGCTACGGCATAACCGTCGCCTGGCCTTCGGCGTTGCGCTTCATCAATTCCTCGTAGCGCGGCCGCAGGCCGCTGTCGAGCACGTTCGTCTTCGCGGTTTTGAACAGCCGGGTCAGCAGGTCATTCATCAACGGCGGCAGCGCGCGGTCGTAGAGCCGCTGCTCCACCTCCGCGCGCACATCCTCAAGCTTCGTGTTTTCCGGCGGGATGCGCTCGTCGAGTCGCAGAATATGTATGCGATTTTCGACGCGGATCGGCGGCGACACCTCGCCGGGCTGCAAGCGAAACGCCGCTTCGCGCAGCGCCGCCGGGATGGCTTCGTCCACAAACGAGAATGGCGCCATACGTCCGTCACGGGCGGCGGTCTCGGGGTTCTGGCTGACGGCCCGGGCGACCGCGCCGAACTCGGCGCCGCCGGCGAGTTGTTCCAGCGCCTTTTGCAGCGTCGCGGAGTCGTTAACCTGAATGTGGCTGACGCGGACGCGCTCGCCGAAGGAGCGGGCGAATTCTGCCCGGAGCGCCTCGTCGGTAACCTGAAAGTCGCGCAGGACGAGCTTGCGCAGGTGGGCGTTGCGGCGCATGCCGGTCAGGAACTCGGCCTCGGACAGACCGCGTCCCTCGAGGATTTGTCGCAGCGCCTCGCGCTTCTGCGCGTCATTCAGCGCGACGCCGTTCGCACCGACCTTGGGCGCGATGCGCTCCAGCGCGTGGTGATACTCACGGCGGACGTCCTCGTCGCTGACGGCGATGCCGAGCCGGCGCGTTTCGTCCTCGGCCAGGCGCAGGGCGATGAGTTGTTGCAGCGCCGCCAGCCCGTGCGAGTCGATCAACAGCTTGGTCAAATCGCCGCGTGTGATGCTCTGGCCGTTGACGATCGCGATCGCGTCGCCGTCCGCGGCGAGGCCGGCCGGAGGCGCCAGCAGCGCGCTCAGCCCGATGAACCAGCCGCACAGCGCGGCCGTCGGCTGCGCGCGTCGCCGCGGCGTGG
>CAYQLG010000214.1:0-255 GCA_964418235.1 uncultured Planctomycetales bacterium
CGAGTCGTTACATGGCGCCGCGTGAAGGACCGACGTTCAAGTTGACATCCCTGCGGTCCACAAATAATACATACTCATCCCATCCAACACGTTCGGCGAGGTAGGGCGACGCGATGCCGAGGCAAGTGAGTCGGCCGGGGGAAATTCAACCCGGTGATGTCTTCGAGGATTGTCGCTTCCACCCCTGCTACTGTTATGAGATCAGCGACGACGGCACGCACGTCTTCGGCGTCTCCCTGATCGACGGCTCGACGT
>CAYQLG010000214.1:297-4395 GCA_964418235.1 uncultured Planctomycetales bacterium
ACTCCCGCCGAAGCGTGGCGGTGGAAGCACGAAGGGCCGGCGATGGACCTGACGTTGGCGTCCGGGCGGGTCATCGCGAATGCCGCCGAGGAGGATATCCGCTCGGCGATCGCGGACGAACGCTCCGCGGACTTGGGCGTCGACCCGCACTATTACATCCGGTGCGTGAAGAGGCAGGAACCGCCCCATGGATACATCTTGGAGCACCAAGACGGCTCGATCGCCGAGCATTACCGGGCGGTTGAGCCCCTAACGCTTGATCGCGTCGTCGCCGCGTTCATCAAGTACCTGCGGCGAGATGCGTTCTGGCAATCGGATTTTCAGTGGGAAAGAGTGGAGTCGTGACGCGGCCACGATTCTCATGGCTTGCCGCTACTCGGGGCCGCGCTCGTATTTCGATGTCATCGCGAATCAGCCCCGCGTTGGTCGATCGCTCAAGTGTTCTCTCTGTCGGCCTCGAGGACTCTATCGACGGTTACGATCTCGTTCTCTTTTCGGTCAGAATAGAGTGAGCGCGAGCCGGTCTGGATTCCGGTACGGCCGCGGCAGGTCCGCATCACGGCAGAACGGGGAACTCCCTCAAGGTGTCATCGGGCACTCAAAACCAGCCACCGCGGGCGGAATGAAAAGCGGCCGTTTTGAACGGAGCGAAATTCGCCGTCGGTTTTCGGCAACACCTCACGGGTTGCCGGAGACCGACGATGGCGAATGTCCTCAAGATGGCGATGATTCAGTCGATCCAACAGTTACACGCCGCAGGTTGGTCCCAGCGGCGGATCTCCCGCGAGTTGAAGGTCGATCGCGGCGCCGTGGCGCGATCCCTACGACCGCGTCGGCCCGACCCAAAAACGGCCATTGTGCCCACCGGCTCGGAAGAGCCAAAAGCAGCCGGCATTTCGCCCTTCCCGGCTCAGGCGGCGGAAACGGCGGGTGGTAACGATCACGACGATTCCGCGGCTGCTTCAAATGCAGCCATTGTGCCCGCCGGGTCCGAGGGCGAAATTCGCCCGTCCGCGAGCGGCCGACCCGGGCAATGTGAGCCGTATCGGGCGGTGATCCTGGCCAAGCTCGACGAACGGCTGACGGCGCAGCGGATCTGGCAGGATCTCCGCGGCGAGCACGGCTTCGCGGGAAGTTACGACAGCGTGAAGCGGTTCGTGCGGAAGTTGGGCGCGCGAACGCCGCTTCCCTTCCGCCGCCTGGAGTGCGGTCCCGGCGAAGAAGCGCAGGTCGACTTCGGCGCGGGCGCGCCGGTCATCACGCCCGACGGCAAGCGACGGAAGACGAATGTCTTTCGGATCGTCCTCAGCCACAGCCGCAAGGCGTACAGCGAAGCGACGTTCACGCAGACGACGGAAGACTTCTTTCGGTGCTTGGAGAACGCCTTCGCGCACTTCGGCGGCGTGCCGAAGACCTTGGTGATCGACAACTTGAAGGCGGCTGTCGCGCATCCGGACTGGTTCGATCCCGAGCTGACGCCGAAGGTGCAGTCGTTCTGTCAGCACTACGGCACGGTGATCCTGCCGACGAAGCCGTACATGCCGCGGCACAAGGGGAAGGTCGAGTCGGGCGTCAAGTACGTGAAGAACAACGCGCTCAAAGCGCGGAAGTTCGCGAGCTTGGAAGAGGAGAATCGTTGCTTGGCCGACTGGGAGAGGACGGTCGCCGACACGCGGATTCACGGTACGACGAAACAGCAGGTCGGCAAGCTGTTCGCCGAGGAGCGGCCGGCGCTCTTGCCGATTCCGCTCGAACGCTTCGCCTGCTTCCACGAAGCGCGGCGGAAGGTAAGTCGCGACGGCCACGTCGAAGTCGCCAAGGCGTATTACTCGGCGCCGCCGGAGTATCTCGGCCGCGAAGTCTGGGTGCGATGGGACGCGCGGCTGGTGCGGATCTTCAATCACCGCTTCGAGCCGATCGCGGTGCACGTGCGGCACGAGCAGGGCCGCTTCAGCACGCAGCCCGGTCACATCGCCCGCGAGAAGATCAGCGGCCTGGAGCGCGGCGCGAGTTATCTCTTGCACAAGGTGAGCGTCGTCGGCCCGTTCACGCGGCAATGGTCGGAGGCGGTCGTCCACGCCCGCGGCATCGAGGGGACGCGGGTGCTGCAGGGACTCTTGTCGCTGACGAAGAAGCACTCCTGCGAAGCGCTCGAAAAGGCCTGTGAAATCGCCCTTTCGCACGGCTGTTGGCGGCTCCGCGCCGTGCGGCAGCTGTTGGGAAAGAACGCCGGTAAGCAAGAGCCGCTGCCGTTTCTGGAAGAGCATCCGCTCATTCGCCCGATGTCCGATTACGGCGCCGTCGTCGCGCGGGCGATCCGTCGCCAGGACAGTCGCCCCTCCGTGGGCGAAGGTTTTGAAAGGCATGACTCGGGCGTTCGAGGGGTTTACGAAAAAAGCCCCGACCGCCGCGGCGATCAGAGCTTCCGCACGTCCTCGACGCGCCCTCGATCCGGCTATCCCTCGTCGGGTTGCTCCTCAGCAGAGCCCGACTCCGTTTCGCCGGACGATTCCACTGTAGTTCCCGATGTTCCGCGTTCCACTTCCGAGGAGATTCCTGATGAATGAACGTTTACAGTCCGCGCTCGCGCAGCTCCATCTGTCGGGGTTGGGCCAATCGCTCGATGTCCGGCTGCAGGAGGCGTCCGGGCAACAGCTCAACCACGCCGAGTTCCTGGAACTCATCCTGCAGGACGAGCTCTTGGTGCGTCAGCAGCGGCAGATCGACCGTCGCGTGAAGGCGGCCGGGTTCCGCGAGCTGAAGCCGCTGGACGACTTCAACTGGGCGTTCAACCCGTCGATCAAGCGGGCGCAGATCTATGACTTGGCCACGTGCCGCTTTATTCGGGAAGCCAAGGACGTGCTGCTCGTCGGCCCGCCCGGTACCGGCAAGTCGTTCCTCGCGCAGGCGCTCGGCTACCAAGCGATCAAGCAAGGCCACGTCGTCTTGTATCGTTCGATCTTCGACGTCGTACGCGACTTCCTGCACGACGAAGCCCTGGAAGGGCAGGATCGCATCCTGAACAAGTACCTGAAGCCGGACCTGCTGATCGTGGATGACATGGGCATGAAAAATCTGCCGAAGCGCAGCGGCGAGTTCTTGTTCGAGATCATCCTGCGGCGGTACGAAACGCGGTCGACGATAATGACCAGCAACCGCCCGCTGGAGGATTGGGGCAAGCTGATCGGGGACGTGCCGAGCGCCACCGCGATCCTCGATCGGTTCCTGCACCACGCGGAAGTGATCGCGATTAGCGGGCGAAGTTACCGGCTGCGGAACCAGACGTCGGATGCCGCCGCGCCCGAGCCTCCTGCCGAGGAAAGTTCAAAACCAGCCATTGTGCCCACCGGCTCGTCGCCGAGCGGCAAGCGGAAAAAAGCGACCGCCGAACCGGTCGAGACTTGCGGATCGTAAGCGTTCCAACGATTATCACATCCACTTCTCACCCAGGCCGCCAATTTCGCCCGCGGCCGGCTGGTTTTAATCCGCCCGATGACACAGTGAGGCTTCGGGCTGTCCGCAAGCCGGGGATGACGCTGATCGAGGCTCTCAATCTGCCCAAGATCGCCGATGAAGTTTTTGCCGCTGTACTGGAAAAGAACAACATTCGACGGAAGCGAATTCGCCAGCAGACCGGAACCGGCGGTGAGCCATGATCGACCTCGCACTCGCTCATTCTGGTAGACGAACACCAGATTCAGCGAGAGAAACATGGCTGATCCATCATCAGACAAGCCGATTCACCGTGCCATTTCAAACCTCAGAGACGGTTGTTGGGATGCCGCTCTTCCTTTGCTGTGCGAAATCGCTTCGACGCCAGATAGATCGCACGACGAAGAGTCATTGATCGCCGCCCATTTCTTGCTCGGCGTTGAGGCAAGTCGAGCGTATTGGTCTGGTGTGCATGCCGACATGGATGGCTCGATTCCCGGTTCTGCTCACGGGCAAGTAATCCGCCATTTCACGGCATTTCTCGATCATCCCGACCGAGATCAACATCTCAGCTTTGACGACGAGAGAAACGCCCGGCTGCGGATTCTGTGTGACGCTGATGGCCGTCCTCACCGGATTCCCGCTCTCGAAGGTCATTGGGCTGTC
>CAYQLG010000215.1:0-4059 GCA_964418235.1 uncultured Planctomycetales bacterium
TACCACTCGCGTCAAGGCGAAAAATTCACAGGCTCAGAGGCCCATGCTACCCGCGTTTCAAACCCGAAAAATGAAGCGGTGACCGACTACTAGGTTTTCTTGCAACGGTTCATCGGCGGCGGCGCCCGAGATAGATCGTGCGGCACGGATTTTTCATCCGAGCCGCTACAGCGTGCGCAGCATTTCGGCCGCCTCTTTCGCTTCGCGGGTGTTGGGAAACTGCGCCACGACCTGCTCCAACAGCTTGCGGGCCTCAGTCTTCTTGCCGGTCTTGATATAGGCGCGTGCCTGACGGACCAGGCTGGCCGCTTCGTCTCTGCTGGGCGGCTCCGCCGGCCGCTTGCCGGCGTCGGCCGGCTTTTCGGAAGCCTCCTCTTCTTCTTCGGGCACGGGTGCAGGCTTCTCTTTTTCAGCTTCTTTGTCGGCGGTTGACTTGGCGGGCTTGGTCGACGGGTTTGTCGTCGATCCGGCGGCCGCGCCCTTGCGCGGCGCGGGCTCGCGCGGCTTGGGGCGCTCGCGCGGCTTATCGTCGAGCGAGCGCGGCTCGACGCGCGGATAGCGCCCGGCCGCCTCCGCCACTGCCGCGCGGACAGCCGAGACAAAACCCGCGTCGTCCGCATCGCCGACCGCGCGCACCACGCCGCGCGCGTCGATCAGCACCTGCCACGGCGGCGCGCCAGCCTGAAAGCCGCGCGCGGTCAACGGCGCATCGCTCGAACGCTTTTCGTAAAGCTGAGGCCAGTGAAACTGCTTGCCGGCAAACTCCCGCGCCTGCTCCAGCCGCGCCGGCGGGTCCGAATTGACCCCCAGAAACTGCACCGCGACGTTCTGCTTGTAAGTTTCGTGCAACGCGCTCAGCCCGCGCCAGGTCGGCGCCTCGGCCTTGTGGCGCAGCGCCCAGAAATCCAGAATCAGCACGATGCCGTTGCGATCACGCAGCCCGATGGCCGCGCCTTCGTCCGGCGTGATCGCTTCATCCGGCGCGGGCCGGCCGACCATCTTCAGCCGCCGCTGCTTCACCGAGAGCAGCTTGAGCGTTTCGGCGTCGGCGCCTTCGCGCTGTCGCTGCAGCGCCTCCTGCGCCAGCAAGGCATCGCCCGCGCCGGTCGCGGTCAGCAGCGTGAGCTGGGCAACGCCGGCATCGGTGGGGGCGAGCAACTCCAACTCGTCGATCTTCTTCAGCGCCGCCGCGGCGTCTCCGCTGGCGAGGGCGATATGAAGCTCCGCCTCGAACAGCGTGCGCTGCTCGGCCGGCGCCAGCGCCGCGGGGATCAGCTTCAACCGGCTCAGCCGAGCCGCGGCTCGATCGGCGTCTTCGAGGCTGACGCTCTTCAGGTCTTTCGAGAGTTCGCGGTGAATGGCGCGCAGGTCAACCAGCGGGTTCGGCTCTGCCGCGAGCGCCGCCAGCGCCCATGCCGCCGTCAAGATGAGTGCCAGCCCCGCGCCGAGCGGAAAAATCGCCGGGCGGCGAGACGGTTGGCGCGGAAGAAGACCTGAGGACGCGCGCATGCGAGGCTCCTTTCGCCGGTAGCTCATCCGGCGTAGCCGGCTCGGACGGCGCATGGCTTGATCTCCAGCGCCGCCGGCAGCGAGCTATGGAGATTCTATCGAACGACGACGTGTCCGGTCGGTGTCACGGTCATGCGCGCCGCTGCTGCAGCGAGCATTCGCTTGAGAGGTAGCTATTCCGCCGGGCGACAAACTGTGCGGACAAAATTGAGCGTTTTCTCGAGGTCTTTTCGCCCGACGCGCCGATGCGTCGGCAGATTGATGACCTCTCGGCAGATGCGCTCCGACACGGGGCAGGTTCCGTCGGCATAGCCGAAGGCCTTTTGATCGGTCTCGACCGGGTGGAGCGGATTTTCAAACCACGAACCGATTTCGACGCCAAAATCCGCGGCGCGTGAAAGCGCCTCCGCCTTATTGGCCACGCGCAGCGGAAAGCGCACGAGCGGCGTGTCCCATGTTTCGGGGATGCGCGGCACGCGATAGCCCAGGCGCGGCAGTTCTTCGAGATAGACCTGCGTTGCGCCGCGCCGCCGGGCGAGGTTCTGTGCCAGCCGTTGCACTTCCTGTCGGCCCAGGCGGCACTGCACCGGGCTGATGCGCAGGGCATAGTCCGGCGGCAGCGCACTGGTGAACTCGGCATTGCTCGAACTGCCGACGACCAGCCCCTTGCGGCTGAGCCAGCGAAATGTCCGCGTCGCCAGCGCGGTGGTCGACGGGTAGATGAGCAGCTCATAGACGAGCAACTGGCTCGCCAGCATGAACGCCTTTTTCCGAGAAGGCGGCATGAAGCGGGCCTGCTCAGCGCGGACCTTTTCGGCCAGGGCCGCATCTTGAATGAGCGCCAGCCCGCCCAGGCCGGTGGAAAACGGCTTGTTCCACTGGCCGCTGAAAAACGCGGCGGCGCCCAGCGTGCCGAGATAGCCGGCGTCGATCCGACCGCCGAACGTATGGCAGCAATCTTCGATAATCGGAATCCCGCGGGCATCGGCGATGCGGCGGATTTCGGCCACCGGCGCAGGCAGGCCATAGGTGTGCTGCATCAGGATGGCGCGCGTCCGCGGCGTGATTTTCTGGGCGATGTCGTCGGGGCGCGGAGCGTAGTACTCCTCGTCGATATCGACATAGACGGGCGTGGCGCCGACATAAACGACCGGCCCCGGCACCATCACGCAGGTGTAGCCGGGCACGAGCACCTCATCGCCGGGGCCGATGCCCATCGCCCGCAAGATGGCATAGAGCGCGACGCGCCCCTTCCAAAACGCCAGCGCTGTGCCGCTGCCGAAAAATTCCGTGGCAGCGCGCTCAAAAGCGGCCTGGGCAATGGGATTTTGGCCGCCTGGCGCAAGCATCGCGCCCATGGATGTCAGCACACGATCGATCATAGAGCTTCCGTATGGTAGTCCGCGCTTTTTGTACCGGCCTTCCTCGACAATCGTAGCCGGGTTATCTCCGCCACCAAAGCAGGCCCGCGCTACCCACAACCCCACGCGCCGAGGCCATGTCATGCCGGCGCGGGTCTTTGGCATGAGATTTGCAGACTGATGCAGGTGCTGAACAGGCTGCAATCGCGCAGGAGTTGCCATGACGCCACCGGCCCAACCAGTCAGCGCCGCCCGGAATGAGCTTGCCGCCGCATTCTTGCGCGCGACCGCAGCATCGGTCAGCTCGGGGCGCGGCGCATCGGAGCGCGACGACTCGCGCCGGCTTCGCCGCGACGAAGCGCTCGAAGCAGCCGAATTCGCGCCGCCGTGGACAGCCTCCATTCTCTCAGCCGCGCGGCAACAACTCCCAGCCGCGCGTGACGCCGACCGCCGCGGCGCCGCGGACGAGCAAACCCAAGCGGCCCGCGCGGCCAACGACTTTCGCCAGGCATTTCGCGAGGCGCAGCAGCGCTCCAACGCCCCCGCAAACCGTGCGCCGGCGTCCCCGGCGTCGCAATCTGCGCCGGCGCGCGATTCCGATCAGGCT
Source organism: uncultured Planctomycetales bacterium (assembly GCA_964418235.1). Lineage (GTDB taxonomy): Bacteria > Planctomycetota > Phycisphaerae > UBA1845 > Fen-1342 > CAYQLG01. Next base: position 3,478 of record CAYQLG010000215.1, read on the forward strand.
GCACAACCCGACCATGCAACCGTCGCTGACAATTCCGCCACTGCCGACACTGCCGCCGAGTTTAGCGATCCGTCGCTGGACAATGGCAGCAACCCTGACGCCTCTGCAGTCACGATGGCTACACCCGGCACAAGCGCACACACCGACAGCAGCAGCCGGCGTTCGCCCGACACAGCGCCAACAGTGACCCGCGCGGTCGGCCACCCCGCCGCGGCAGCTTCGATCGAATCACCGGGGTTGGCCGTCCGTGGGGCAGGTTCGCTGAGCAGCGCCGGAAGCAACGCCGCCGGGCATGACAGCGCGCGCGGCGCGGCGCATCGCGCGGCCCCGCCCACGATCAGCGCCGCCGCCCCGGTCGCGTCGTCCAGCGCCGCCGCGGCGGCAAGCGGCAACGCAACGACCTCGCCTGCGCCGAACGCGCTGCCAACCGGCGCAGGCGCTTGGCAAGCGCAACCGCAGACCGCGGAAAGCGCGACCGCTTCGGTCAAGCGCGATGCGCTCGATCCGCGCGAAAGCACGCAGGCCAACATCGAGCGCATGCTTCGCGCGGTCCGCGCACAAGTGAACGCTGAAGAGTCGTCG
>CAYQLG010000215.1:4079-4325 GCA_964418235.1 uncultured Planctomycetales bacterium
CGGCTTGATCCGCCGGAGCTGGGCGCGATTCGGCTCAATCTGACGATGCATCGGGATGAATTGACGTTGGTCGTGGAGACGCAGACCGCGCTGGCACACGAATTGCTAAGAGACCAGCTCGAGACGCTGCGCCGCGGGCTGGAGGCCGGCGGCATCCGGCTTGAAAGCGTCACGCTGCAACCTCTGCCGGAAGCGCCGCCGAACGCGCCCGCGACAGCGGACGAGCGTGGCGCGGCCGGCGCCTTT
>CAYQLG010000216.1:0-4208 GCA_964418235.1 uncultured Planctomycetales bacterium
TCAAGGCGAAAAATTCACAGGCTCGGAGGCCCATGCTACCCTCGTTTCGAACCCGAAAAAGAGCGTGGGACAGACCGCTAGCGCAGAAACTCCCGCTCGATGAATTGCGCCGCCTCGGTAAAACGCTCGGCGGCCCGCGCGAAGTCGATCGTCATCGCGTGCGCGTCGGCGGGCCAGAGCGGCGAACGCACCGGCGACTTAGCGTGGAGCGGTATCTGCGCTGACGGACCCGTCACGAGCCGCGCCTCAATCTCGGCGGATAGCAGAAAATCGATCAGTCGGCCGGCGGCCTGCGGATTGGGGCTGTTCTTAATACGCGCGAGCGTGTTCGGCAGGAGCAAGACGCCGCCGGCCTCGGGCGAATTGTCGGGCAGCACCAACTCGACCGGCGCGCCGGATTGCTTCACGACGAAATAGTCGTCGGTATCGGTCAGGGCAAACGCCAGCCGACCGGCCGCGACCATGTCCGCCGCGGGCTTGTTGCCGCCCAGAATCTGAATGTCATTGGCTTTCATCGCGCGGAGCAATTCTTCCGCCGGCCCCGGTCCCAGCTTTTCAAACAGACACGCGACGTGCGACGCGGTCGTGCCAAAAAGCGGCTTGGCGATACCGACCTGTCCGCGCCAGCGCGGCTGCGCCAGATCACGAATGGAAGTCGGATAATCGGCCCGCGTGACGCGCTCACGATTCACGATCAAAACACGGGCGCGCGCCGCGAAGCCGTACCAGTGCCCCTCCGGATCGCGGAACCGTGCAGCATAATGCTGTGCTTCGGCAGAGTTGTGCGGCGCCAGCAGCCCGGCGCGGTGCAGCCGCAACGTGTGCACAATTTCATTGTTCCAGAATACGTCGCAACGCGGGCGCGCCGCTTCCGCCCGGATGCGATTGGCCAGCCCGACGGTCTTGGTCGATTCCGTGTCATAGACCGCCGCCACGCGCACGCCGGTGCGCTCGGTGAAGAGCGCGAAAATTGGCTCTGAAAACTGGCGGTCGAGCGCGGTATAAACGACGATCGCGCCGGACTCCGAAGGACTGTCGGTGGCCTGTTGGGATGGCGCCGGCACGGCGGGGTCGGACGCGTTGGCGACAGCGCTGAAAATCCATGCGAGAAGACCCAGCCCGCCGCAATAATTTGAACGCACGCTCATGGGAATGGCTGCCTCGCGCAGAAGGTGGATGCGGGATCACCGCTGTGAATTCTCGGCGAAGCGGTAGCGCACATGGCTGCCACTTTGCGGGCCTGTCCGGGCAGCGGGCCTGTCGGGGGCAGGCCCGCTGCCTGCCGCACCCCTAGCCATTCCGCAGCCTTGTGCGATTCTGTCATTGCGCCGTTTGCGGCTTGGGATCGCCCAGCAGGTAATCCTGCCAGAACATCGCGTAGAGCACCGCCATCAGGTCGGTATTCGATTTCTTCTGGAAGCCGTGGCCCTCGTTCTGCGCCACGGCGAACCAAACCGGCCGCTTCAACGAGCGCATTTTCTCGACAATCTGCTGCGCCTCGCTGACCGGCACGCGCGGGTCGTTCTTACCGTGTGCGACAAAGAGCGACGCCGTGATCTTCTCCGCATGATTGAGCGGCGAAATCCGTTCCAGCACCGCCCGCACTTCCGGCACGCGCTCGTCGCCATACTCCTCGCGGCGCAGGTCGCGGCGGAACTCGGGCGTGTTCTGCAAAAAGCTCGTGAAGCTCGCGATGCCGACAATGTCGATGCCGGCCTTGAAGCGCTCGGGATAGGTCGTCAGGCCCGCCAGCACGGCGTAGCCCCCATACGAGCCGCCAAAGATCGCGACGCGCGCGCTGTCCATGTCGGGCTGCGTCTTGATCCAGTCGAGCAGCGCGCCGATGTCTTTGACGGCGTCTTCGCGTTTCACGCCGTTGTCGAGTTGATGAAACGTCCGGCCATAGCCGGTGCTGCCGCGAATGTTCGGCGCGATCGTGGTGATGCCCAGTTCAACCGCCCAGAACTGCGTGCCGCTGGAAAAGAGCGGTTGATACTGCGACTCCGGCCCGCCGTGGATTGAGATCACGACGGGGCGTTTGCCTTCGCCCTTGCCGGGAAAGACGAAGGCCGGAATCGTCCGCGGCTTGCCCTCGACCTGATCAAATGTCGGGTAGCGAATGAGCTTAGGCTCGACAAAGGTCGCGGTGTTGAGACCGCCGACCTCGCTGTAGGTCCAGCGCGTCAGCTTTCCATCGGCAGTGGTGAGCGTGTACACGTCGCCGGGGTTGGTGGGGCGCTCGAGCGTGAAGCCGAGCACGCCGCCGGCGTCGGCGAAGCGCAAGCCGCCGATCACGCCGGCGGGAATACCGGCAACTTTACGATGCGTCGCGCCCTTGGCGTCACAGAGCATCAGCGCCGAGAGGCCGTCTTCGTTGACGAGGTATGCCAGTTCGCCGCTCTTGGGATCGACCGCGATCTCTTCCACATCCCAATTCAATTCAGGGGTCAGGCAGCGCCAGGCTTTTGACGACAGGTCATAGGCATAGAGCTTGCGGAATTCGCCCTCACGATCGCTCGTGATGTAAAGCGTCGTTCCATCAGGCGACCATTCGCCGCCGCCGTAATAGAACGGCGGCGCGGCCGGGGTGAGTTCCGTTCTGGCCCCGTCGCTCACGTTCACGAGAAACCACTGCGTCTCTTTCTCAGAAACATAGCGCAGCACGGTCAGGCGCTGGCCGGCGGGGTCAAACTCGCCGACGTAGTACTGGCCATCGTTGACTTCGAGGAGCGTACGCCCCCCGGGCTTTACCGGCGTCGAAAGCAAGACGTCAAAATCCTTCTGGTTTCGGACTGTGCCGGTGTAGGCCAGCAGCGCCCCGTCGCGCGAGATCGCGCCGCCTTGCGTATGGCGCGACTTTCCGTCGGTGATCAGCAGGGCTTTTCCGCTCGCAACATCGAGCAGGTAGTACTGATGCTTCTCGTCGCCACCGGTCTGTCGGGTAAAGACGATCTGGCCGCCTTTGGTGCCCGGGACGAACTGGGCCGAGCCGACCGGCTCATCAAAAAACGTCAGTTGTTGCCGGGCGCCGCCGGGTTGTGTGACGAGGTGCACCTGCTGGCTTTCGCCGAAGCGCGTGCCGATCAGAAGCGACTGCCCGTCTTCGGCGATCGAGAGCAGCACGGCGCGGCGCACGTTGAGATATTGCAGCATGCGCTCGCGCAGCGCCGGCTGGATCGCGGGGATGCCTTCGAGCACGACCTCGCCGATGCGGCGTTCCTCGGCGGCGCTCGTAGAGGCAAACCCGAGCAGCGCGCTCCAGAGCAGCAGTCCGCCTATCTTACGGCTGAATATCGTCACGGCTATTCTCCTTGTAATCATCGGGTCGTCGGTCCGCTCGGTGGACTCATCGCGAGTTTGAATTTCTCTGGCACTTATACGACCGCCCGCAAATCCAGATGCAGCACGCCGCTGAGCTTGCGGATGGCGTCCAGCGCGTCGGTGCTCGGGCGATCGGTGAGGTTGAGCGTCAGCCACGCGGCCTTCGCGCCGACGAAGACGCGGCTGCTGATCTCTTCGGCGTTGACGCCGTCGGCGCGAATCGCATCGAGAATGCTGGCGAAGACGCCGACCTGATCGCGGACGCGCACGACGAGCTGCCAGGTGGCGGGGCTGCGTTCACAGACGTTCAGACAATTCGTCGGTTCGCCGGAAATCAGATAATTCTGGATGATGCGGACGACTTCGGCGCCGACGGCGTTGCGGGCCTGATCGGTGTGCGGCGCGAGCTGTGGCGTAAGGATGACGTTGGGCAGCCCCGCGAGCCGCGCGAGCAGATCGGCCTCGCGGCGGGTCGCGCCGGATTTTGGTGGCGCGCCGACCGCGCCGGCATGAGCGTCAGGCGCGCCGCCGCCGCTCTGATATGCGTCGATTGCCAGCGCGATCTTGCCGCTTTGCGCTGCCTGCCACAAGGCGTTTTCATCGACGGCGGCGGCATGGCCCAGATGCACGAAGAGCGCGCCGGCCCGCAGATTGGGGAAGAAGTCGGCTTCGACGATCGTGCTGTGATCGCCGACCTCGGCGCTGTCGACCACGACCACGTCGGCCAGCCGGGCCAGCTCGCGCCGCGAGCCGATGAACTGGACGCCGGCATCTTCGGCGGCGCGCGCCGTGGGGCCGGTCCACGCCAGGACCTGCATGCCGAGCGCGCGGGCGCGCTCGGCAAGGCGCTCGCCGACCGGCGAAAAGCCGACAATGCCGAGCTTGCG
>CAYQLG010000217.1:0-4130 GCA_964418235.1 uncultured Planctomycetales bacterium
GGCGGCGTCCGCCGACGCGAGCGCAGCGCGCCACACGATCGAACCGAATCCGTAGCGCCGGGCTATCATTCGCGTGATGCACGAAGTCTTTGTGGGCGTTCGCGCCGGCAATTCGCAGCGCCTGCTGATCGCGACGGCGGCCCTCCTGCTGGGCACGCTTGGGCTGGCATGGACGCAGTCGCGGCTGGCGCGCGCCCTCGGCCCCGAGCAGCAGGTCGGCCAGTTGCCGATCTGGGTGCGCCTGCCGGCCGGCTGGCAGCGTGATGCCGATGACCCGCAGGCCTTTGTGCTGCCGATCCATAAAGAAGGGGGGCTGACGCCCTTTTCGGATCGGCATCTCGACATCCAGTTTCAGAAAGCCGCCCACTTTGAATCGCCCGAAGAGCTGGCCGAGCGCCTGCGCCTGCTGTCGCGCGAGATCACGCCTGCGATGATCGGGCGCTTTCCTGCATTTGAGTGCATTCAGCGGCTCGATCCGCTGCGCAGCCGGCTGCGTCTGCCACGCGAGCGACTGACGCGCGTGACGAGTTTTCCAAATGGCTATCGGCTTGTGCTCAACTATGACGCGCTGCTCAATCTGACGCCGGCCGACCTGGAGCAATTTGACGATATCTGCCGCTCGCTGCGGTTGGCCGAGCCAGCCGTGACCGAACCGCTTGAGTCATGGTCCGAGCGCGCGGCGCTGCGCCTGCCCGAGTTGCCCGGAACTTGGTCGGCCGGTCCGGATTTGTCTGAGACGCCGGCCGTCTTTGTCGGCGGCCTCGATCGCGGCGTGCCGGTCTGGGCCGTCGGCGCCTTTCGCACGTTTCTCACCGGCGGGCGTCAGCTTGCGGATTTACTCGCCGACTATGCCGCGGCGAAATGGCTGGTCTGGGACATCGACGCCCAGGTGCAGCGCGAAACCGGCGCTGACGGACGCGAGATCGCGTGGTTCCTCGCGCCGCCGCAGCGCCTGGGCAGCGGCACGGCCGGGGTGGGCGCCGTGCGCCTGGCGGCAGACGCCGCGGCGATCATCTTGGTTTATGCCGATGGCGACCAGCGCGCCGCGGCTTTTTATGCGGCGCGAAAAATCGCCGCTGAGCTGGAGTTGGCCGCGCATCCGCTCTTTGCCGATCTGCCCGCTGGCGGCGAGGCCGGCCAATTGCTCGCCGGCCGGTTGAAGCAGCGCGGCGGGCTGCCGCGCTGGGGGCGCGCCCCGCGCGAAACGCGCTATCGCATGACCACCAGCTTCGAGACCGAAGAGATCATCGTCATGCGCAGCCCCGTCCAAAGCGCGCCCGAACGCGGCTACGAAGGCAGCGTTCTGAGGCGGGAAATCCGCGCCGGGCGGCTCTGGCCGGCGCCAATGTTTTCGCTGCGCTGGCAACTCGACGGCCAGGCGACCGCCTACAGCTTTCTGCTGAAACAGACCTATCAATTCACCGAGCAGGAAATCCTCGAGGCGCGCCCCGCGCGCAGTGACCGCGTCGAGCGCACACTGCGCATCGATCGCGAAAGCGTCGGACCGTTTCAATACACGATCGGCCCAGCGTTTGTCGCCTTGCCCGCGGAGTCGCTCATTCAAGGCTGGGTGGCGCGGGGCGAGCCGGCCCGCGCCGTCGTCGAGTGCACGTCGCTCTTTGGTCCGGCGACGCACCAGGTCTTGCTCCAGCGCCTGGAGCCGGAGGGCGATCGACCGCGTCTGCTGTTGCTGCATGATTTCATGCCGTTTGGCGAAGTGCTGACGTTTGACGACGCCGCCGCCGAGACGCTGGTCGAGCGCGCACCGGGCATGCGCACCGAACGAATCGATTAATCGCCGATGTGTTTTCACGTCCGTAACTGGCATGACCATGACCGTTGGACTGAATTGAAACAGTCATCGAGTCGGGTGGTAGAGGCTTCCTTCCGGGTGGTACAGGCTTCCTTTCGGGTGGGACAGGCTTCCTTTCGGGTGGGACAGGCTTCCTTTCGTGGGACAGGCTTCCTTTCGGGTGAAACAGGCTTCCTTTCGGGTGGGACAGGCTTCCAGCCTGTCGATAACAGACAGGACTGCCAACCCAGCAGCGCCGCCCAGTTTTGCATCTGCGGATGCGATAGCACGCCAACTGCCCGCCAGCGCGGACGTTCAACTAGCCCAACGATAGAATCGAGGATATGGCGACGCTCCAAAACGTCCCGCTTCCGTCGGCGCCCGCACCACGGTTGCCGCCGTTGCCGCCGCCTGATTCCGCGGCGCACGGTCGGCTGGCGACCGTGCGGCATTGGGGCGAGATGATCAAATTCAGCCATTCGATTTTTGCCCTGCCGTTCGCGCTGCTGGCGACGTTTCTGGCGGCGCGCGATCTGCCGGGCGGGCGGCCGACCCTGCTGCACCTCGCGCTGATCGTCCTGTGCATGGTCGGGGCGCGCAGCGCGGCGATGACCTTCAACCGCATCGTTGATGCCGAGATCGACCGCCGCAACCCGCGCACGCGCATGCGGCAGATTCCGCGCGGCGTGATTTCGACTCGGGCGGCGTGGCTTTTCTTTGTTGCGGCCTGCGGGCTGTTCTTCTTGGGTTGCGGCGGGTTTGCGTGGCAATATGGCAATTTCTGGCCGTTGCGGCTGGGGTTGCCCGTGCTGGCGTTTCTGTGCATCTATTCATTCACCAAGCGCTTTACGCGCTGGTCACATCTTGTGCTCGGGCTGGGAATCGCGTTTGCGCCGGTCGCGGCGTGGATCGCACTCAGCCCGGCGACGGTCGGGCCGCCGGTCTGGCTGTTGATGGCGAGCGTGGCATTCTGGATCGCCGGTTTCGACATCATCTATGCCTGCCAGGACGTCGATTTTGACCGCGCGGCCGGACTGTTCAGCGTGCCGGCGAAGCTCGGCGTTGCGCGGGCGTTGTGGCTGGCGCGGGTGTTCCATCTGCTGACGGTGATGGGGCTGTGCGCGGTCGGCGAGGCCGCTGGCTTGGGCTGGCTCTATTTTGCCGGCGTTGCCTGCGTCGTGGCCCTGCTGGTGATTGAGCATGCGCTGGTCAGCCCGCAGGATCTGTCGCGCGTGAACCTGGCCTTCTTCACGATGAATGGCGTGGTCGGGCTGGTCCTCGGCGCGCTGGGCATCATCGACGTGCTGATTCATCGCGGCGGATGAGGCCAGGTGCGCATGGGTGAGACGCGCGTGAGGCGGCGCGATGCGGCATTGTTAAATCATCGCGAACTGTTAGCGTCGATGCCCCAGTGTCTTGCTATGTACGGGCTGTTGCAGAGACCGAATCGCTTCCTCACGGGCGCGGTTCGGTTCAAAGGCGCGGTTCGGTTTGCATGCGGGCCGTTGCCAGGTTCTGTGCATAGCCGCCGCGCGGATATGGCGGGAGTAGAATCGCGTCGCGTCCCCGAGTGATCCGGATTTCCCAGTGCTATTTCGCCCCAAACGCCAGCGAACCACCGCTCCGAAATCAGTCGTGCTTGATCGCGACGGGCGCGAGCTGCTTCGATATGAGGCCATCACGACGGCGCTCGCCGTGCGAGAGTCAGTCGAGCCGCCGCCGCCCCAAGCGCCACCCCGCGCCGGTCTACTGCTATGGCTGTTTGTCGCGGCGTGGTTGGTCGTGATGGCGCCGCTGGCGTGGTGGGGCCTGCCCAGCCGGGCGCAGGACGATCTACTCTTCGCCGGCAAACCGGCGTGGCCGGCGGCGGAATACCGCCTGGCGTCCACGCTCGCCGCGCGCGCCGCGCAGGCCCGCGGCGCCGACACCGACCTCAACCCGCTGCAATCACGATCAGGTCTGATCGACTTGACCGCGACGCCTGAGGCTCGGGCCGAAATTCTGCGACGCTTCCGGCTTTTCTCGCGACAGCCCGATGAGATGATCACGCTCATGGCGCTTCAGCGGATGCGCCCGCCTCCATCTTTCGGCGCGATGTTCAGCGGTGATTTCGATCTTGATCCGCGGCTCTACCAATATGGCGGCGCCTATGTCTACGCCGTCGCGATCACTCTGAAGCTCGCCGGCTCGGCGGGCTGGCTGACCATCAGCCGCGACGTCAGCGACTATCTCGAGCGGCCGGAGCTATTCGGCCATTTCTACGTCGCAACGCGCGCACTGTCACTGGCCGGCGGGGCGCTCGTGCTGCTGGCGGCCGGGCGGCTCGCGCTGCGCGCCG
>CAYQLG010000218.1:0-4117 GCA_964418235.1 uncultured Planctomycetales bacterium
GGTGTTCGGCAGCGCTGTCCGGCACGGCCCCGCCGTGGCCATGCACATTTCCGCGCTCGATCGCGGCGGCGAAGCGTAAATACTCGCCTAGCGCGAGCAGCCCGGCGCAGCCCTCCGGACAGGCCCCGCCCAGTTCGAGCCGCGCCTGCGGCTTCTCACGGCTGGTGAAGAAATGATTGCAGCCGTCGATCTCGAGGAAGCATTCGGTCTTGCCGTAGAGCGCCGCCATGTGCGGGCCAAAGACTTTGTATGTGCTGTAGACGTACCAATCGACATCCCAGTCGGCCGCGCTCATCAGAAAGTGCGGCGCGTAGGCCACGCCATCGACGATGACGCGCGCCCCGCAGGATGCGCGAATGAAGCGCGTGATCGCCGCGACATCCATTACTTCGCCGAGGATGTTGGAAACGTGCGTAAAGGCGACCATGCGCGTGCGGGGGTTGAGGAGCGGCTTGAGCGTCTCGATGCTCAGCGAGAGTGTTTCAGGCTCCAGCGGCCAGGTGCGCACGACCAGGCCGCGCCGCTCGAGCCGATGCCAGCAGCCGAGATTGGCCTCGTGGCCGTTCTGGGCGACGACGATCTCGTCGCCGGGCTGCCATTTGTCGGCATATGAATCGGCGACCATGCGGCAGAGGATCGAGCTGGAAGGCCCGAGCGCGACGTGTCCCTTGCCTTCGCCGCCCATGAAGCGGTTGATGAAGGGGTGCGCCGCGCGCACCACCTGCGTCGCCGCTTGCGACGTGGCATAGCCCGCGCCGCTGTTCACGTAATTTCGCCGCAGGTGATACTGCAGCGCGGCGGCGACGCAATCCGGCGCCTGTGATCCGCCCGCGTTTTCGAAGTAAATCACGCCATCGCTGAGCGACGGAAATCTTCGTCGCAGCAATTCGCCGGCCTGGCTGTTCATGCGCACCTCGTTTGCATCGGCTAAAGTCTATCGTCACGCGGGCCAAATGCGGCACGCGCCGCAGCGCGGTCGCCGGCGGTCGGGTTGCCGCGGCGCCCCGCCCGCGCGACATGGACAAAACCGGGAGCCGATGCGTATGGAAAAACTGCGAGCCGAACCGCTGCTGGCCAAGCTGAATGAGCTGCGTCACGAAGCGGAAGATGACAAGGCCGACCTGGAGTATCTCGCGCTGCATCACGCGTTCTGCTTCATCTCGTACAAGATGGGCGAATTTCAGAAATATCTCAGCGAAATCCAGCCGGAGAAGAGTTAGCGAAAGAGCAATGCCCCGTCATCCGCGGGCGCGCGAGACGAGCTGATGAGCCAGGCGCGTCGGCTCCGGCAGGCGGTAGCGCCCGCACGCCAGCAGCGTGATCCGGATGGCGTCGGCCATGTCGCAAAGATGGCCGGGGCTGACGAAGAGCGGCTGCACGCCGTGGCGCGTGCGAAGCACAGCACCGACGTTTTCGCCGTGGAACCGGAGTGGCGTGGCCGTGCCGCGCATTGGCCCCGGCGGGTCGAATTCGCCGCATAGGCGCGACTTGGCACAGCCGATTGTCGGCAGGCCGAGCCACACGCCGGCGTGACAAGCCAGCCCGAAGCGGCGCGGATGGGCCAATCCCTGCCCGTCGCACAAGAGCACGTCCGGCGTTGTGCGCACCCGGCGCAGCGCCGCCAGCAGCGCCGGTAATTCGCGAAAACTCAATAGCCCCGGAACATACGGAAAGCGGCAGCGCCGCCGCACGAGTTGCGTTTCGAGCACGCGGCCCGGTGTGGATGGTGAGGTCTTCTCGTGCGGGCGTTCCCAGATAACGACGCCGGCGATCACCTCCGCGCCGTCGGAGGAGAACGCGATATCGCCGCCGGCGAAAATTCGCGGCGTGCGACACAGCGGCGTCAGCCGGACGCGTGCGCTGAGCTGCGCCTGCAACGCGATCGCCGCGCGCGTCGAGCGCGGCCAGGCATGGAGTCGCTGAATCTGCATGGAATCGAGCAGGATACCGCTCATGTCGTCCGTTGTGTCCGCAGGGCGTGGAGGGTGGGAAGCTGGGAACGTGGGAAGGTGGAAACGTGGGAACGTGGGAGGGTGGGAACGTTGAAGACTGAGCGGCCGTTGTTGTTGGCTGTGAATCGAAGTGCGCACTGTAGCGTTGGGGCTCCGTACCCAACGGCGGGTCGGTGAGGCGCTGCAGGTCGGCCGAAGACGCCGTCGGCCACGAAGACGCCGTCGGCCACGGAGGGCAGACGCTACAGCGCTCCATTCAGCCGCAGAGGGTCGGCGCTCGCATCACGGCCGGCGATGAGCATGATCGTGACCGGTCGGGCCGAGCCAGCCGCGACGCCAGAACCATACGACCATGCCGATCGCCATCACCAGCATCAGCAGCAGGGCCGCCGGATATCCATAATGCCAGCGCAGCTCCGGCATGTTGAGCGCGGAGGCGTCGGGGTCGAAGTTCATCCCATAGATGCTGGAAATGAAAGTCAGCGGCATGAAGATCGTCGCGATTACGGTCAGGACGCGCATGACTTCGTTCAGCCGCTGGCTCATGCTGGAGACATACAGATCGCTCAGGTCAGCGCCCAACTCGCGATAGGTCTCGACAAAGTCGATCACGCGGCTGGCGTGGTCATACGAATCGCGCAGGTAAAGCCGCGTGTCGGCGGTGAACAGGCCGGTGTCGTCGCGCAGCAGCGCGCCCAGCGCGTCGCGCATCGGCCAGACCGCACGGCGCAGCGCGAGGAGCTCGCGCTTGACGTCGTGAACGCGCGCCAGCAGTTGCGGCGCCGGCCGGGTCAGCAGCGCCTCCTCCAACTCATCGAGCGTCTCGCCGACGCGCTCCAACACCGGAAAATACGCATCGACGACGGCATCGAGCAGGGCATAGGCGATGTAGTCGGCGCTGTGATTGCGGAAGCGCGGGCTGTTGCGCATGCGGTCGCGGACCAGCGCGAAGCAATCTCCCGGCCGGCCCTCCTGAATCGTGACGACGAAGCCGTGACCGACGAAGACGCAGAGCTGCTCGGTGCCAAAGCACGCGCCGCCTTGCTGCGGCATGTGCACGACGATGAAGAGCAGGTCTGGGTATGGCTCGGTCTTGGCGCGCTGATGCGGGCTGAGCGCATCCTCGAGCGCCAGCCGATGCAGGCCGAAATGCTCGCCCAGCCGCTCGATCAGGGCGACGTCGGCCAGACCTTCCAGGTTGACCCACGTCACCGTGCCGGCGGGCAACTCGGCCTCCGCCAGCAGGGCGTCGAGCGTCAGCTCACGCGCATCGTCATGCGAACAGCGCCAGATATGTGCCTGCGTGGGGCTGGCGGCCTCCGGCGCGCTCAGCACGCCTGGCGCGGTCCCGGGCGTCTTCGCGGTGCGGCGCTGTGCGGGCGTGCGGCGCGGTCGGCGACGATGGTTGGACATGCCTGCTTGCTCCGTGTCGGTCGTCGGTCAGCTCATGCCGCGAAACCGTCTTTGCGGCGCGCCTAGCGCCGGCGGAATTGCCGTTCCAGATCGCGCAGCGTCAGGTGCAGCGTCGTCGGACGGCCATGCGGGCAATGGCTGCTCCGCTCGGCGGTTTCGCGCCGCGCGAGCAGGGCGTCGATCTCCAGAACCGTGAGCGGATCGCCGGCCTTCACCGCCGCTTTGCACGCCATCATGTCCAGCACTTCGTGCAGCAGGGTGTCTTCGGCGGGGCGGGCGCCGCGCTCGCCGAGCAGATCGAGCAGGTCGCGCACGAATTCGGTGATATGGCGTGATAGCCGGTTGAGCAGCAACGTCGGAAACGCCTGCACCGCGACGCTGGCCGGGCCGGCGGCGCTCAAGTCGATGCCCAACCGCGCGAGCGTCTCGGCGTGGCCTTCCAGCGCCTCCAGCCGATCGGCCGGCACACGGACGATCTCGGGCAAGAGCAGCCGCTGCGATTCGAGCGTGCGCGTCGTGATCCGGGCGCGCAGCTCCTCATACAGAATGCGCTCATGCAGGGCATGCTGATCGATCAACATCAATCCCTCCTCGGTCTCGACCGCCAAGTAGCTGTTGTGCACCTGCAAGGCGCGGTAGCGCGGCGCCAGCGGCGACGGGGTCTCGAAAGAGGTTGCCGAAGCCGGCGCAGCGCCGGCGGCCGGCGGCGCGTGGCGGGCCGCTGGGACGGTTGCTGCCGCGAGCGGCTTCGT
>CAYQLG010000219.1:0-3855 GCA_964418235.1 uncultured Planctomycetales bacterium
GCCCGTGCCTCGATCGGCGCTTCGTCTACGACGGCTGGCTGCTGCTGCTGGAGCTCGACGGTTTGAGCACGCCGACGACCAACGCGATCGTCCGCAAATACACGTGGGGCCTCGATTTAAGCGGCCTCAACGGAAACCCGTCCGCGTCCGGCCTCCGCGCCGCCGGCGGGATCGGCGGGTTGCTCGCGGTCGAGCAGTTGGCGCTGCCGGCGCAGTGCGGCCAAACGGCGCTCGCCGCCAAAAGCTACTGGTATTTCTACGACGCCAACGGCAACGTCGGCCAATTGATCGACGAGGCCGATGACGCGGGCCTGACCCCGCCGCAAGCCTGGGCCACTTCGCGCCTCGCCGCGAAATATGAGTATGACCCGTATGGGAATATCACCGCGCAGAGCGGGGCCTATGCCGAGGCGAACCTGATTCGGTTCAGCACGAATCAATATGAGCCGGAAATCGGATTGGTGAATGGGAAGGCGCGGTACTATAGCACGAGTCTCGGAAGGTGGATGCAACGAGACATGTCTGATGATTTTCTATCTCAGGGTAGTTACATATGGAATTATAACGCTCCGCATGACAGGATTGATCCTAATGGTTTTCAGTCACACTTAGTATCGCCATCGCGCGAGTTGGCATCAGATTCTCAGGACAAAGCGACACGTGGTCCACGTGTGACCGTAACGGTCAAAGACTGCCCACGAATTACGCTGCCCGATGGCTCTACCTATGATGTAGGGAAGGGACTGCTCGATGCTGTACAAGAGCAATGTGATTATGTTCACGATGCGCTATCGCGACTATACAAACTATTACATCGCCCCGACGAACAAGGCCAGCTTGAGAAATGCTTGCGAAGGAATCCGGCAACTAGCCAAATTAGCTTTCATCAAATCCTCTTTAAAATGGAGGCTATCAATGATACGGCATGTCGAAATCCGAGAACGTTCATATGCGATTGTCCGACGAGAAAAAGATGTAATAACGATCGCAAAACACTAATGTATACGCTCCCAGGCTGGTCAATGAACCAGTGTAGCTATTCTGTTCGCTATGGATACGAGCGACAGCCTCATTATGTGTGCATCAACAATATTACAAGCACAGGAGACCTTTCAGCTTCGATGTGGCATGAGTTACTGCGCTGGTGGATCGGCGATGATTTGAACGACATTGGGCTAAGAGAAATTGACCAATGGGACATTATTCCAGGCCAATTGAGATATTGCTTTCAGCGGCTAGGGCTATAGCATCGTCCGTCTCGCCCATAAGACTGCATGCTATGTGTTTATAGTTAAGGCAATTGATCATTTGGTCGCTTGGCCAGGCGAATTGCAAGAATGTTGCCTCTTGAACGATGCGTAAATTGTGGGTACAGCCTTAAGGGGCATTATGGAGGCACTAGATGCTCTGAATGCGGCTTCCCAATTAAACTTTGCTCGCATTGCGGCGACAGTATCGACGAACTCGCATGTTCAACTTGCAGCAAGCCATTTGCTGCGGCCAACGAAGCAACGTTACTGTTTGGCTATTTGTTTCCAACGGGAATTCGGTGGAATGGGTTTTGGTGGCAAGATTGTAGCAACGGCGCGATCCAACTGATCGAAATAGCCTTATGGGTTATCGCGATCCCAATTTTCGCACTTTCAGTCCTGCTGGCCAGTACTGGCACCCATGTTGTTTGGCATCGCGCTTGCATCGCATGTGATGGAACAGTGATCTGGTCATGGCGTGCAAACACTAATACAGCGCATTGGGCAAAGGCATTGCACGATCTGGATCGCGATGGGCAGATCGGAGCACTTAGTGAAATTTATGCAGACGGCGCAGTTAAGCGCGTGTCATTATTCGCACACCCTGAATGCACAAGCCCATTGCATACATTACAAGAGTATCGTGGGAACAAAGCATTTACTTTGAATTTCTCGCGGGCAACCGCTGTTCTTTGCGTGGTTCTTTTGATGCCATCGCTTGCGATGTGGGTTCTGCTGCGTGTCGCAATTTTCTTTGTCGCGAGAAAGAGGGTGCACGAGAACATCAGTAAGAATATGATTAGACGAGCATTGTGCAGGCTGCGGTGGGGAATTCCATACTCAATTATGCTGCAAGGGTGTTTTATTTTGATATTAGCATTTAGTGATGCAATGCTGCCTTGGACTGGGTTTATATATCTAGGTACTGCCACAATTGGCATTGAAATATTGCTCCCTGTGCTTGTTATGCATTTGCTGATTGAATGTGCGGTGCGATCTGATTTTAGACATAGGGTGCTAAAACGCAGGCGGACTCACCCGCTTGCTGGTATCGGCATAATTGTCATAGCCATGATCGGAATCAGCCATTTGATCAATCAAGCGATATAGACAGGAAGCCGTGATGTCGAGTGTGGTGTAGTTCGTGGAGTGGATTTCGTTCGGATGGGTAACCGGACCTGCCTTGGGGAGGATGTCCACCCGTCGCCAAATTAAACCGTGTCACTCGGCGTACGGTTTTTGCCACTCGTCTGTTGCGCTCTCTTCCCGTAGCGTGGTGAATCTCTATGTGACTGTGAATCTCTGTGAATTCGCCGTCGGCTACAGAGGGCCGACGGCTACAGCCCGATTTCAAACCGTGCGCGTCGCCCGCTTCCCGGATGCACATGGAGAGAAAGAATCATCGAGGACCTGACCTCGGAATTGGGAGAATAGCCCGTATCTACCCATCACGATGCCTTTTGTGTCCGCCATTAACAGCGTCAGGTTCTCGATTTCGCATTTCGGCCGAGCAGCAGCAGCCCGCCGAACGCGAGCAGCGTCAGCGTTCCCGGCTCGGGCAGGAGGACGACGAAGCCCTCGGTGCGGCCCTGCGGGTTGCGGCCGAAGCCGGCGATGGCCAGGCCGTCGGGTGTGATCGCGGTCGCTTCGCGCAGCGTCCACCCGGCCAGTACATCGGCCAGCCCGTATTCCTCGGCGAGGACATCGCTCAGTCGCCGCATGCCGCGCGCCAGGCTCCACAGAAAAGCCTCTTGCCCATTTTCAGTGCGAGAGAAGCCGACGACGAGTGAGCCGTCGCCCGAGACATCGCGTGCGAGACTATAGAACTGTCCGCCGGGTAGGTCACCCAAGCCGACCATCTGACCGTTTTCCCAGCGGAAAGCTTGATTGCCGGACTCCCCAACAACCACGCGTCCATCCGCAGAGACTTCAAATGCGTATGACTCGCCCCCGAATCCGAGCCGTCCCAAGCCGATCATGACATCGTTTTCCCAACGAAAGGCTTCCATGCCGCCGAAGGATCTGCTGGCACCGACGACCACACGCCCATCAGCCGAAACGCCCGTTGCAGAGCCGGAATCCTCGCCCCCCGGCAGATCCCCGAGCGGCTGAAACTGCCCATTGACCCAGCGCACCGGTCGAGAGCGATTGAGGGCGTACTCGGAACCGCCGACAATCACCGACCCGTCGGCTGAGACGTCCTGCGCGTCATTAGTCAACCCCACATCCAACCCGGTGAATCGCGGCAGAACGGTCAATTGTCCATCATACCAGGCGACAGCCTCGCGAGCAGCAGGGCCCGTTGATGTTCCGACGATCACTCGTCCATTGGCGGATATGCCATAGGCTTCGCTGCGCGGACCGGCTGTGCCAGTAATAACGCCAAGTCCGGTAAGTTGACCCGCAGACCAGCGAATCGCCTCGGTGTTGTAGCGCCCGCTATAGGCCATCCCAGCTGTCACCGGGCCGTCATCCGTCAGCGCGACGCCCCAAGCAAAGCTGTTCGGCGGGTCTGTTCTAGTGTAGTAGCCCATACGCATAAACTGCCCAACGCCGGCCGGCTGGGCGACGGCGGAGTCGAGGGATGCATCGACGGCGATAACTG
>CAYQLG010000220.1:0-3706 GCA_964418235.1 uncultured Planctomycetales bacterium
GGGCCGGTGTGGCTGCTCGCGATCGGCCTGATCGTCGTCGTGCCGCTGCTGCTGTCGGGCTTGCGACGGCGCAGCGCGACGGCCCCGGCCGGGCCGCTCTGGGCCGCGGTCGGGGGCATCGTCGGCACGGCGCTCTTGATGACCGGCGCCGCGGTGAGCTTCGGCGCGCCGCATCTCCAAGCGATCGCGAAGGGCGCGCGCTGTTACTACGAGCTGGCGCCCATCCGCGAACTCATGGCCTTTCTCAAGAAAAACTCCGCCCCCGGCGACATCGTCTTCACCGACGACTGGGACATCTTCCCCGTCTTCTTCTATCACAACTCGCACAATCGCTATATCGTCGGCCTCGATCCCAAATTCACGCATGAGCGCCGCCCGGATCTCTGGGAACGCTACGTCCGCCTGACCCGCGCCCAGACCCCGATCAAGACCACCTACACGCGCGTCACGCTCGACGGCCGCCGCGAGTCACAGACGATCGACGTCGATCTCGCCGACATCCGCGATCAGTTCAACGCGCGCTTCGTCGTGACCGATCGCGATCATCGCGGTTTCGCCGCCAAGCTGGCCCGCGCCGCCGACGTGGCCGAGTTGATCTATCCCTGCCCCAACTACGATGACTGTCGCCATGCGCCCTATCTGCTTTTCCGCATGCGCACCGCCGAAGAGCAGCTCGCGCTCGCCCAACACGCCGCACCGGTCGAAGAGAACGGCCGCATGTACCTCAGCCGGCTCAAGCCGCTCTCGGCTTCGCAAGGCTGGGGTACGCTCGGGCTGGATTTATCCGTCGATTCGCAGCCGCTCCGCCTGCGCAGCCGTACTTATGCCCGCGGCCTGGGCACGCACGCGCCCGGCACGCTGGTCTACGCGATACCGCCCGGATACAGCCACTTCGAAGCGATCGTCGGCATTGACGATGAAACCGAGGGACAGGGCAGCGCGGTCGTGCGCGTATTGCTCGACAATCAGCCCGCCTTCGAAAGCGCGATTCTGACCGGCAAGTCGCCGCCTACCGTCGTGCGGCTTCCGCTCAAAGGAGCAAAACAGATCCAACTGGTTGCCGACGCCACCGAAGATGGTCAGCGCTTTGACCACGTGAATTGGGCCGATGCGTGCTTCCTGCGCGAAGCCGAAACCGTCGATGGCGCGCGCTCGACGGCCCCGCTCCCGCGCGCGGCGCGGCGCGCTCGAGCTGCGCCGCACATGCCACCGCCGGCGGATCTGCCGCGCAGCGCCGGGAGCCACTCATGATCGCCAACAGCAGCGCCGCGCAAGCCGCGCGCAACGTGCCGATGTCGCCAGCGCACGAAACGGCGCCGCTCGCCATCGCCCCGTCCGAATCCGTACAAGCTAGCGACGCATCGGCGACCGCCACGCGAACGCAGCACGCCGCGCAACCCGTGCCGCCGGCGCAGCAAGACGCTCCATCAACCCCCACGCCGCGCCCGTCCGCGTGGCGCGAATATCTCGGTCTGCTGGGCGTGCTGCTGGCGGGCGTAGCGCTGCGCGCGTGGATCATTAGCGATGGCACGCTCGGCCACATGCCCGATCTGCGGCTTTTTGCGATTTGGTCCGAGGGGCTGGCCACGCGCGGCTTGGCCGCGTTCTATGCCACCGCAGACCTCTGCGACTACCCGCCGCTGAGCATCTTGATCTACTACGCGACCGGCCTCGCGGCCCAGGCGCTGGGCATCGGATTTGAATACCCCGGCCCGATCATCACCCTGTTGAAAGTGCCCGCCTGCCTGGCCGATCTCGCCATCGCCGTGCTGCTCTTCGTCGCGGGCAGCCGCCGTTACTCACGCCGCGCCGGCGCCGCCGCCGCCGCGCTCTTCTTCCTGAACCCGGCGGTGCTCTATGACACCGCCTATTGGGGACAGGTCGATACGATCTATGCCCTCTTTCTGCTCGCCTCGCTCATGCTCGTCGGACGCGGCCGCTGGGGCTGGGCCGGCGCGGCGCTGGCCGCGGCGCTGCTCGCCAAGTTTCAGACGATCGCCGTCGCGCCGCTGATCATCTTCGAGGTCTATCGGCTCGGCGGGTGGCGCGCGCTCGGCGTCAAACTGATGGGCATGATCACGCTCACAGCGCTGATCCTCGCGCCCTTTAGCTGGACCGGCACGCTCGACGACGTCATGTTGCGCAGCTACGTCGAGGTCGTCGGCCAGTATCCCTATTTATCCAAGGGCGCCTACAATATCTGGCATCTCTATGGAAACCCCAGCCAGTCCGACGCCGGCCATCCGCCCTTCCTGCTCAACCTCATCGCCCAGGGCCGCACGGAGCTGAACGCCGATGAAAGCCTCCTGCTCCGCTTCACCTGGCGCAGCTTCTCGCTGGCCCTTTACGCGCTCGTCGTGGCCGTCATTGTCTCGCTCTATTCACTGCGGCCGGGCACGCCCAACCGCTATCTCACCGCTGGGTTGCTCGTGCTGGCGTTCTTCCTGTTTCCCACGGAGATGCACGAACGCTACACCATTCCCGCGCTGGTGATCCTCCCGCTCTGGGCGATCGCCGCCCGCAAAAACGAGCGCGTCTATGCCGCCCTTTCCATGCTGGTCTTGCTCAATCTGGCCGCGATCGAGCCGGCCGCCGGCGGCGCGTCATTCATCGCCGCGGGCGTTCTGGCCGTCTTTGCTTTGCTCTTGATTGTGCCTTTCCGCGGCGCGGCGACCCTCGCCGCAGAGACTCCGCCGGCCCGACCCGATACCGACCCGCCCCCGCTGCGCCCGACCCCGCGCCTCATCCCGCTCTTTCGCGGCGCGACCCTGCTCGCCGTGCTGGGCGCGCTCGGCGTAACCGCGTGGGCGCTGACGTTGTCACGACCGGCCACAAACGCCACGCCGGATCAGAACCTGGTCTACCTCAGTGCGCTCAATCCGCTGCGCAGCCAGCAGGGCTGGGGCAACCTGCAGCGCGACCGCTCCGTCAGCGGCGGCACGCTGCGCTTGGAACAGCGGCTCTATCTGCGCGGTGTCGGCACGCACGCGCCGGCGGAGATCGTCTATGACATTCCCGCAGGCGCGGCGGAGTTCCGTGTCCGGGCCGGCGTGCATCACAATCCGCGCCAGTGGGGCACGCTCGTCCTGCGAATCGCCTTGGATCGCGAAGTCGTCTATGTCAGCCCCAAACTAACTGGCGCCGGCCCCATCGTCGATGTCGCCCTTCCGCTTCGCGACGCCAAGCAGCTCACCATCTTCGCCGATCACGCCGGCGACGGTTTACGCTCCGATCATCTCGATCTTGCCTTGGCGCGCTTTGTCCTCGCATCAACCCCGGCCGCGCCGCCCCCAACCGAGCTGGCCGAACCGCGACCGCCAGCAGAGCCGCGACCGTAAGAGGCTGTCGAAATACTTGTCAAAATCAAGCTCGACAGCCCGCCGATCGCCTGGCTTGGCATCCAAACCCCAGGTCTGATGCTGCGCCAAGCATTCGGCGCGCCGTCGCCGGAGTTTTTCGACAGCCTCGGTAAGGAAGCGGAGATTCGCAGAAAATCCAACCACTCCCTCACGAGTGGTCTGTCACTCTCTATTTTTCGAGTTCGAATCGAGGGTAGCATGGGCCTCCGGCCCGTGCGTTGTTGAATGCGTGCGAAAGTGGGAACGTGGGCAGGT
Organism: uncultured Planctomycetales bacterium; assembly: GCA_964418235.1. Taxonomy (GTDB): domain Bacteria; phylum Planctomycetota; class Phycisphaerae; order UBA1845; family Fen-1342; genus CAYQLG01. Next base: position 3,615 of record CAYQLG010000220.1, read on the forward strand.
GGGAAGGGGAAGACTGGTTGGAGCGCTACGCTCATCGCACGGGTAGCATGGGCCTCCGAGCTCGTGAACTTTTTGCCGGCTCGGATTCTCGC
>CAYQLG010000221.1:0-3702 GCA_964418235.1 uncultured Planctomycetales bacterium
ACGACGGACGGCGCCAGTCCGGCGCGCGATGAACGGGGCGCGAGCGACGAGCGCGCCGCCGCCGCCCCCTCTGAGCGTGCTTCGTCGCGCCTGCGCGGGCAGCGCGGTTGGGTCGATCCGGAGCCGGACTCGGAGGCGGTCGCCGCCTCGCTCGAACTCAGCGAGCAAGCCGACGCGCTGCCCAGGCATGAGTGGCGCTACTCGTTTTATCCCTCGGGCGAGGTCTTCGTACATACCCGAGCCACGGGGCTGACCGGCGCGGCGACGGTCGGCGCAGTGCTCACGATCGGCGCCGGCCGCACGGTCAGTGCGGCGGCTGATCCAACTTCGACGCAGACGCCGACCGGGCGAGCGGCGCGTTTTCAGGCCGTTGCGGAGCGCGGCCTAGGCCTGCCGCTCTGGTGCCAGGTCGAACTGTCAGCGGGCAAGCTCGAAGCCCGCATCGCGCCGGCCGGGCGCGGAACACAACTCATCGCTGCGCCGGCGCGCGGCGTCGGCGCCTGGGAGGCGGCGCATTTGCTGGTGCAACAGCCTTTACCCGAGGATGGCGAGGCGGGCGCAGCCGCCGTTCCGCCCGGCGCTCCGCCGCGCCTCAGGCTGATTTCGGGCACGCGCGTCGCGACGATCGAGGGCGATCTGAATCGCGACGGCTACAACGAGGGCGAGGGCGTTTACGAACTTGTCGCCGATGGCGGCTTGCTGAGCTTTGAGCTTTCCGCCGCGCCGGGCGCACGCGCGTCGGTCGTCGTCCGCATTCATGAGGCCCTGGCGGGGCGGCCGTATGTGTTCATCAACGGCCGGCCGGCTTCTGTTGACGCGCGTGACGCCTTGAACCGCCCGCTGCTGCGGCTGCGCGTGGCCGAAGGCGCGCCGGTGTTGGTCGAAGTTCACACGGCGCCGCGCCGGCGCTAATGCGTCCCACCGTCATGAGCGCGCCCGCCCCTTCCGCTGAAGCCTGGTCCCTCACGTGTGCGGGGTTAACTGTCCGGCGTGGCGTACGCACGATCCTGCATGAAATCTCGCTCTCTGTTTCCGCCGGCGAAACGCTGCACCTGATCGGCCCCAATGGCTCAGGCAAGACTACGCTGATCGCCGCGCTGCTTGGGCTTCTGCCGACGACGCGCGGAACAGTGCGGCTGAACGGCGCTGAGCTGCAGCGGATCAAGCCGCATGAGCGCGCCCGCTTTTCAGCATACGTGCCGCAAACGATCGAGTTGGCCGCGACATTTCGCGTTTGGGATGTTGTCGCGGGCGGGCGCTACCCGCACGTCTCGCCATTGCGGCCGCTCTCGCAACACGACCACGACGTGATCGACGCCGCCCTGCGCACGTGTGGGCTGTATGAGCTGGCCCAGCGGCCCATGCACACGCTCAGCGGCGGCGAGCGGCAGAAGGCCTTCATCGCTGCGGCGCTCGCCCAGGAACCCGCCGCGCTCTTTTTGGATGAGCCGACCAGTGCGCTCGATCCGGCGGTCAAGGGCGACCTGGTCGCGTTGTTGGATCGCTGGCGCAGTCCGCGGCGTGCGCTGGTGATCGTCAGCCATCAGTTTGAATTGCCCGCCGGCCTCGGCGGGCGCGTGGTCGCGCTGCGTGGCGGACGCTTGGTCTGCGATTTGCCGGCGAGCGCGGCTTTGCAGCCCGAGGTGCTGAGCGATGTGTATGGCTGTCGCTTTGAGCTGGCCCAAACGCCCGACGGACGGCGCGTGGTCGTGCCGGAGCTGCGCATGTCGACTGGCGGCGGCACGGAGCCGTAGCGCCGCCGCGCCTACAAGCTGCGATCCAGCCGGCGGTATTGAATGGCCTCGGCCAGGTGCGGCGGTTCGATCCGAGCGCAGCCGGCCAGGTCGGCGATGGTGCGCGCGACGCGCAACAATTTGTCATGCGCACGGGCGCTCAGACCCATTTCGCTGACCGCGTGCCGCAGCATCCGCTCGCCTTCCGGATCAATCGCGCAGTGCTTGCGGATCTGACGCGAGTTCATCCGCCCATTCGTCGTCGTGGTTTCGGCTCCATACCGCTGACGCTGAATGCCATACGCGCGCAGCACTTCCTGCCGCTGTGTCGCGCTGTCGGTACCGGGGCGCAACTCGCGCAGCGCTTCGATCGGCACGGCCGGCACCTCGATGTGGATGTCGATGCGCTCCAGCAGCGGGCCGGAGATGCGGGCCAGATACTTGTCAATCTGCGGCGCGCTGCACTTGCACGGCTTGCGCGGATCGGTGAAGTGACCGCATGGACACGGGTTCATCGCGCCGACCAGCAGAAAATCCGCCGGGAATGTCACGGAGCTGTGCGCGCGCGCGATCGTGACGGCGCCCTCCTCGATCACCTGCCGCAGCGACTCAAGCACGCTGCGATTGAACTCGGGAAACTCATCCAGAAACAGCACGCCGTGATGCGCGAGCGACACCTCGCCGGCCGACGGGATCGTCCCGCCGCCGACCAGCGCCGGCACGCTGGTCGAGTGGTGCGGGTTGCGCACCGGGCGTGTCGCGAGCAGGCTTTCGCCGGCCTTGAGCTGACCCGCCGCCGAATAAATCCGCGTCGTCTCGAGCGCCTCTTGCAACGTCAGCGGCGGCAGGATCGTCGGCAGCCGCTTGGCCAGCATCGTCTTGCCCGTGCCCGGGGGGCCGATCATCAGCACGTTATGCCGCCCGGCGGCCGCCACCAGCAGCGCCCGCTTCACCGGTTCCTGCCCGCGCACGTCACTAAAGTCGACGTCATACGCGCCCGACCGCCCAAACAGCTCATGCAGATCAACCGTTGTCGGCTCGAGCGGCAGATCGCCCGTCAGAAACGCGACCGCCTGCGTCAGCGTCTCGATTCCGTAAACCTCGACGCCATCGACCACCGCCGCCTCGCGCGCGTTCTCGCGCGGCACGATCACGCCCCGCCGCCCCGCCCCCGCGGCCAGCAGCGCCATCGAGAGCGCCCCCTTGATCGGCCGCACGCGCCCATCGAGCGCCAGCTCGCCGGCGAGCAAATAGTCCGCGACCGCTTCGCTCGCTACCTGACCGTCGCCGAGCAAAATGCCGACGCCGATCGGCAGATCGAACGCGGGGCCCTCTTTCTTTACGTCCGCGGGCGCCAGATTGATCGTCGTGTGATGGCGCGGAAAGGCATAGCCGGAGTTGACCAGCGCGCTGCGGATGCGCTCCGTGCTCTCTTTCACGGCGTTGTCGGGCAGACCCACAATGGTCGGCCTTTCAAGGCCCCGTGACGTAACGTCGACCTCGACCTCGCAAGGCCGCGCCTCGATCCCGGCCAGCGACATGCTATGTACCCGCGCTAACATGCGGGCCGGATTGTAGCGTCTAGCCGCGACGGCGGCGGTAGCGACCGGCGCTGCCGCTCTCGCCGGATGATGCCCTGAAAGCACTCATTCGTCGCCAAAGCTTGTATCGGGTAATCAGCACTGGGCCGGACGGGTCTCAGGTAGTCTGGGCAGCGTCGAGGGTCGGGGCGCATTGTGGATCCGGCGGGTGAGGGGCGACAAGCGGCGGCGGGTGGTCCTGTCGGCGTCGGGGGCGTCACTGTTCGGAGAGCGGATTTCGCGGCCAATGAGCATGAATTACATGCCGGGCGCCATGCAACGCGGCTTAGCTCGCGGCGTTGCATGGCGCCCGGCATTGGATCGGCGGCCCGAATGGCCTGCTCCCCTCAAACTGATCCATCTGTTATGAGAGTCTTCACGGCCCCTTG
>CAYQLG010000222.1:0-3616 GCA_964418235.1 uncultured Planctomycetales bacterium
AGCGAGCCGCCGCCCTCGACCAGTTGCCGATCGCGCAGGGCCTGTTGATAGAGGGCCGATTCTTCCGCCGGCTCGCTCGAGCTGGCATCGTGGAATTTGGTGATTTTTCCGTAGGTGCGCAGGTTGCGCACGAGCAGCACGCTGTCTTCGACGACGCTGCCGCCGGGTTCCTGCACTTCGGCCCGCTCGGAGAGATAAACGATCAGCTCGTAATAGCGCCGTCCGCGCTCGTCGCCGCGCGGATAGAGCCAGACCACCGCATCATGGGCGGAAAGCTTGCGCGCCCCAAAGTTAAGCGTGAAGCCGCCATTGAACATCACGACGAGCGTGCCATCGGCCTGTCGCCACTGTCGTGCGAGCCGCGCCCGCAACTCGATAGATGTCTCGCTGATCGACTCGGGTAGCACCAGCGCCTCGTCGCCGAGCGCCGTGACCGTCGGTGTCATGGTCTGAGCCTGTGACTGTGCTTGTGTCTGAGTCTGCGCTTGTGCCTGTGCGGCTGGTGGGAACCATGTGACCGAGGCGGCCAGCCCCGTCAGCAGCAGCGCCGTGCGGATGGAATCAGCCGCGCGGCTTCTTCGCCGCCCGCGGATCGCGCCGCCGGCATATGGTCCCAACGCGTGTGGCGGCGAGGCGACGATAAGGGGAGAGTCCGGCCGCACCAATAGCCCTCGGACGAGACGATCATTCGCTCGATGGGCCGCATTATCAACGCGAACGAAGCGGGGTCAATAGAGCCAGTGATGGATTATCGTTCTCGGGTCTGCGAATCGTCCCGCAAACGTGTCGTTGCGCAGTTCATCCAACAGCGATGCATGATTCGCCCTCCAAGATCTCGTCCCGCTCTATGTCGGACCCTACGCCAGATTCATCGTCATCAGGAACATGCGGTTGTTCTCGACCTTCTCCAGCCGCGTGCGCAGCAACTCGACCGCCTCGACCGGGTTCATGTCGGCCAGCACGCGCCGCAGCATGTAGACCTTCTCCAACTCCTGCGGGTGCAGCAGCAGCTCTTCCTTGCGCGTGCCCGAAGCGGCGATGTTGAGCGCCGGCCAGATGCGCTTGTCGACCAGGCGACGATCGAGATGCAGTTCGCTGTTGCCCGTGCCCTTGAACTCTTCAAAGATGACTTCGTCCATGCGCGAGCCGGTGTCGATCAGGGCCGTGCCGATGATCGTCAGACTGCCGCCCTCTTCGATGTTGCGGGCCGCGCCGAAGAAGCGCTTTGGCTTCTGCAACGCGTTCGCGTCGACGCCGCCCGTCAGAATCTTGCCCGAGTGCGGCACTTCGGTGTTATACGCACGCGCCAGACGCGTGATCGAATCCAGCAGGATCACCACGTCATGCCCATATTCGACCAGGCGCTTGGCCTTGTCGATCACCATCTCGGCCACCTGCACGTGGCGGCTGGCCGGCTCGTCAAACGTGCTGCTCACGACCTCGGCCTTCGGCACGCTCCGCTGCATTTCGGTCACTTCTTCCGGACGCTCGTCGATCAGCAGAATGATCACCTTCACGTCATTCTTCGATTCGCCGTCCGGGCTGGTGTGATTCGCGATGATCGAATTCGCCATCTTCTGCAGCAGCACCGTCTTGCCCGTGCGCGGCGGCGCCACGATCAGCATGCGCGGACCAAAGCCGATCGGCGTCACCATGTCGTCGATGCGCATGTTCAGTTCTTTGGGCGTCGTCTCCAGATACACGCGGCGATTGGGGTGCAGCGGCGTCAAATCCTCGAAATTCGTCTTTTCAGTGACAACCTCCGGCGGCGCGAAGTTGATCGCCTCAACGCGCAGCAGTGCAAAGTAGCGCTCGCTCTCCTTGGGCGGACGTATCTGACCCGCTACGACATGACCATTCCTCAGGCCGAACCGTCGGATCTGCGACGGGCTGACATAGATGTCATCCGGGCAGGGGAGGTAGTTGTATTCCGGGCTGCGCAGGAAGCCGAAGCCGTCCGGCAGAATCTCCAGCACGCCCTCGCCATAGAGCAAGCCATCGCGGTTGATGCGTCGCTTCAAAATCTGAAAGATCAGATCCTGCTTGGGCAGGCCGACGTATTCCTCGATCCCCTCGTTCTTGGCGATCTCGTGCAACTCGACGACGGACATTTTTTGAAGGTCGGGCAGGTGCAGGTCGCCGCGCTTCACGCGCTCATACTTCTCATGCGTTTCACGATCGATGGGCGCGCCGTCGTCAAAGCCCTCGTCCGGTTCGCCGCCGACAAACTCGCCGCGCGGCTCAGAATCGGCCGCGAAACCGCCACGCGCCGGCGCCGGCGCGGCCTCTTCATTCGGCGTGATCTGATCTTCGGTTTCGATCGCTTCAGTTTTCTTCTTGGCCCGCGTGGTGGTGCGGGTGGTCGACTTAGCCATGAATGCAAACTCCCAGTGTCACCGCGCCCGCTCGGTGAATCCACATACTGACGGGCGAACAGACGTGCTGCGCCAATTTTCGACAGTCCGTGTTCAACGTCAAAACTCGAATTTCCGCCAAGGCCGGCGGCGCAATCCTCGCGCCGCTTCCGGGGCATCAAGACGGGGAATTCAGCAGATCATTCAGGAATTTGGCCACAGGTGCCGCTAGCGCCGCAGGCGGGCCGTCATTATCAATAACCACGGTGGAGCGGGCCCACTTCTGCGCCAAGGGTAGCTGCCACTGTTCGCGCCGGCGTAGCTCGGCCTCGTCCCACTGGCGCGTCAGCCGCACTCGGGCCAATCGATGATTCTCGCTTGCGTGCACGAATACGACCGCGTCGCATTCGCTATCGAGATTGCTTTCAAACAGCAAGGGGGAATCAAAGACAATGGCCTTGACTGCGGAATCCCTTTCTACGCTGCTCATAATAGCCCGTCTTCGCGCGGCAATCAAGGGGTGCGTCAACTCTTCCAATCGCCGCCGCTTGGCCGGGTCGGCAAAGACGATTTCAGCCAGCCGGCCGCGCTCGATCCGGCCGTCGTGGCTGCACAGACCCGCCCCCCACCACGCCGTAAGCTGTTGGATCACTTCCGGTTGCGCGAGAACCTCGCGGTTGAGCGCGTCGGAATCGATCACGACGCACCCCTGACGACCGAATTCCGCCGCCACCGCCGACTTCCCCGCGCCAATTCCGCCGCACAGGCCGATCACCGGCTTGGCGCCTTTCCAGCGCTGTGTTTGAGTGGATGGTTTCATTCGAGCGGATCGCAGTCACGTCCATGTCGGCAGCATCGGGCTCGTATCTCGCCGGAATGTAGCGGCTCGGCCGGCGCATGCAAGCCGTACTCCGGTTGGATCGGCATCCAACCTGTCTATTTGCTTGAGCCGTTGCGGAGTCAAGCAGCGACAAAGGCCCGGCCCCCCGCCGTTGGTCGCCATTTTGGGGCGCATCAGAATGCGGAGGAGTTTGAAACCGCGTCGCCGGGGCGCAAGGCTGCCTGCCCATGCATGTTGCAATTATTCGTAAGTTCATAAAAAAAAACACTTGCAGTTGCTGTCGGCGGACGATAAAGTGGTGATTCGGTGGCGTAATCCATCGTCTTCAGGTCTGCGGTCGTGATTTCTGGAGGGTTGACGCATGTCTATTCTCGTCCGCGCGATGATGCGAGCGGTGGCACAGGCCGTATTTCTATTCGTG
>CAYQLG010000223.1:0-3557 GCA_964418235.1 uncultured Planctomycetales bacterium
CGGCCCTCGGCGCGCGCCGACGTGAGCATGGCGCGCGCTGCGCTCGCCGTTCTGGCCTCGAGCCAGGCGCGGGTCGATCACCCGCGGGGCGCGTCGCAGGACGTCCACCGGCGGGCCGCGTCTGGGCCGCGGCGCCCTCAGCCGGGCCAGTCGCCGGAGCGGGCTTGCTAGTCGGCGCGGTTGTCGCGGCGGGCGCGTCGTCACCCGTCTTACTGGTCGACAGCAAGCGCTTCAGACGAACATCGTCCTTCCGGTCATATGCGGGAATGCCGTTGATGAAGACGCGCTCCACAGTGCTTCGAAAGTCCAGCGGATCGCCCGACCAGACGACCAGGTGCGCGTCCTTGCCGATTTCGAGCGAACCGAGCCGCGCATCAAGGCCGAGCATGATCGCCGGATTCAGCGTGATGGCGCGAAGCGCCTCGTCCCGCGAGGCGCCCTGTCGAATCGCGACTGCGGCCTGATACGTCAGCATTCGCTCGGAGAGCGAATCGTCGATTATCGCTGACAACGCGACAAACAGCCCTGCGCCAAAAAACTTCCGCGCCAGCTCGGTCTCGCGGATTTCACCCGTCAGCGGGTCGATCTCGCGATACAGCAACTCCGCCGGCAGCACGATCGGACGGGCGGCCTGCTTCAGTTCATCGAGCGCCTTATGCGCCTCCCCGCCCAGCACCAACACCACCCGCTCCGAGAATTCATACTCTCGCGCGATGCGCAACGCCGCCCCCACGTCCATCGCATTCGCGCACCAAACAAACGCGCCCAGCGGCTTGAAGAGGGCCGGCCCCTCCTCGCCCAACACGCGCAGCACGCCGCCGCGCAGCCGCAGCAGGTTGCGATGCTGATCGTCCACGTCCTCCGCTCGAACCAGGTCCTTGCCGCGCTTCTTGGCTTCGGCCGGGCCGACATCGACGTCCTTCTTCTCATCCTTGAGCTTGTCTTCGTAGCGCTTTTCGGCGATCTGATTCTCGTATTCGCTCAGCTCAAGAAACGCCTCGCGCAACGTCGCGAGCTGCTGCATCCGCTCCGAGTCATTCCGCGGGCTGACCGAGAGCTTCAGGAACGCATCGGCGGCGATCGTCATCTCATCGACCGACAGCCCGATCGGCCGCACCACCCGACCCAACCCGCCGATCACCGTGTTGTTGCTGGGCATCACGTTCACGACCGTTGTGCCGATCCGCAGACAGTCCTCAAAGAAAAGATTCGCCGGGTCGAGCGCGTCATACACATCGAGCTGCGGCACAACCGGCCGCGACTCGTTGGGCTGATCAAGGCCGCGCGGCGTATGCACGTTGATCGCGCCGGGCATGACCACTTTGCCGGCGCAGTCAAAGACACGCGCGTCATAGGGAATCTCAACCTTCGCGCCGACCGCCGCGATCTTGCCGTGTTCGACCAGCACCACGCCGCGCTCGATCTCGGCCCCGACAATCGGGATGATCCGCGCATTGGTCAGCGCGATCTTGTCCGGCGGCGGCGCGGCGAACGCGCTCACACCGAGCAGCGCCAGCCAGGCGCCCAGCGCCGCGTACGCGTCCGGCCATAGCCGACGCCGCGCGCCCGCGCGCATCGCCGGCTCATGCGGCGCCTGGGTCGATCGCATCGTCCACGCACGAATTATTCGCTCAATCATGCCGTCTCTTCCTGGTCCTCGAACAGCCACGCCAACTGCCACACGCTTCAACTAGCTTCTATTGATCACGATCGGCCGCGTTGCGCCGCTCAGCCATCACACCCGCGCGGCTGACACACGGCGAACGCCGCTCTCACTCAAAGCCGCCTATGGCGCTACTCCTCCGCGCCGCTATCGACGCGCCCGCGCGCGAAAACCTGGCGCCCGCCGATGAAGATCGCCTCGACGCGCGTCGTCGGGTCGAGCGGATCGCCGCTCCAGACGACCAAATCAGCCGGCGCGCCGCTCGCGAGCGTGCCGCTGCCTTCGGGCAAGCCGAGCAGACGGGCCGCGTCCACCGTCACACTGCGCAGCGCCTCTTCCGCCGACAGACCGTACTTATGGGCATACATCGCCTGCCGAATCAGCCCCTCTTCATCGCGAAATTCCTGCGCCGACAGCGCCAACGGCACACCCGCATCGAGCAAACGGCGCGGCGTGCTCAGCCGCGGCTCGTCCACCTCGCCGCTGAAGACCCGCGCACCACGCGCCTCCAGGTAGAGCGGCCCGAAGATGACCGGCACGCCGGCGGCCTTCAACTCGGCGGCGCAGGCATACGCCTCGGTCGCCTCTTCCAGCGTGAACTGGAGATTGAACTCGCGCGCCAGCCGCAGCGCGTTCAGAATGTCTTTCTGTGTGCGCGCCTGGATGCGCAGCGGCACGCGCCCGTCGAGAATCTCCGCCAGCACCGGCAACGCCTCCGCCGGCGGGGTATCGGCGCCGCGCGGCGTCCGCCCGGCCCGGGCGGCCAGCGCATCGTGAAACGCCTTGCGGAAAACCCACTCGACCCCCATGCGCGTCATCGGTCGCCGCATGAACATCGTTGTCGTATCCGGCCCAAAGCCCTGCGGCAACCGGTTATTCCGGCCGCGCCCGATCGGGTCGCGCCCGATCGTCGCCTTCACCGCCGCCGCCCGCTGCACATAACGCTCCTCCAGCGGGCCGGCCGTCCGCACGATCGCGCCCCGCGCGCCGATCACGCTGGCCGAATCGGGCGCGACAAAAACCGTCGTTACGCCGCCCGCCAGCAGCCGCTCAAAATCCTTCGACAAGAGATTGAGCGAATCGCTCACCTGGCTATGCGGCACGACCTCCGCGCTCTGCTCGGCCCAGCTTGCTCGCGGCGAGGCCCCGATCGAAAAGAGCGACGCCACCACCGCCGCTCCGCTGCATGCCGGGCTGCACGTTTCGTCCGCGCCATGATCGTGCCCCGGCAAATGCGGCTCCGCATGCTCGACGTGCTCTGCCACATCGGCCCACAGCGAGAGCGCCGGCGCCGCCGGCTTGACCGTCGAGTTCGGCGGCGCATCCGCAACCCACGCGCCGCCGAGCGAGTTCTGCGGAATACCGAAATCGACCCAGCAGTTCGCGTCAATCAGGCCGGGCGTAACGACCGCATCGGGATAGACCCGTTTTTTCGACCCGGCCGGCGCCGAGACCTTCGGCCCGACCGCCGTGATGGCGCCACCGCGGATCACCAGCACGCCATTGGCCAGCGCCGGCCCGGTCATCGTATGCACGCGGCTGGCCGTGATGACGATCGCCGGCGGTTCATCCGCCGCAACGGACAACGCTCCCCAAGCGCAGCCGGCCAAGAGCACCATGCAACAGGTTGTTTTCCAGTTCATGAGAAACCTCGTGCAATCAATTCAATCCGACGAGCCGGGCGCGTCGCTTGGCGCTGCGACAAACACACGCGCTCCGCCGACATACACAGCCAACACCCGACTCCGCAAATCCAAAGGATCGCCCGACCAGACCACCACATCCGCCGCGCCGCCTTCGCGCAGCCGGCCGCTTAGGGCCGCCGGCGCCGCGGTGGTCGATGGCGCGCTTTGCCCATCTAAGCCAAGCAGCTCGGCCGGCGTCGCGGTGATGG
>CAYQLG010000224.1:0-3523 GCA_964418235.1 uncultured Planctomycetales bacterium
TCGGGCGAGTGCCGAATGCCATGAACATACACCGTCGGCCACGGAGGACCGACGCAATCATCGTGATAAGGTGGGAAAGTGGGAAGGTGGGAATAGCGGTCGGCGCGTGGCGGGCCGGCATAGGCGACACAGCGCTGTAGCGTCGGGGCTCCGTACCCGACGCCGGGTCGGGCGAGCGCCGAATGCCATGAACATACACCGTCGGCCAAGGCGGACAGACGCGTGGGAGGGTGACAAGGTGGGAAAGTGGGAAGGTGGGAATAGCGGTCGGCGCGTGGCGGGCCGGCAATGGCGACACAGCGCTGTAGCGTCGGGGCTCCGCACCCGACGCCGGGTCGGGTGAGCGCTGAATGCCATGAACATACGCCGTCGGCCACGGAGGGCCGACGCTACAGCACGCTCGTATTCGCAATGATGTTCGCAGGGACTGGCGATTTCAATTCGTTCTTCGCTCTTCGCCATTCGCAATTCCAGCTTGCCGCCGGCTGAGGGCTTGCGCGCAGCCTGCTCCACTGAACCTGATCGCGAAAGGGCGCAGTCGCTCTGGCGTTGTGCGTTCCGTGGCGCAACGCACGGCTTTACCGGCGGCCGCCCGCGCTCAGCGCATTGGCCCGAACGTGCGCAGCGCGTCTATCATGTGAATGTCGCACGGGCGCGCGGGTAGCGCGCCCCGCGGCGGGAGGCGCTGCCATGCTCGTACAGTCGGCCACGCCGCGAGCGACGCTCGCGATCGGCGACACCGGAAAATTCACCAAGACCGTTACCGCACAGGACATCACCGATTTTGCGGAAGCTTCGGGCGACTGGAACCCCGTGCATTTTGACGAAGAGTACGCCCGGCAGACGCCGTTTGGTCAATGCATCGCGCATGGTGTGTTGACCGCGGGCATCATCTCGACCGTGCTGGGCCGCGAATTGCCTGGGATCGGCACGATTTTCGTCGAGTTGCAGATTCGTTTCGTGAAACCGGTCTACATCGGCGACGCGATCACGGCGACGGCGATCGTGATGGAGATCATCAACCCCAAACGCATCCGCATGATGGTCGCCTGCGTGAATCAGCGCGGCGAAGATGTGGCGATTGGCAATGCGATCGTCATTCCGCCGCCTTCGACCAAGGTTGAGACGGCGCCCAGCGCAGAGCGGCTGAGCAAGGGTTGAGCGAGCGCCGGCGCGAGCAGCGCTGTTATGGCCGCGGCTCGGCCTGAGCGCCGTCGCCGGTGATCAGCACGTAGACGTAGTTCATCCGCCGCACATCTGCCCAGGGCATGACCGTGATATCAAAATGTTGCGGGGCGGAATCGATCGGGCGGGCGGCGGTGACCTGGCCGAGCGCGAGCGTCGCGGGCAATTGGGCCGAGCGCGGCGCGAGCACGATGAAATAGTTGGTGTCGCGATAGTTTTGCGGGGCGGCCCGGATCAACATGCCCTCCGGCCCGCGCCCTTCGAGCACGGCGTCATGATCCGCCGGCTGCCACGCGCCGTCGGGCAAGACCCGCGCCGCCCGCACGACCTCGCGAAACGCCGGATCGGTGGTGAGCTGCACCCACGCAAAGTTGGCCTGCACTTCGCTGACGCGGCCGATCAGCCACTGCCGCTCAACGACGGCCCGGCCGGTCGGCTCGTCGTCGCGGCCGGCGCTAGCGCCGCCGGCGATGACCCATTGCCCCGCCGCCAGCCGCTCGGCCAGGCCGCGGCCGATCAACAGGCCTTGCCGGCGCGGGTTGGAGTCGAACGCGATGACCGGGGCCGTCACGAGCACGGCGCGCGTGTCGGGCAGGTATTCGCGCAGACCGGTCAGTTCCGCGACGCGCTGCTGCAATTCATCGATGCGCAGGCGCTGATGGCCGACCTGCCGTTGCATCTCGACGTTGTCGCGCTGCAGCGCCGCGGCCTGCTCGGGCGTCACTTCGTCCGGCGCGTCGGTCATTTGTGCCAGGCCGCGCGCCGCGGACGACGCCGGCCATTGCAGCAGCGCAAACGGTTGCACAAACGCCCGCAGATTGCCCGCCCAGCGCGCGGGAAAGAAAAGCGCGAGCAGCGCCGCGACTGACATCAGCAGCGCGAACGTCGACTGCTTCGATGGTTTTCGAACGCGGCCGGCCACATGCTCTCCCTACGTTGCCGGCGGCCGTGCCGCTCGGCTCGCCTATCCGCGCCGCGGGTTGCGGGTGGCGCGCGGTTGGTCACACATTCGTTGCGGCGGAAAGCTCGGCGATGCGCGCCGTGACATCCGCCGCGATGCGCACGCCGGTTTCACCGCGATCGACCGCCTCGTTCATCCGCCGCACCAGCGCGCTGCCGACAATCGCGCCGTCGGATACGCGACAGACCGCGCGGACATCCTCCGGCGTGGAAATCCCGAAACCCACGCAGATCGGCTTGCTTATGCCGGCGGCCGCGCGCAGCGCGCCGACATTCTCCTCGAGGTCCAGCGGCAGGCCGCGCCGTTCGCCGGTGATGCCCGCGACCGATTGGTAGTAGATGAACGGCGAGGACAGTTCGGCAATTTGCGCTCGCCGCGCCGGCGAGGTCGTCGGCGCCGCGATGAGCACCAGCGGGCACTGCCGCGCGGCGCCGAGCGCGGCGAGGTCGCGGGCCTCCTCAAAAGCCAGGTCGGGCACGATCAGGCCATCGACCCGCGCCAGATTGAGAAACTCCGCCGGCCCGCGCCGGTGAACGATGGAGTAGCTGATCATCGCGATGATCGGCACGCGGATCGTCGCCCGAGCCGCGGCGAGCTGCCCGAAAAACGCCTCCAGCCGAAAGCCCGCCGCCAGCGCGCGGTAGAACGACATTTGGATGACCGGGCCGTCGGCGATCGGATCGGAAAACGGAATCCCCAGCTCGACCGCGGCACACTGGCGCGGATCGACCTGCCGCAGGATTTCGATGGTGGTCGCCACGTCGGGATAGCCGGCGGTGACATAGGGGATCAACGTCTTGCGACGCGCGGCCGCGAGTGCGGCGAAGGCCCGCGCCAGCGCCCCAAGCGGCGCAGCCGGCGTCGTTGCGGCGTCAGCCGGCGCAGGCGTGGGGGCCGGTGAATGTGCGGATGCAGGGTTCATCGCGGGCCTATTCTCATGGCAGGGCAAGCATACCTGTGGCTGTCGCATATGGCCACGGCGGGCCGACGCGCGGGAGGGTGACAAGGTGGGAAAGTGGGAAGGTGGGAATAGCGGTCGGCGCGTGGCGGGCCGGCATAGGCGACACAGCGCTGTAGCGTCGGGGCTCCGTACCCGACGCCGGGTCGGGCGGGCGCCGAATGCCACGAACATACGCCGTCGGCCACGGAGGACAGACGCGCGGGAGGGTGACAAGGTGGGAAAGTGGGAAGGTGGGAATAGCGGTCGGCGCGTGGCGGGCCGGCATAGGCGACACAGCGCTGTAGCGTCGGGGCTCCGTACCCGACGCCGGGTCGGGCGGGCGCCGAATGCCACGAACATACGCCGTCGGCCACGGAGGACAGACGCGCGGGAGGGTGACAAGGTGGGAAAGTGGGAAGGTGGGAATAGCGGTCGGC
>CAYQLG010000225.1:0-3402 GCA_964418235.1 uncultured Planctomycetales bacterium
CGGACCGTCCGCCTGGCCCGCTCCGTCACGATGAATGACGTCGCGCAGCGCCGCCGGCGGATCACGCCCCAGCACGTCGCGGCCCGCGGCATCCACTAGATAGGCATCCACACCTGCTTCCGAGCGCAGTCGATCGGTCAGCGCCCGGGCCGCATCGAGTTGCCCCGCATCGACCAGCGCGCTCAGGGCGGCGGCGTGGCCTTCCAAGACGCTGCCCATGACATGCGCGCCAGGATCCAAGCGCAGCGACACCGCCACAATAAACAGCAGTCCCGCGACCAACCCATTCGCGAGCGCGAACATCAACAGAGTTTTGACGAACAGGCTGCGCATCAGCGCGGCTCCTCCGCGGCGTCGGCACGATCGCCGGAATGGGCGTCGTCGCCATGGTCGGACGGCAGCGTGTAGATGTAACCTTCGCCGCGGATGGCCTGTATTCGCTCAACCGGTCCAACCCGATGGCCGAGTTTGCGGCGCAGGTTGCTCACGTGCATGTCGATGCTGCGGTCGAAGGGCACGAGCCGTCGGCCGAGGACCTGTTTGAACAGCTCCTCGCGCGAGATGAGCCGGCCGGCGTGGCGCAGCAGCACTTCGAGCAGATTGAACTCCACGCCCGTCAACGCGACCGTCTCGCCGCCGCGCAGCACCCGCCGTGCGCCCAGGTCCATCCGCACGTCCCCCAGCGCGAGCGTGCCGGCGGATTTCACCGCGAGGTCGTTGGCGTGCGCTCGGCGCAGCACCGCGCGGATGCGGGCCGCCAGCTCGCGCGGGTCAAACGGCTTGGCGACGTAATCATCGGCGCCCAGCTCCAATCCGAGAATGCGATCGAGCGCATCGCCGCGCGCCGTCAGCATTATGACCGGTGTGTCGCCGCGCGCCCGCACCTGCCGCAACACGTCAAAGCCGCTGGCCCGGCCCAGCATCACGTCGAGCAGCAACACCTGCGCCTTTCCGGCTTCGAGCATGCCCAGCGCCTGGGCCGGTTCAGCGGTCGCCAGCACAACGAAGCCGTCACCGCTGAGATACTCGGACAGCAGTTGCGCAAGCTCGGCGTCGTCATCGAGCAGCAGCACTGTGGGCGGAGCGGTATTCATGCGGCGTTGCACGCTATCGTACTACCCGGTGGGCGGCTTGTTGATTTCGAGTCGGCGCAAAGAAGTGTCAAGCCGCCTTTGCGCTTCTCGACCGCGGACTGACGGTCGCTCGACAGCCGATTGCCCATAATGACATGAGTGCTCAGCGGTTCACGCAGGCGACGGTTTCGCCGGTGTGAGACGAGCGGGCGGTTGACCCGTTGCGGCGGGTGAGCGGCCGTCCGATGTCGGCTTCGCCGGGCGCTCGCTGGACAAGCAGGATCGATGGCGACGTGCGTCGGGGTGTGCCCGGCCATTTCGCCGCCGTGGAGAGCGATCATGAAACGATTTCTGATTGCGGGCATCATCGGGACGGCGTGCCTGTTGGGCTGCACCGATGTGACGAGCGAAGGGCTGCTGGGCGAAGCGGTCAGCAGCATGCTGGATGGCGCTGTTCAGAGTGCGCGCGATAACGCCGCCGTCAGTACCGATGGCGAACGCTTGGGTGGCCGGCCGCGATTGACGGAAGAGCAGCGCGCCGCGCTGGAGAGCATTCGCACGCGCGTCGAAGCCGGCGAGATTACGCACGAGCAGGCGCGGGCCGAGGTCGAGGCGCTCGGGATTGTGCCGCCGCCACACCCGCCGCATCCGCCTTTCTGGGCCGATTTGAGCGAAGAGCAGCGCGCCGCGCTGGAGAGCATTCGCACGCGCGTCGAAGCCGGCGAGATCACGCATGAGCAGGCGCGGGCCGAGGTCGAGGCGCTGGGGATCAAGCCGCCGCCCCCGCCGCCATTTCTGGTTGACTTGAGCGAAGAGCAGCGCGCCGCGCTGGAGAGCATTCGCATGCGCGTGCGCGCCGGTGAGATCACGCGCGAAGCAGCGCGGGCCGAAGCCGAAGCGCTCGGCATCGACTTGCCGCCCCCGCCGATGCACCACGGTCACGGTCGGGGCGGCCCTATGGGCGGGTTTCATCCGCGAGGCTTTGGTCGCGGCGGCCCGGGCGGCCCGGGTGGACCGGCGGCGCTCAGCGCAGAACAGCACACGGCGCTTCAGGCGCTGCACGCCCGTGTGCAAGCCGGTGATATCTCGCGCGAGGAAGCCATGAGCCAGGCGCGGGCGATTTTCGAGCAGGCTGCGGCGAAGTAGAGCATCCATCTGTTTGCCGGCCTATGTGGCGCGCCGTCGACCTGGCGGCGCGCCCTGCGGCACGGCCCCGCGCCGTGCGCTCACAAAGGCAGGGAGCCATTCGCTGTTAGTGCTGCTTGGATCACTGGCAAGGCGTGATGTGTACCGGCGTTCATGCCGGGGCAGCTTCGCGCGGCGCTTTTCCAGTCCGCGGCTGATTCCAGGTTGCTCGACCAAAATGGCCACGTGCGGCATTGCACCGGACGGGCGTGATAGACCAGACAGAGCGCTTTGCCATGCCGATCGCGCGCCAGAAACTGGCAATCGCGATTGGGCTTCTCCAGCAGGCTGCGCCGCCCGCCTGGCGCCGTGCGAGTATGCTTCTCGATGAACGCTTCCGGCGTCATGTTCAACTCCGCCGCGAGCGCCCCACACTCCTCGTCGCTGACCCACACATAGCCCGGAGCGCCGCCGCAGCAGCGCCCGCATTGCGTGCAGGTGAATTGGAGACCATCGGCGTACCAAGGCGCAGTCGCGATTTCTTCGGGCGCGGCGGCTTCATCCGCAGATGCATCCGTCGGGCGCGCGGGCGCCGTTGCGCCCGTTGAGACAGCGGCATCGGGCGATGTTGCCGCGCGGCGGCGCGGCGTCCGGCTCATGCGTTCTTTCCGTGGCACTTCTTGTACTTCTGGCCGGAACCGCACGGGCACGGGTCATTTCGCCCAGCGGGCTTCGACGCGGTGGCCTGTTCGACCGGGGTCGTATCGAGCGGTGGATCGTCCGGGTTCGCCACCGGGCTGCGCAGCCGACGCTCTTCCTGTTTGCGATCAAAACTCTTGGCGGCCTTTTCGTTCATACAGCACCTCGTTTGATTCGACGCAGCGTGCAGGGCGACCGTCGGTTCCATCCGATGTCGCCGTCAGACACGCGCGCTGCGCCAGTATATCTCCGAAATCCGGCCAATCGCTCGCCGTCCACGTGCCTGCATTCCGAACCGCGCGGCAAGCCGAACCGCGACCGTGAGGGAGCGATTCGAGCCCCGCCCGGCCTGAATAAGAAGAAAAGCGACGAAGCGACGAAGCGACAGAGCGACGAAGCGACAGAGCGACGAAGGGGAAAACGCATCTCGGCATGATTCGCATTCCATGGCGAGGGTAGCATGGGCCTCTGAGCCTGTGAATTTTTCGCCTTGACGCGAGTGGTA
>CAYQLG010000226.1:0-3377 GCA_964418235.1 uncultured Planctomycetales bacterium
GGCCTGCAAGAGCGCCAGCACGCGCTGCCGCCGGTGCTGTCGGGCGGAGAGCGGCAGCGGGTCGCGATCTGCCGGGCGCTAGTCCGTCAGCCGCGCGTCCTGCTCGCCGATGAGCCGACGGGCGCGCTCGATTCGCGCAGCGGCGAGGCGCTGCTCGATTTGTTGATGGAGTTACGGCAGGAGCTGGGCATGACGCTCGTCGTCGTCACGCATGACGCCCGCGTGGCGGCCCGCGCCGATCGCGTGATTCACATGCTCGATGGGCGCATCGTCGCGGATTAGCGCATCGTCGCACTTGGATTTACGGGTTCGAAACAAGGGTAGCATGGGCCTTTGGCCCGTGCGTTTGACAACAAACAACGGCGTTCTTTTCACGCCATGACTCCTGGGATCTTTTCGGTTCATTCCACATATTGAAGCGTGACCGACTACGATCACGTCCTCCAATTCAATCTGTCGGCCACAGTCGAGCCATGACCGTGAGAGGCTGTCGAAATACTCCGTCAACGGAGCGCCGAATACCTGGCTCCATATCAGACCTGGGGTTTGGATGCGACACCAGGCGCTCGACGGGCTGTCGAGCTTGATTTTGACACGTATTTCGACAGCCTCGTGAGGGAGTGGTCAGGTCTCGCCCGTTGCTTCCGCTTCCTTACGGGCGCGGCTCTGCCAGCGCGGCCCTTACGGGCGCGGCGCCGCACGGCGGTCGGGGTCGTGGAAGTAGAGGAAGCGTCGCAGTCCGTCGGCGCCGTGACAATTCGTGCACAGATTCGGCGCGATGAAGGGCCGCAGCAGCGAATGAGCCTGATGCGCCGCGATCCCGCTCGGTACGGTGCGCGTATGCACAAGGTGGCACGTGCGACATTCGATCAGACCATCGAGCGCTTCGCGGCCGGCGTCGTCATAGAGCGGCAATGCCGCCGGATCGGCACTCGATAAGGCGAGCGCAAACATGGGCATGGGCGGGTGCGTCGCGACGCGCGGCGGCGGAGCCCCGCCCGCCGCGCTGTGACACGCGCTGCAGGTCGCGCCGGCATGACTCGGCCCGGCGGTGTGCGCGCGGAACGGCCCGACCTCGCCCCCATGCGGACGGTGGCACGAGAGGCAGCGATCACCGGTGTGTACGCCGGCGTCGCACCAGCGCGGGTCGCCGCCGGACGCATCATGCGCGCTGCCGGCGAGCTGAAAATAATCGGCATGGCACGAGCGGCAGAGCTGTTCAGGCCGCTCACGCAGGAAGTGGCCGAAGCGCGGCTCGTGCGGGTTGTGGCACTCGGTGCAGTGCAGCACCGGATGCTGCGGCCCAAACAGCACGCCGTGCGACGCGCCGCCCGTCTGCGAGTGGCACGAGATGCACTCCCGGCTGGGGTCGAGCAGGTTCACGTCGAAGATCTCTTCCGCCGTGCCCGGACCGTGGATCGCGTGACAGCGCCCGCACAGGCCGTGATCGCGCAAGGCGCGCGTGCGGGCCTCGGCCGGGTTGCGCGCGGGCGTGCGCAGGTCGTGCGGCGTCGCACTCAACCACGACGCAGACTGATGGCAATCGATGCACAGATCGCTGTTGACGGGATCGGAGACCAGCAGCGCGCGATCGCCATGTGCCTGATGCATGCGATGGCAAGTCAGACAAGCGAGCGTGCCGTCACTGCCGACGATGCCGTCGGTCCGACGGACGGCGGCCATCTGATCGGCGTCGAGCCGGGCATCGACCGGATGAGGCCGGTCGCTCCAGCCAAAGGGGTTGGGGTTGGCATGGCCGACGTGACAATCGGTGCAGAGAAAATTGGACTCGGGCGAGAAAACCAGCAGATGCTGATGGCCCGAGCCGTGCGGCGTATGGCAGATTTCGCAGGTGATCGCGCCGGCGTCCTGCGGCGGGCGCGCCCCGGCTTTTTGCCAGGCGTCGCCCAGCGCCCCGGTGCGGCCGGCGCTGGGATGGGTGGCCAGCGCGGCCGATCCGGTCGCGCCGCCGTCTGCGCGGCTTGGCCCGTGCGTGCCGTGACAGGCGATGCACAGCTCGCTGTTTGGATTTTCGACGCGCAACAGAATCGCCCGTCGGAAATCGCCATCTGGAGCGCCCTGACCATGGGCCGAGTGACACGTGCGACAGGCGAGCTTGCCCTCGGCCAGCGGCAGAAAGTCCGGGATGGAGGTTTCGGGCTTCGGCGCGACGCCGGTCGCATGGCCGTGCTCGCGCCAGACGCGGAGGCGCGAATCGGCGACGGTGCCGTCGTGGCACGAAAGGCAAAGCTCTTCTCGCGCGACCACCGGCTCACCGCCGGTCGCCAGCGGACGCGCCATGAGCTCTGAATTTCGCCCATCGGCGAACGGGGCGAGCCAGTCGATGTGGCAGATCGTACAGTTCTTGGCCTGCCTCCCGATGCCGGTGGCGTCGGGCTTGCTGCGCGTGGGAACCGGGCCGGCCTGCGGGTCATGCTCGATCAGGAACTTGCGGACACGGCCGGCCCGCGACTCGACGACATAGAGCGCCCCCGCCGCATCGAGCGCCAGCCCGAGCGGAGCGTTGCAACGCAGCGGCACATCGGTGCGATCGCGAAGAACGTCGAGCAGCGCGCCATCGCCGCGAAAGACGTGAATCGCGCCGGTCACGCTGTCGGCGACCCACAGCCGGCCGGCGGCGTCGAGAGCCAGTCCGCCGGGGCGATAGAACTGCCCACGCTCGACGCCAAACGTGCCGAACACGCGCAGCGCCTCGCCACGCGCGTTCCAGAGCTGCACCCGCGCGTTGATGACGTCGCTGATGAACCAATCGCCATTCGACGCGACCACGAGCTGAAACGGATATTGAAACTGCCCCAGCGCCGTGCCCGTTCGTCCCAGTGACTCCCAGGTGGCATCGACGGCGCCGCGGTGAAGCACGCGATGATTCTCATTGTCGATGACCAGCAGGCCGCCGCCAGGCAAGACAGCCAGGTCGGTTGGATCGCACGGTCGCCCATCGGGGCCGGTGGGCAGCATGATGGTCTCGATAAACTCACCCGTCGGCGAAAGCACGACCAGGCGATGATGCCCACTATCGGCGATCCACAGGCGGCCCTCACCATCGCGGCGCAGGCCGACGGGCTGGCGTAGCGCGGCCGCGCGCTCGGGTTTGATCACAGCCGTTTGTTGACCCGCGGAGTTGAAGCGCAGGATGCGGTTGGCGGCGCCGTCGAGCAGCAGCACGTCGCCGCTATCGCCCAGCGCCACCGCCGTCGGGATCAACGCCGCATCGGCGCTGCGCTCCGCCGGAAAATCTCCCGCCGGAATCGCGATGAAACGATCCGCCTGTGCCGCGCCGACCAGCACGCCCGCAACCAAGAGCAGCGCCAACCGCCGCCCGCCGACCAGCGCCGGCGGCGGCGCGCCGGCGGCCG
>CAYQLG010000227.1:0-3376 GCA_964418235.1 uncultured Planctomycetales bacterium
GGCCCATGCTACCCTCGTTTCGAACCCGCAAATTCAAGTGTGACGAAGCACTAGTATCCGGTTTCTGTGCGTCGAGTCCGAGTATTGGCTGAAGTTTCGCGGGCGAGGACGCCCCGCTACCCTCAGGTTCCGCCTCGAGGCGGACACCCTTGCTCGCCCTGGCGGTTCCGGTCATCACGGCCCGCAGAGGACTTGCACCACCAACAATCACGACATGCCTGCGAAATAAAAAAAAATCCCGGCGCACTCGTTATGAGTTCGCCGGGCCACGGGCTTCCTGCTTGCCAGGGTGCTCCCACAACCCTCGCCAGCCGTCAACGCCGCAGTCTTACATGTCGGGCATGCTGTCGCGCATCTTTCTCCAGGCCGGGCATTGCTCATGGTTGCCGCAACAGGTGTTCTTGATGTCGGAATAAAAAATTTCGAGCGAGAGACCGGCCTGTTTGCGCAACTGACACTTGAGCGCAATCCGAGGCTGGGTGGTCCCGCCGACCGCGAGCAACGAGCGGATGTAGACCTGATTGCGACCGGCGGGGCAGCGCATCTGGCTGTTGAGCTGGCGCTCGAGGAGCGAGAGGTTGCCGTTTTGCTCTTCAGGCGTCAGCGGCGGGCCGGATTCGTGCGCCGCCTGACGCAGCAACTTCGACGGATTGAACGGTTTTGATTTCACCACGTCACGTCTCCAATCTCCTATCTGCGTAAGGACAATAGAACAACGCGCCGCCTGATGATGAGCGGCAATAATTCCAAGACAGATTCGGAACGGCTGATCCGGCGGCCAATGGAGATTGACAGTCCGACGGCGGCACGGTCGCGCTGACGCGCTCCCATTCAACCGCGCAACATGCCGCCCCACTCGAGGGATTGCGTGCGCGCGAGGGAATCCGCCAGCCCGATCGCATGCTTTGGCGCGGATGCGTGAGAATAGAGCAACGAACCGCATCAGCCGATAGAGCGCGGCAAACCCGCGATACGGCAAGATGATGCGGCAGGTCGCAGACCTGCAGCCAGCCAAGATCAGCTATGTCGGATAGACCGGAGAGGGGCTAACTGTGTTACGGATGATGGCATAAAGGCCAGATTGATTTATGATGGCCTGGATAATTGCCTCACCGAAGCTATCCAACGATAGTATAGAACTGTCGGCGCTGTCCGACAACACGATTTGCGAAACCGCCCGATCTTTTTGATCCCCGCGTCAACCTCAACGCGGGCGGGCGACGCTGCCCCCTGACCCGCGCCGTGAATGGCGTCAAACGGACCCGTCGTCATGATCACGCGACCGGGAGTGTCATGCCGGCGCTCCGGCATGAAAGGAGCCGACGCTCATGTTTGAATCCGAAATCCGCGTCAGTCGTTTCATGCTCCACTACGCTCACCGGTTGATGGAGGATATCGCCGATGCAGAGCTGGCGCGGGCGCCCGCTGCGGGGGTGCACACGCCCCTGTGGATCATCGGCCATCTGATTTTCGCCGCGGATCGCGGGCTGATCCGCACCGGCGGCACGCCCCGCTGTCCGGAGAGCTGGTCGAAGGTCTTTGGCCCCGGCTCGGCAGGCGACGGTAGCGGGTTGGATGTTACGCCGACGAAGGACGAACTACTGAAGACGTTGGATGAAGCCTATGCCGCCTTTTACGAGAGCGCCGCGAAAGCCGCCCCGGCGGCGATGGAAGCGTCCCATGGCGTGGCGCTCTTCGCAGACACGCCGCTGAAAACGATGGGCGACGCCGTTGTGCATCTGCTCACGAGCCACTTCGGCGTGCATTTGGGTCAATTGTCGCTATGGCGCCGGTTGAACGGTCGTCCGCCGTTGTTTTGATCGGCGACGACTTTGAGCGGCTACGTGTGCGGGCTTCCCGGCATGGTCGATAGCTGTCGGATCTGAAGCATCCAACGCCGGCGGGGCACAGCGCGCATGCGGGGGTGAGGAGTGGAGACTATTTTTGCCGGCTGATACGGTGCAGTGCCGCACGCGCGAGATAGTCGGCGATGCGTTGCCCCGCGCGCCCATCGCCATAGACACTGGTCGCGGGCCGCCGGCGCGGGGCGCGCAGCGCCGCGGCGAGCGCCGCACGTATTTCGACGGCGGATTCGGCGGCGTGGTGGATGTGCGGCCCGCCTGGTTCGCGGCCGCGTTGGCGCATGCCGACGTTGACGACTGGCACGCCGGCAAAGGGCGCCTCGATCAAGCCCGCCGACGAGTTGCCGATCAGCACGCGCGCGCCGAGCAACAGCCGCAGAAATTCCGCGCGCGGGACGGAGCGCGCCACGGCAACCTGAGGACGAGCAATCCCGCGGCGTGTGGCATGCCTCGAGATTTCGGCCACAATGCCCGATTGGCCGCGATCGCTGTTGGGGTAAATAATGATCTGCGACAAGCCCGCCTGATCCACCGCTGCCAGGATCGAACGCAGGCCGCGCGCCTCCAGCGCCGGCGCCCGGCCACAGGGATGCTGCACAACCAGCGCATAATCTTCCGCAACAGCGGGCGCGATGACGCGGCGTACGGCGGCTGACGCGGCGGCCGCGCGCAGCCGCCGCAAATCATCCAACCCCGGGGCGCCGCAACAGTGGATTCGAGCTTGGTCCTCGCCCAGGGCGATCAAGCGCTGAGCCGCGCGGCTTGTCGCTGGAAAGTGAATGTGCGCGAGCTTCGTGATGGCGTCGCGAATGGGGCCGTCGAAATCGCCGGGCGCGACGTCGCCGCCGTGAATGTGCGCGACAAGCCGGCCGGTCGTGGTCGCGGCGAGCGCACCGGCGAGCGCCTCGATCCGATCTCCAAGAACGAGGACGACGTCGCTGTGCAGATGTTCCAGTGCGGCGGCGATGCCGGCGACGCCGCGGGCGAGGCCGACGGCCTGATCGAGCGGTCGATCGTCGCCGCGCTGCATGGGGATGCTGGCCGCGATCGGCCAGCCGTCAGCGCGAATGTCATCGATCGTGCGGCCATAGCGGGGCAGCAGGTGCATGCCGGTGACAACAAGCTGGCTGACGACGTGAGCGTGGCCGGCGAGCGCCGCGAGCGTCGAGCGCAGCAGGCCATACTCCGCCCGCGTGCCGGTGATGACGGCGATGCGGCGGACAGCAGTGCGCGACGTACGGCGAGAGCGAGGCAAGGCGGGAACGGGGCGACGTGAACTGGTGGGAAGGCGAGAAGGTGGGAAGGTGGGAAGGGGAGTGCGCGAGCTGGTGGGAAGGCGAGAAGGTGGGAAGGTGGGAAGGGGCGCTGTAAGCAACGGGTTGTCTCTCAATTTCGCACGGGACTTCGCACTCTTCATTTCGCTCTTCGCCTTCGACCATCACATCGCCACGTCATCCTGCGGTATCACTCGCCACTCGCCACTCGCTACTCGCCACTCGCCACTCGCTACTCGC
>CAYQLG010000228.1:0-3363 GCA_964418235.1 uncultured Planctomycetales bacterium
CGGGCCTGCTGCGCTTTCGGCGGACGCCCACTCTGCGGCGCAGTCGAGCGTCCGCCCGCGCGGGCCTGCTTGCGCGGCGGGGTTCGGCGCGCGGCAGGCTTGCGCTTTCGCTGCTTGCGATTCCAGAAATCGAGCCGCATGACGGCGGCTATCGTAATCGAACGAGCACCGCCGCCGAGAAACCGTTTATCATGCGGGCATGAGTGCCACGCCTCCGACGAATTCATCGCCGCCTTCATTCGAGCAGGCCATGCGCCGGCTGGAGGAAATCGTCGAAGCGATGCAGACGGGCCAGATCGGCATCGAAGATTCACTGACGCGTTACGAAGAGGCGATGGCGCTGGCCGCCCATTGCCGGCGGATACTCGACGAAGCGGAGTTGAAAGTGCAGAAGGTGCAGCTTGACGCTGGCGGCGACGTCAAACTCACCCCGTTCTCCGCCGGCGCGAGTGCTGCGCAGAGTTCCACCGCGGGCTGATGGGGTCGTCAATTGTGCGGCCGATGGGGCGGCGCGATCGCTGGGCTGAATCGCTCTCACGCACAATTTGCTACAATCGCCAGCCGGCGAGAATGCAGTCAATACCCGCTGCCCCGATATCGAGTGGTATATCGATGCGCATGTCGGAAATGCAGTCCACCGAATCGCAATCATCGACCGCAACGCATGCTGCTGTCTCCGCGCCGCACCGCCGGCGGTGGAAAAGGATACGCTGGATGATCCGGCTTGTGGTTGTGCTGGTGTTAATAGGATATCCCGTGTTCATCGGCTGTGATTCGTTTTTTTACTACCCAGACCGATTGAGCTACGACAAGCCGGGGGAGTTCAACCTCGCGCATGAAGACGTCTATTTCAACACGTCAGACGGCGTGAAGCTGCATGGCTGGTTTCTGCCGGCCTATGGCCAGCCGTCCGCCGCCCAGCGCGCGCGCGACGGCGCGCACGGCACGGTGCTGCACTTTCATGGCAATGCCGCCAACGTCTCGGCGCATATCGGGCTGGTCGAATGGCTCGTGCACGCGGGCTATCACGTGCTCATGTTCGATTATCGCGGCTATGGGCGCTCGGCCGGGCGCGTCCATCGCGCCGGCACGATCCGCGACGGTCACGCCGCGGTCGACTATCTCCTGACCCGCCCGGAAGTCGATCGGCGCCGGCTCTTTGCGTATGGTCAATCGCTCGGCGGCGCGGTCGCCATCGTCGTTGCGGCGGAACGTCCTGAGCTGCGCGCCGTCGTCGCGGAGTCGACCTTCAGCAGTTATCAGCGCATTGCGGCGCTCCATGGCCGCCGCGTCTGTTTCGGCCTGCCGCTGGGCGATGCCGTCGCGGCGATCAGCATCGAGCGCGGCTATGACCCGCGCGATTACGTCGCGCGGATCGCCCCGCGTCCGCTCTTGGTGATCAGCGGCGGCCGCGACACCATCTGTTTTCCGCAGCTTGGCCAGGAGCTTTACGACGCCGCGGCGGAACCGAAGCATCACTGGCATATCCCGGAAGCCGCGCACCTCGAGATCGTCCTGAATCATGGGAAGGAACTGCAAGAGCGGATGTTGCGGCTCTTTGATGAGGCAGCGGAGCGCTAGCGCGCCATCACCTCAACTTTTCCGTTTGATCACGAGGGTAGCATCGGCCTCCGGCCCGTGCGTTCTAGAACTAAATGCGGCGCCGATTTCATGTTCTGGCGCAGGAGTTCCGCGCGATGTCACTGAAATTGAATGCACGCCGGAGTGTTCGTTCTCCAACGCAATTGAATGCCAAATCATGAGTAAAACGAGCGACTATCGCACGAAACGATACGCCGTAATCGCCAAAGGCGTCAGTAAAATCAGCCCGCCCATCAACAGCGCCAACCACGCCCGCCGTCGGCCGCGCCAGTTGGCCGGCTCCTGGTGCATGCGTCGAAAGACGCCGCGCGCCCCCAATACCGCCGGCAAACCGGCCAGCCAGCCGAAGAAAAACAAACCGAACATCATCAACAACTTCATCGCTTCGGCCGGCGGCGGCTGCTTGCCGGGCTTCAGCAAGCTTTGATCGACCAGGCCCCACACGACCGAGCCGCCCGCCCACAGCGCCGCCGCGGCCAACGCCCACGCGAGCGCGCCGTTCGCTCCGCGCATGGTCCGCGCCGGCAAATCGGAAATCTGCAGCTCCGGATGTGCACCGGTAGCATCAGCCCTTCCGGCTTTCCCGACGTCTGATGATTGCGTCTCCGCGGGCGCGGAAGCGGCGGCAGCGCCCGTCGTCGCCGCCCGCGCATCGAGCGCAGCTGCCGCGCCGCCCGCGCCATGCAACCGCCCGCCGCTCGCGGGGCGCAGGTGAAAATCGGTCTCGGCGATCTCATGCGTCGGCTTGTCGAGGATGATCTTGCCGTCGCGCATCTGAATCACGCGCCGCGCCTGGAGCGCCACGTCATACTCATGCGTGACCAGCACGATCGTCACGCCCTGGCGATTCAGCTCGTGAAAAATCGCCATGATCTGTTCGCCCGTGCGCGTATCGAGGTTGCCGGTCGGCTCGTCGGCGAGGAGCAACGGCGGATTGTTCACAATCGCCCGGGCGATCGCGACGCGCTGCCGCTCGCCGCCCGACAGCTCGTTGGGCCGGTGCCCGCTGCGGCGCAGCAGATTGACCCGCTCCAACGCGACGCGAGCAGGACCATACGTATCAAGCCGCCGCGCGTAGAACAGCGGCACGGCGACGTTGTCGAGCGCGCTGGTGCGGTTGATCAGATTAAAAGTCTGGAAGACAAAGCCGATTTCGCGATTGCGCGTGATGGCCAAGGCCCGGTCCGACATGGCGCTGACATCCGTGCCGTTCAGCCGAAAGATGCCCGCCGTGGGCCGATCGAGGCAGCCCAACAGGTGCATCATCGTGCTCTTGCCGCTGCCCGAGGGGCCGGTGATCGCGACAAACTCGCCGCGCTCGATCGTCAGATCGACGCCGTCGAGCGCCCGGACGACCGCATCGCCCATGCGGTAGAGCTTGGTCAGATTGCGGATTTCGATCAGCAACTCAGCGATTCCTCCGCATGTCTCAGCGGCTCTGCGCGCCAAACGCCGCGCGACCCGCGGCGGCGCCATCGCCTGCGTCCAGAGTGCGCCGCGGCGAAGTACTGTAGCCGATGCCGCCGCGCGGCCGACTAGCCCGCGCGATACGAGACAAATTCTGACACGCCGCCAAAGCTCGGACGTGGACGATCGCACGCATCGCCCTCAATCCGCGCCATGCTTCGAGCGTTCCGTCAGGCTTGAATTTTCAGATCAAGTGCTCCGGCGTCATGGCGTGAAATCTGCGACTTTGTTGGTTGTGAGACGCACGGGCCAGAGAGCTCGTGAACTTTTTGCCGGCTCGGATTCTCGCTTTCT
>CAYQLG010000229.1:0-3360 GCA_964418235.1 uncultured Planctomycetales bacterium
ACTCGCTACTCGCCACTCGCCACTCGCTACTCGCCACTCGCTACTCGCCCCTCATCACCGGCTCTTAGCGCCCAACATTTCCCACGTCAGCGGCGTGTTGGCGGCGAGCGGGCGAATGAGCTTGCGACCAATCACGGCGCGCAGCTCATTCGGCCCGACGCCTTCGCCGGGGCGCTTGCTTGCGAACATGTCCGCAGTCAGCGTCGTGCCCGCCGGCACTTCGCGGATCGCAACGAGGCTCTTGCGTGCCGCCCGCCGCACGTCTTCCTCGAGCGGATGCACGCGAATCGCACCGTTGCCGAGGGCGCGCTCGATCGTGCGCACTTCGCCGACATAATGGCGAAAATCATCGGGCGAAAGCGAGAGCGCGTGATCAGGTCCGGCCGTAGTCGGGTCGAGCGTAATGTGCTTTTCAAGGACGACCGCGCCCGCCGCGACGGCGCCGGCCCCCGTGCTGACCGCGGTGGTGTGATCCGAGAACCCGCAAAGCATGCGATAGCGCCGCGCCTTCGTGCCGATGGCGCGCAGGTTGGCCGCATCGAGCGGCGTCGGATAGGCGCTCACGCAGTGCAGCAGCACGGTGCGCTCGGTCGCGCGGCAAGCCCGCAGGTGCTGAACGGTTGCGCCGATCTCCTCGGCGGTCGAGGCGCCGGTCGAGAGCAGAATCGGCCGATCGACGCCGGCGATCGCCTCCAGCAACGGCCAATTGGTCAGGTCGGTGGATGCGACCTTCACCGCGCAGGGCGAGAGCGTCATCAGCCGCTGCAAATCGGGGATCGAGAAGGGCGTCGCCAGAAACTCGATTCGCCGCGCGCGACAGGCGTCGCGAATGTGCAGAAAATCACTATCTTCCAGCTCCAGCGCGCGCAGCATCTCGTAGTGCGACGTGTGTCCGGCATGACGCTGATAGAGCGCCGCGAGTGCATCGGGCGTGCTCAGATGGTCGGCCCGGAAGACCTGGAACTTGACGGCGTCGGCGCCGGCTTCGGCGGCGGCGTCCACCAGCCGCAGGGCCTTCTCCAGTTCGCCGTCATGATTGACGCCGGCCTCGGCAATGATGTACGCCGGGTGGCCGGGTCCGATCGGGCGGTCGCCCAGGCACAGTTCATCCGTTCGATCCGTGCGAATAAAACGACTCATGCACAAACTCCTGATCGGTCGGTGTGAGCGCGTGCGACCGGCGCGACGCCGGCGCTGGCTGCGATCGTTGAGCCGGACTCTTCGGCGCCGGCCGCCGAGGCGAACGTCGTCGTCCCGACCTCAGCTCGCGGCGCTGTTGGAGCGAGCGCCGCTGCGTTCAGTTCGTCGGCGCTGACGCTGCCTGGCTGACGCAACAGTTGTTCCGCGACGAGCAGGTCAGCGGGCGTGTCGATGTCGAGGCCGCGCGTCACCGGCATGACGTACGCGATCGGCGAAGCTCCAGAAGCATCCCGGCGCGTCCCCTGCAGACCGGCTAGATAGCGATCGAGCGCATGAAAATAGATCGCCCCGTTCAGCCGGTGCAGCACGCTCCCGGGCGGCAGCGCGTTCCAGTCGCCCGCTCCGTCGAGCGTGCCCAGCCAGTGGGCGGGCGCGACCGGCGTGACGGAAACCACGCTCCGGGGATAGACGCGGCGAAAGAGCCGGCCGGCTTCTCGGATGTCGTCGGCATGGCGCAATGGCGACGTTGGTTGCAGGATCAGCAGCGCGTCATAGGTCTCGCCGTGCTGCTCGAGCCACTCGATCAGCCAGCGCATCGCGATCTGCGTGGGGGTGTCATCCCGCGCAAATTCCGCCGGTCGCAGCGCGGGGCACGCGACGCCCGCGGCGGTGGCGACGGCGGCGATCTGTGGACAATCGGTGTTGACATAGAGCGCGTCACAGATCGCCGCGGCCCGCGCCGCTCGACAGGTGTGCGCCAGCAAGGGTTCGCCGCCCAGCGGGGCAAGGTTCTTATTGGGCAGGCGTTTCGAGCCGGCCCGCGCTGGAATGACGCCCAGCAGGCGCATGCCACATCCTCCGGATGCGCCGCCCGGCGGCAGCACACGAAGATATACATCGTGAGAACTCAGCGGCGGTCTGTAGCGCGATGACGGAAAGAGCTTCTGACGGCAACAACTGGTTGCCGAGCAGCCGAGCAGAAAACGCACCCACGACAGAATTGCGCGGGTTGGACGGCTGCCACAAACCTGGGTGAATGCGCGCGAGTGGGTCGGGAAACTTGCCTGCACTCGACAGGCTGGAAGCCTGTCCTACCCATGCCGGAAGCCTGCTTGCACTCGACAGGCTGGAAGCCTGTCCTACCCAAGCAAAAAAAGCCTGCTTGCACTTGAACGGCTAGTGTTTCGTCACACTTGAATTTACGGGTTCGAAACGAGGGTAGCATGGGCCTCCGGCCCGTGCGTCCTACTACAAAGATAGGCACGAACTCAGGCCGTGACGTCGGAGCTCTTTTCCGCTACATCCGAAAATTCAAGTTTGACGAAGCACTTGAAGCCTGCTTGCACTCGACAGGCTGGAAGCCTGTCCTACCCATGCTAGACGCCGGTCCCAGCTCGGAACCGTACGCGATTGCCAAGGCCCTGATCGCGGGCCGGCGAGCGCCCCCTGTGGCGATGCTCGAATGCGAGG
Organism: uncultured Planctomycetales bacterium; assembly: GCA_964418235.1. Lineage (GTDB taxonomy): Bacteria > Planctomycetota > Phycisphaerae > UBA1845 > Fen-1342 > CAYQLG01. Next base: position 2,611 of record CAYQLG010000229.1, read on the forward strand.
TACGCTTTGCAGCCGCCGATTCACAGCCACGGACACCCGCCTCTCGCAGGCGCCTTGGTCGTGTACACCACGGCGAAATGATGGCCCGCGGCCCGGCCCGGATCGAGCCGCACCGACCTTGTTCCTCGATGACGATATGAACGACGAGCGAGTCGCCAGCTTGATTAATTTTCTGCTCCCCGGCGTGGGGTTGGTGCTCGCCGGCCGGCTGGCGCTGGGGGTTGTTCTGGGGTTGACGTTCACGGTCGGTGTTTGCGTGGCGCTGGCCGGCGCATTTCTCATGCCGGATGATCTCGACCGCCGCTTCACGCTGTTAACGGCAGGGGCGGGGGCGGGCGTCTACGTCGCTGCGCAGCATCAGATGCAGGCCACCCGTCGCGAAGCCCGTCGCCGGACGATCGAGCGTAAGCGCCGCGAGCGTCTGCATGCCGCGCTGTCTCAGCTCAAGGCCGGTGATGCGGGGCAGGCCCGCGCGACGCTCGCGGCGCTGATGGGTGATCACCCGCACGATCTGCTGATCGCCTACCGCCACGCGCAGGCCTGTCTCGCGTCCGGTGATGCGCCGGCCGCGCAACAGGCGTGGGATCGCGTGCGCCGGCTCGACCCGCACGGGCTTTATCGAGCCGAAGAGCTGGCCGCGCGGGCTCAATTGGCGATCCACGCCGCGCCCACCTAGTGCTTCGTCAAACTTGAATTTTTCGGATGAAGCGGAAAGGAGCTCCGACGTCACGGCATGAGATTCGTGCCTAT
>CAYQLG010000230.1:0-3302 GCA_964418235.1 uncultured Planctomycetales bacterium
AAAGCGAGAATCCGAGCCGGCAAAAAGTTCACGAGCTCTCCGGCCCGTGCGTCCACAACAAACCTATGCATTGATTTCACGCCGACAGTTCACAGCGATCTTCCGCTATTTCCGAAAATTCAAGGTTGATGGAGCAATCGTCCGCATGAGCGGAGGCGACGAAGCGCCATGACTTCCCATTTCGAGCGTTACGGAAAACATGCCGAAAGCTGCGGCATGTGGGGCAGTTTCTCTTCGCAGCGCGTGGCGCCCCCAACTTCCGCGACACGGCCAAAACCGCTCCCGCCTCCTCTTCACGCGGACGCAAGCGGCCCTCTGCTGACCTCCTGCGTCACGACAAACCCCTCGACGCCTGAAAGTTTCCCTTGACAGGATGCCGACTAAGGTTAAGCATCCTGCACCGTGGGCGCCGGTCGCTCGTAGAAGAGCTTGAGCGACGGGTGGCGCTGCCGCCCCCGAGCAGACGCAAACGGCGAATGTAATGCGATTATTTGCAGCTATTTAGGAATGTGCGATGGCCAAACAGAAAGCCCCCGGGACGGCGCTGGTGATTGTCGAGTCGCCCGCCAAAGCCCGCACCATCAATAAATATCTGGGCAGCGGATTCGTGGTCGAGTCATCCATCGGCCACATTCGCGACCTGCCCTCGACCGCCGCCGAAATTCCCGCCGGCCTCAAAGGCGAGAACTGGGCCAGGCTCGGCGTCAACGTCGAGAAGGACTTTGAGCCGGTCTATATCGTCCCCGCTAATAAGCGCCAGCAGGTAAAGAAGTTAAAGGATGCCCTGAAGACCGCCGACCAGCTCCTGCTCGCGACCGACGAAGATCGCGAAGGCGAAGCGATCGCCTGGCATTTGAGCGAAGTCCTCAAGCCCACCGTGCCCGTGCGGCGGATGGTCTTTGACGAGATTACCGAGTCGGCGATCAAGAACGCCCTATCCAACACGCGCGAGATCGACTTCCGCCTGGTCGATGCGCAAGAGACGCGCCGCATCCTCGATCGGCTCTATGGCTACGAGGTCTCGCCCGTGCTGTGGCGCAAGGTGCGGCCCAAGCTCTCGGCCGGCCGGGTGCAGTCGGTCGCGACGCGCCTGATCGTCGATCGCGAGCGGGCGCGCATGCGATTTGTGAAGGCCGACTATTGGGATGTGCTGGCGCGGTTGCTGACGGGCAGTGACGGTCCGGCGATCGAAACCAAGCTGATCGAATTGGGCGGCAAGCGCATCGCGATCGGCAAAGACTTCGAAGAGACCACCGGACGCCTGAAGGAAGCCGAGCGCGTGCTCTGGCTCGATGAGGCCGTCGCCCGCCGGTTGGCGCAGACGCTCACCCCGGCGTTGTTTCGCGTGGCCGACGTCGCCGAGAAGCCCTTTACCGAGCGGCCCTACGCGCCCTTCATCACCTCGACGCTCCAGCAGGAGGGCGCCCGCAAGCTGCGCTTCAGCGCACAGCGCACGATGCGTATCGCGCAGAGCCTCTACGAAAACGGCTATATCACCTACATGCGCACCGACTCGACCACGCTCTCGTCGCAGGCGCTGAGCGCGGCCCGCGCCCAGGTGCGCGAGCTGTATGGCGAGGAGTACCTGCCGCCGCAGCAGCGCGTCTACGCCAACAAGAGCAAGAACGCGCAGGAAGCGCACGAAGCGATTCGGCCGGCGGGCGAATACTTCCGCACGCCCAGGAGTCTCGCCGGCGAGCTGGACCCCGATCAATTGCGCGTCTACGAATTGATCTGGAAACGAACGATCGCGTCACAGATGAAGGACGCGACCGGCCTGCGCACCACGGTGCGATTCGCCGCGCCGGGCGGAGACCTGGGCGAGGCGATCCTGACCGCATCGGGCAAAGTCATTCGTTTCGCCGGCTTCCTGCGCGCCTACGTCGAAGGCTCCGACGATCCCGAGGCCGAACTGGGCGATCAGGAGAAGATCCTGCCGGCGCTGGCTGTCGGGCAGACACTCTCGGCGGCCAGCGTCGAGGCGCAGGGGCACAGCACGCAGCCGCCGGCGCGCTATTCAGAGGCGAGTCTGATCAAAGAGTTGGAAGAGCGCGGCATCGGCCGGCCCTCCACCTATGCGACGATCATTCAAACGATCGAAGATCGCGGCTATGTCTTTCGCAAGGGCACGGCGCTGGTGCCGACGTGGACGGCTTTCGCCGTGGTCAATCTGCTCGAACGGCATATGCGTACGCTGGTGGACTATGAATTCACCGCGCGCATGGAGGACAGCCTCGACGCGATCGCCGGCGGCGAGCGCGCCTCGCGGCCGTGGCTGCGCGGCTTCTATTTTGGCGAGGGCGGCGCCAGCGACGATCAACTCCAGCAGATCGGCCTGCGCGCCCTGGTGCACGAAAGCGGCGACCAGATCGACCCCCGCGCCATCTCGACCATCCCGCTCGGACGAACCGCCGACGGCGAAGAACTGGTCGTGCGCGTCGGTCGTTATGGCCCCTACATTCAGGTCGGCGACAGCGAGCAGCGCGTCACCATCCCCGAAGATATCGCGCCCGATGAGCTGACGCCCGAGCGCATCGCCGAATTGCTGCACCAAGCCGCGCAGGGTGATCGCGTCCTCGGCCACCACCCCGCCACCGCCAAGCCGATCTACATCAAGACCGGCCGCTTCGGCCCTTATGTTCAGCTCGGCGATCCCGAACTCACCGAAGGCGGCGCCGTCAAGCGCGGCGGCAAGCCGAAGATGGCCAGCCTCTGGCCAGGCATGACGATGGAGACGATCACGCTCGAACAGGCGGCGCTGCTGCTTTCGTTCCCGCGCGAAGTCGGCAAACACCCCGAAACCGGCGAGCCGATCACCGCCCAGGATGGTCGCTTCGGCCCTTACATCCGCATGGGCAACGACAGCCGCAGCCTGCCCAACCATGAGGCCCTTGGGCGCATTACGCTCGAGGAGGCGATCGCGTTGCTCAAGCAACCCAAAGGGCGCCCGCGGCAGGCGGCTGGGGCGTCGATCCTGGCCGATCTCGGTCTGCATCCACAGTCGCAGGCGCCGCTGCAGGTCAAGAGCGGTCGCTATGGTCCGTATGTGACGGATGGAGTTGTGAACGCGACCGTTCCCAAAGGCCGCGATCCGGCCAAGTTGACCGCCGCCGAAGCCCTGGAGTTGCTCGCGGAGCGCGAGCGCAAACTCCGTGAACTGGGCATTGACCCGCGCGCGCCGAAAGCCAAAAAGCCCGCCCGCCCGCGCCGCGCGAGCAAGAAGAAGCAGATGGTGGAGGGGTAGGGCGCGAGTAGCGAGTAGCGAGTAGCGAGTAGCGAGTAGCGAGTAGCGAGTAGCGAGT
>CAYQLG010000231.1:0-3143 GCA_964418235.1 uncultured Planctomycetales bacterium
AGGTCGCCGCGCCCATCGCCGGCTCAGGCGGCGCCGGGGTCGCTGGCAACGGCACGGCGGCATCGAGCGGCAAGCTCGGGGCGCCCTCGCCGGGCGCGGCGTCTTGCCCGGTCGCCACCTTCAGCGGCGGATACTTGCGCGCCAGCGCCAGCCGCTCGGCCTCGCGGTAATACTTGCTGAGATTGGCCCAATCAAACTCCTCGGCGTGGCTCTCGACACGGTTGCGCAACTGAATCCGCTCGCGCAGCGACATGCGCGTGAATTGCTGCAGCCACTGCGCCACTTGCGCCACGGTGAGGTCGAACGCCACCGAGCGCCGCCGCGCGACGAAGATGCCCTGCTCATCGTGGCTGGGGAGGTGCTCCATCACATAGTGGCCAAATCCCGCCAGATCGCTGGTGATGCAAGGAATGCCGCGCACGAGGCATTCGAGCGGGGTATAGCCCCACGGCTCGTAATACGACGGGAATACGCCCAGGTTGCAGCCGCGGACGAAATCGTCATAGTCAAGCCCGACGAGCGGGCTGCCGGAGGTCATGAACTCCGGATGAAAGATGACCTTGACGCGGTCTTCGCGGTGGTTGAAGAGGCGGCGCCCGCGGAGGTGCTGCAAGATGGCGTCGCCGCCGTCGTCGTGCAGGTCGTGCGTCACGATCGGCGGCAGCCCGCTGCGTTTCCACGAGTGCAGCATGCGCTTGAGGCGCGTTTGGGCGGTTTCGTCGAGCAGGTCGTCATAGCCCGGCAGCCGGCCCCCCGAGACCGCGCCGAGCAAGCGCCGGCCCATTTGCTGCTCGATCAGATCACAGGCGTCGCGAAGATCATGCCACATCGCCTGGCGGTTCAGCGTTTCGACGTTCAGCCCGCGATAGGCCGAGCGCGTGATGATGAAGGCGACGACAGTGGTATCGCTGTTGTCGTGGCGCATCCGCTGATTGAGATCGTGCAGCGCTTCGATGAAGACGTCGATGCCCTTGTTGCGATATTCATAGCGGCCGGCGGTGAAGATGTAGAGCGTGCGCGACAGGTCAAACGTGTACGTCGGGAAGAAATGGCCGGTGACAAAGTCGTGAATCCGTTCCTTCGTGCGGATGTGCAATTCCTGAAACTCGTGCGGAGCTGCGGAGCGCTGCACGTTCAGCCCGTTCGGACAGAGCAGATCGGCCCGCCGGCCGAGGAAACGCTCGGCCTCCAACGCCGTAATGCCCGAGACCGTCGCAAAGACATCCGCCGCCACCGCCGCCGCGCCCTCGACGGCGTGGCGGTGGCCGAAGCCGTGCTGGGCCGCGACTGCGCCGGCGTCGAGCGCCTGCAAATTGTCATAGAGATTGACGTTGCACGACGAGAGATTGCGCCCGACGAGCGTCGCGTGCGTCAGGAAGATCGTGGCGAAGCGGGCCTGTTGATGGCGCAGCCGTGGAATCGCGGCGCCGCCTTGCCATTCGTGGAAGAGCGCGACCATCTGCCGCGCGCCGATGCGCGCCTGCACCAGTTGGAGCAGATCCGTGACGATTTCGCCGAAGGCGACGACCTCGTTGAACTCCCAATCTTCGGCGGGGCTGGCGATGCCGTTGTCGCGCCAGAGCCGATATTTCGCATCGGCCAGGCGTGCATAGGCCGGGCTGAGATCGACCAGCAGCACCTGCGGACGACCGGTGATCAGCCAGCGCCCGGTGTGAATGGCGTAGCCGCGCGCCTGCATCTCGGCGACGGCTTCGGCGACAGGGCCGGCGATCGGCGCCGGCTCTAACTCGATCCGGGCCGACGCCTCGCGATAGGGGCCGATCAGAAAATAATCATCACCCCAGGTGCGCACCGAGGAGGGCGCTTTGCTGCGCAGCACGGTATAGATGCCGCCGACCTGCGAGCAGACCTCCCAGGCGGCCTCGAATAGCAGCGGATGGTCCATGCCGCGATGATAACGCGCGCCGGGAGGAAGTCGTGGGAACATGGGAACGTGGGAAGGTGGGAACGTGAGAAGGTGGGAACGTGGGAAGGTGGGAACGTGGGAAGGTGGGAACGTGAGAAGGTGGGAACGTGGGAAAGCAACGCGATAAAGTGATAACGTGATAAGGTGATAAAGTGATAAGACGTCGCCGCTCCTCCCCGAGCGCCGCTCAATCCCCGCTTCTTATCTCGCGACTCGCGACTCGCGACTCGCCACTCGCTACTCGCTACTCGCTACTCGCTACTCGCCACTCGCCACTCGCCACTCGCCACTCGCCACTCGCCACTCGCCACTCGCTACTCGCCACTCGCTACTCGCTACTACAGACTCGCCAACCTCCCCCCATCCACCGGCAGATTGATGCCATTGATGTAGGCCGCCTCGGGCGCGGCGAGGAACGCGATCGCGGCGGCAGTCTCGTGCGGCTCGGCGAAGCGTTGCGCAGGGATCTCGGTCCGGGCCGCGGCCTCCACCTGCTCGATGGGCACATTCTGCTTGCGGGCGCGCGTCTCGAAGAGCGCCTTCAGGCGCTGCGTCGCGGTGAAGCCAGGCAGCACGTTGTTGACGGTGATGCCGAATGGCCCCAATTCGCCCGCCAGCGTCTTGGCCCACGCGGCCACGGCCCAGCGCGTCGTGTTCGATACGCCCAGCCCGGGGATCGGCTGCTTCACCGAGGTCGAGATGATGTTGATGATCCGGCCATAGCCGCGCGCCTTCATGCCCGGCGCCAGCGCCTGGACCAGCACGTGATTGCACAGAACGTGCATCGCGAAGGCCTGCTGAAAATCATCCAGCGTCGCTTCGAGGATCGGCCCCGGCGCCGGCCCGCCGGAGTTATTGATCAGGATCTCCATCACGCCGACACGGTTGAGATGCTCGGCGATCTTTTGGCGCAGGCCGGCGGGATCCTTGAAGTCTGCCGTGATGAAGCCATGCTCCTGTTCGAGCGGGCGCTCCAGTTCGGCACTGGCGACCGCGAGCGCGTCGGCGTCGCGCGCCGCGAGCGTGCAGATCGCCCCACGCCGGGCCAACTCAACCGCCGTCGCCCGGCCGATGCCTTGCGTGCTGCCGCAGATCAATGCCCGGCGACCCGCGAGTGGATGGTTCATGTTCATCGCCATCTGAGTTCCTGCGGCTTAGCGCCTAGTAGTCTGTCACATCTCATTTTTCGGGTTCGAATCAAGGGTAGCATGGGCCT
>CAYQLG010000232.1:0-3131 GCA_964418235.1 uncultured Planctomycetales bacterium
CCCAGGGCAAGCTCGATCAGGCCGAGCCGTACTACCGCGAGGCGCTGGAGAAGTGCCGCCGCGTGCTGGGGGAGGAGCATCCAGACACGCTCACCTCCATCTTATGGATGGGCTTCCTGCTTCAGGATCAGGGCAAGCTGGCCGATGCCGAGCCATACTGCCGCGAGGCCCTGGAGAAGTACCGTCGGGTGCTGGGAGAGGAGCACCCAGACACGCTCACCTCCATCAACAACATGGGCGGCCTGCTCCGGGCCCAGGGCAAGTACCAGGAAGCGATCGACCTGTTTGCCCCCGCCGAGCCGGCGGCCCGTAAGAAGTTCACCGGCGGCAACGTCGCGCGCCTGGGGTGGCTGCTGATGAACCTCGGCCGCGCCCGCGCCGGTTTGCCGCATGACGCCGACCGCTCCGCCGCCGCGGAGGCGAACCTGACCGAGGCGCACGCGATCTTCACGCAGGCGCCGGGCAAGCAGGACAAGAACATCCGCGACTGCATGCAGGGCCTGATCGACCTGTACGACGCCTGGCACGCCGCCGAACCGGGCCAGGGCCACGACGCCAAGGCCGCCGAGTGGCGGGCGAAGCTCGAAGCGTGGCGGGCATCGACGCAGCCCGCAGCGACACAACCTTCCGCCGCGCAGCCGGCCGCGACCGCACCATCGGCCGTTCAAACGCGATGACCCGCTGGAACTTGCCGCGTTGACATAACGGGGCCGGGTCTTGCGAATGCTCCCAGGCTTGACGCGGCTCAACGCATCAGCGCTCATTTCACCGCAGCAAATACATCCATACATCGAAGCTCCCCTTTATTCCATGCAATTTCATAGTGGTTCGAGTCCCCAAATCCGCTTGACCTAATGAAGGCACTCGCCATGTGGCGTGTGACGCAGTCTTTGGGCAGTAACATCTTTATTGGCAAGGAGTAATTCAATGCCACGATTCTTGCGGATCGGAATGGCGGTCGCCGCGCTGGCCGTCGGCGGATTGGTCGCGACCGCGGCCCCCGTGGGGACGAAATTCACCTATCAAGGGGCGCTCAAGCGCGATGGGCAGCCGCTGGATGGTTTCGCCGATTTGACATTTGAGGTTTACGACGCGCCTGTCGCGGGGACGCGGCTTGGGATCACCAGCCTGGGCTCACAGCCAGTTACCGACGGACTCTTCCAAGTGACGATTGATTTTGGTCCGGGGCCTTTTTCGAATGGGGAGGCGCGTTGGGTCCAGGTAATCGTGAATGGCACCGCGCTAACACCGCGCCAAGAGCTGAACGCCGCCCCTTTCAGCTTGGCTACCCGCGGGATGAATGTCAGCGCGAGCGGCAACGTTGGTTTTGGAACATCCGCGCCGGCCGATCGTGCCGAGATTGCGGGAACCGGCTCGGTGGCGCTCCGCGTTACTTCGTCGAACGGGCTGGCCGGCATCAACTTATATTCCGATGGAACCGGGCAATGCTCAGTCTACTCGCCAACTGGCACCAATGATTTGCGATTGCGTACGCTATCGGCAGATCATCTCACGGTTTCGGCCAGTGGAAACATCGGCATCGGCACCACGTCGCCCGGTCAAAAACTCGACGTGCGGGGCGCAATCTCCACGCAGGATGGAATCCACACAGACGCCAACTACGCGCCGCTGATCACCAAGCAATGGGACGTAGCGTCCGCCGGCAGGTTTTTGGGCTATGGCCGCTGGGGGATGTTCATGGATTCTCAGGATTTGTTGATCGGCGTTCCCGGAACGGACTATTCGGCCACGAGTAATATCGTGTTCGGCGGAATTCGGGCCGACAGTACCCTGCAGGATTGGATGCGGATCGTGGAGGGCGGCAATGTTGGCATCGGCATCAATCAGCCGGCCTCGCGCTTGCACGTCGCCGGCGCGCTAACAGTGGATCACTCGGCGCCGCTGAGTATCAGCCTCCTAGGCAACGGCGAAGTCGCCGCTGACACGGGTATCGGCCACCCCGCGGATGGCGTCGTTACGTTGCGAACGGATGGCAGCGAACGAATTCGAGTCGATCGCGACGGAAACGTCGGGATTGGTATTTCGAGTCCGCGCAATCGGCTCGAGGTTAGGGATAATGTGGCGAGTGATCCGGTCGTTTATGTGGAGAACTCCTATACCGGCACGGGCTATTCGTATGGAATATCGTGCACAGCTCGGTCAACTCAAGGCGTGGCGCTCAGGGGCGACGGCCATGTCGGCGTCTATGGATCGACGGACGACGTGAATGGCCTCGGGCTCTTCGGTGACGCCTACGGCGCTGGCTCCGTGGGAGGCTACTTACGCAGCTACGGCGACGGCGGCAAGGGCGTGCACGGCGCAGCCTACGCTGCGAGCGGTATGACGTATGGCGTATATGGCGAAGCAGACAGTCCCCAGGGATACGGCGTCTATTCGGTAGGAAGGTTCGCCGCGACCGGCACGAAGTCTTTCCAAATCGACCACCCGCTCGATCCCGAAAACAAAATGCTGAACCATTATTGCGCCGAAGGGCCGGAACCGCTAAACATTTATAGCGGCACGGCCGTGCTCGACCCTGATGGCGCTTCATGGATTGACCTTCCAGCGTACTTCGAAGCATTGAACCGCGACTTCCGCTACTTGTTGACGCCGATCGGGAGCGCGATGCCAAATCTCCATGTGGCCGCCGAAGTTTCGGGAAATCGATTTCGAATCGCGGGCGGCGCCGCCGGACAACGCGTAAGTTGGCAGGTTTCCGCCACTCGCAATGACGCGTGGATACGCGCGAATGGAGCGCCGGTCGAGCAGGACAAGCCGGCCGATTGGCGGGGGAAATATGTCGCGCCAGCCGCGTTCGGCAAGCCAATTGAATCCGGAGTTCAGGCTCCTCGCGCGCGGCCGATCGCGCCGACGAGCGAGCCGATCGGAATGCCGGCCAATTAGCGCCGTCGTCCGCGGAATCGCATGGGGCGAGACGTGCTGGCGGAACTGCAGCGCGTCTCGCCACTGTGATTATTCGCGTCTAAACTTCGCCGAGTGTTTAGCCGTTCAGACCCGATAGTCGATTGTCGTTCAAACCCGGCAACGTGCATGTAGAAAATCTGGCGGAGGGAGCGCGATGAACACACTGGAGCGCGCGGCGCTGAAGCGGCTGGAGGGGCTGTTTGAGC
>CAYQLG010000233.1:0-3014 GCA_964418235.1 uncultured Planctomycetales bacterium
GCAATGGCGACACAGCGCTGTAGCGTCGGGGCTCCGTACCCGACGCCGGGTCGGGCGAGCGCCGAATGCCATGAACATACGCCGTCGGCCACGGAGGGCCGACGCTACAGCACGCTCGTATTCGCAATGATGTTCGCAGGGACTGGCGATTTCAATTCGTTCTTCGCTCTTCGCCATTCGCAATTCCATCTTCGCCGTCGGCCACGGAGGGCCGACGCTACAGCAAGCGGAGCCGCGACCGTGAGGATGCGGGCTTCGATTCGCGGCCCGCCGCAACGCTCGAGTGCACGCATCACCCCTTCGCGATCGCTGCCGCGACTGACCGGCGGCGTTCATGCGCGTTGCTGTGTTTGCCTATGTCACAGCCCGCAGACGGCGGGCAACTCCGCCGGCTTCGCGATCAAGAAATCCGCGCCGGCCGCCTCGAGGTCCGCACGCGGGCGGAAACCCCACGTCACACCCACGCAGCGCGTGCCCAGCGCTCGTGCCGTCTGCACGTCCACCGGCGTGTCACCCACGAGCCAGACCTGCTCGGGCGGCAAACGCATCGCGTCGCAAATCTGGCGGGCAACGCCCGGGTCGGGCTTGCGCCGAAGCGGCTCGCGGTGGCCGCAGACCGTCGCGAAATAGCCCTCCGGCCAGAAGCGGGCCACGATGCGCACGGTCATGTCGTGCGGCTTGTTGGAGAGGACGGCCAGCGCGACGTTCGCCGCGCGCAGTCGCTCCAGCGCTGCGACGATGCCCTCATAGGGCCGCGTGTGAACAACGCAGCGGCAGCGGTAGTGCGTGCGGACCAGTTCGATCAGCCTGGAAAGATACGCGCCCTCAGCCGGGGGCAAGGCCCGGCGGCAGAGATTCTCGATGCCCTCGCCGACGAGAAAGCGATATTCCGGCTCCGGTCGGCCGGGCAGGCCCAGCAGGGCCAGGCAGTGGTTCATCGCCCCGGCGATATCGTGCAGCGAATCGGCCAGCGTGCCATCCAGATCAATAATCAGCCCCGCCGGCCTGGTCGATAGTGCCGAAGGTCCGGCGGTCGGAGAAGAACTCATGCAACCCGGCTCCTGGAATCCTCTATAATTCGTGCAGTCGGCGATCGTAGCCGCATGGCGACGATCGTGCCGCGTGGCGCGGTTGAAAGGTTTGCGCCGCCGGTGTGCGTGCCTCGCTGTTCGGGCGAGCTGAATCTTTGGGCGATAATACATCGTCGCATGGCGATGAAAACGGAGCGTGATATGCGTCGGCGGCTTGGATGGATGCTGGTGTTGAGCGGTCTGTGGGCGACGACGGCGCTAGCCCAGAATGACGTTGATCCGGATGAGCGTGCGGCCCGGGCCGCCGCCCGGCAGAGCTTCCTGCGGATGATCAACGTCGATGCCCTGATCGACAATTACACACGATTTCTCGGGCGCAAATATGACCTGACCACCGATCAGTCCGACTTCACGAAGTCGCTGCTCAAGGAAAAGACGGATGCGTTCATGGGCGATCGGCGCGAGGAGCTTTATTCGCTGGTTGATCGGCTCTTTGAGGTGCGCAGCGGCGGTGAGATGAACCCGTCCGAGCTGATGGAGTGGGGCAAGTCCGTCATGCCGATCTACGAGGAGGCCAAGAACCTCATCAACACCGGCAACACGCAGTTTCGCGAAATCCTCGATGAACGGCAGAAGAAAATTCACGACGAAGATCTGCGTCTGATGGCGGAGAGCTTCTCCACCACTGAGGATCAGCTCGAGCGCATCACGACCGGACAGATGTCCATTGAGGAGTTTCGTCAAGGCGGCCGACCCCCAAAGCGAAACCAGCAGATCGCCTCGACCAGCAACCATCATCCCGATCATGCGCCGCCGCCGAGTGACAGCAGCACGATTCAACCCGATCCGCCGATGCCGCCCCCTCCGCCGAGTGAGATTCCCGCGGATCAGGCTCAGTTGAAGGAGCAGGCGAACGAGGGGCCGACCGCCGAGGAGCAGGCTCAAATGGACGCGGCGCATGCGGCCGCGCTCGCGGCGACGAATGACTCCAGCGTGGCCCCGCCGCAGCCGCCTAGCCCGCGCCAGCCGCGTGGGCGCGGTCAGGAGGCCGCCGCGGCCAATGCGGGCGAGAAATTTGAAAGTCAGTGGGAGACGTATGTGCGCGAGTTTTGTGCTCGCTACAAGTTTGATGAGGAGCAGAAGCAGCGGGCCCAGTCGATCTTGAAAGACTGCCAGGATCAGGCCGGTCAGCATCTGCGCTCGATCCGCACGGATCTTGAAAAAATCGAGAAAGACCTGGCGGCGGCCGGCAAGGGCGGGCCGGAAGCCTCGAAAAAGTCGGCGGATCTGAATCAGGCCAAGTCCAAGCTGGTCGCGCCGATCAATGACATCTTCGACAAGAAGCTCAAGCCGCGCCTCGAGAAACTGCCGACGCGCGCCCAGCGCGCCGTCGCGGAGGCTACCCCTGCCGTAACCGGCAAGGGCGCCGCGGCGTCCGGCGGTAAACCCGTCGCGACCACGCCCGGCGCCAAGCCGCCCGCCGCGGCCGCTGTTGGCGGCGCCGGTGCGGCGAAAGCGCGGGGCCCAGAATCCAAGAAGGAAGCCGGCCCGGCGAATGGATCGTCGTCTGCGGCGCATCCGGCTGGCAAGCCCGAGGCTGGTAAGCCCGAAGCGGCCAAGCCAGAGGCCCCGCGCGCGGACCAGCCCGCGGCGGAACCCAAGAAGCCGTAGCCCGCGGAGATTGATTCGCGCAGGCGGTGTTCTATCGCGTCGGTCCTCCGTGGCCGACGGCGAAGATGGAATTGCGAATGGCGAAGAGCGAAGAACGAATTGAAATCGCCAGTCCCTGCGAACATCATTGCGAATACGAGCGTGCTGTAGCGTCGGCCCTCCGTGGCCGACGGCGTATGTTCATGGCATTCAGCGCTCACCCGACCCGGCGTCGGGTACGGAGCCCCGACGCTACAGCGCTGTGTCGCCATTGCCATCCCGCCACGCGCCGACCGCTATTCCCACCTTCCCACTTTCCCACCTTGTCACCCT
>CAYQLG010000234.1:0-2942 GCA_964418235.1 uncultured Planctomycetales bacterium
ACCGGCGCCGCCATGCGCGCCGCGCGCTCCGCCGTGCGCCATGTGACCGGCGGCCTGCGCCGCCGCGTCCGCCGGAGCGGCGATCGCCGCCGGATCAGGCGCGGAAGAAGCGGCGAAAGCGAAGTCGGCCGTGGCGAGCAGTGCCGGCGCGGCAACCGCCAGCAACGCGATCCCCCAAACCATCCAGTGCTTTTGGTGCGAATGCATCAACAAGTCCTCGTTTCGAGCGAAATCTCTTTGCGATGTCGACGGATTACGGATTACCGACGCCGCGCCTGCGACCCATTCCCAGCGGCCAAGACCTCGGGTCTGGCCGCCGCGGACGGAGTAATGTACTGAAAAGACAGTCGTTGTGAAGCCGCCCGCGGACCGTCGAGCGGGTTTTTTTGACCCGCGCCGGATCCGCCCTGCAAACCGTGCCGGCGCGCGTAACTCAATCCTCAACAAAACGAACCTAGCCGATCAGGATGCGATTCGAATCTGCAACAGCACGAAACCTGTCGCGAGCAACAGCGGCTCGCCGCCGGACTGGCCGCCCTTGAGCAAGCGTCCGCCTGACGACGGCAAGTCGCTAATCAACAATGACTTCGGTCATGATCCGGCGGCAGCTCAGAACTGCCCTCGCAGATTTCGCACTCGGCGGTGCGATCCTCACAAAACAGGCGCCGATCATCCGGCCCGCCCAACGAACCTTTCCTGCCCGCGGTGATCTGCTTCGCATGCCTGTGCTGCCTGCGCAGCAGCCGCGGCTCGCGGTATGATGGCCTTTGCATGACGCCCGCCGCATTTCGCAAGTTGGCGCTGTCGCTACCCGAAGCGGTCGAATCGTCTCACATGAACCACCCCGATTTTCGTGTGAGCGGCAAAATTTTTGCCACGCTCTATCAGCGCAACACATCGGAATGCGCGATGGTCAAGCTCACCCCCGACGAACAACGCGCGTTTCTCGACGCCGCACCGGCGATGTTCTCGGCGGTTCCCGGCGCTTGGGGCGCGCGTGGCTGCACCGAAATCAGTCTGCGGCAAGCACGCACAGCTCCGATCCGCGCCGCGCTGCTCGCCGCATGGAAAAATGCCGCACCGAAACGGCTGCTTGATTGAATGTCCCGCGCTGAGATGGAGCTTTTTCAGCCGCTTGGATAGACCCAACCCGACCGCTTGAGAATACCGGCAGTCGCAGCGTGTGTGTTCCCTTTTCGCTGCTTCAGCCTATCAGCATGTACTCCATGTTGTCGCGAAATCGCAGGAGTGTGGTAAACAGCGTGCCGGCACTCGACGGATTGGAATCCTGTCCCAGTCATTTGATCTACTGGCCCCACTTCTCAATCTTCCTCCTCCGAGCTACGACGCTGGTCGTCCACCAGCACAAAGGCCGGCAGATTGATCTTCCAGCGCAGCGCCGCCAGTCGCACAGCGCAGCCCAAAGCCGCCGCGCAGACGCTGGCGGTGTCGACGGTCCAGCCCGCCTTGAGCATGAGTACGTATCCCAATCCGCCGATCAGCGCCGCAGTGAGATACAGCTCACGCCGAAAGACCAGCGGAATCTGATTGACGAGCACGTCGCGCACAATGCCGCCCGCCGCCGCCGTGATGCCACCCAGCACGATCAGGCTGAGTGCCGGCAAATCCGGGCCGGCAGCCTGTATCCCGATCACCGTAAAGGCCCCCAGCGCCGCCGCATCGGTCACGAGCAGCGCCCGCCAGGGCACGGTCCAACGGCTGGCCCACAAGAACGTCGCCAGCGCCGCGACGGCGACGATAATCAAGACGTGCGGTTGTCGCAGCCACCAGACCGGCTGGCTGAGCAGCATGTCGCGCAGGCTGCCCCCGCCGGTCGCGGCCACGAACGACACGACCACCACGCCGATGAGATCGAGACGCCGGCGGCCGGCGGCGATCGCGCCCGAGATCGCGCCAACAAAGATGCCCAGCACGGTGAGCACGTCGAACATCCGTAACTCATTGAGAGCCGCAATAAGCATGGCGATGGTCATACCGGATCGAGTATCATCCGCCTAGAGCATTCACTGAATGGCTCGCTTGTTGATGGAGCCATGAAGCAGAGCCACGACCGTAAGAGAGTGGTTAGCTGTTTCTCGATCTCCGCTTCCTGACGGTCGCGGCTCCGCAACGGGCGGCTGCGAACGGTTGGGATGATTAGGATGCTCGTGATGCTCCGCTTCCTGACGGTCGCGACTCCGCTACAAACGGTCGCGGCTCTGTTGGAGGCGTGTGTCCGGCGAAGAGGATGTCGTCGGCTACGAACGTACTCGATTCAAGGATGACCTCATGGCCCGCACGGACGGACAACGGGCGGTGATTCGTTTCTGCCTGGTTGCGCTGGGGTTTCTAGCCTGCCTCTTTGGGTGGGTTAGTTTGCTTTCATTCGATATTGCCGATCCACCCTCCGCCGTGGTCTGGCCGCCCAACAGCCCCGTCGCCAACTGGTGCGGCGCCTTCGGGGCGCAGGTCGCCCTGCTGAGTTTCCAATGGCTCGGTGTCGGAGCCTATGCCGCGCTCTTTCTTCTATCGGCAGGCGTCATGGCGCTCAGCCGCGGCATCGGCCTCCGCGACGTCGGGTTGCGGCTGGTGGGCACGGCGTTGATCGCGTCCGTCTTCGCCACGCTCGGCGCGATGTTCATTCGTTCGCCGCAGGGGCAATTGCTGATCGGCCCGGGCGGCGTCATTGGCGCGGCGCTCACGAATTTCCTCGTTGAACGGCTTCAGACCGTCGGCACGCTCATCATTCTCGCGATCACGCTGGTCGTCGGTGTGATTCTCGCGGCGGATGATCTGCTTGTGTATCTGTTCGGCGGCATCCGCTGGGCGAGCCATTATTCGACGCCGGTGCTGCGACACAGCGGCGCGGTCGTTGCACACGCGGGCGCCGCCGTGGCCAATGCGGGCGCGGCGGTCGCCGGCGGCTGGTCAGCGCTGCGATC
>CAYQLG010000235.1:0-2889 GCA_964418235.1 uncultured Planctomycetales bacterium
GCCGCGACCGGGACAAGCGCCGCTGGCGGGCCGGCTGGTGGTGCGCCCGCGCCGGCGGGCGGTGCGCCGGCTGCTGTTGCAACGGGCTTTCTCTTCAAGACGCTGGCGCTGGATGGCAAGAGCTTCCCCTATTGCGTCTATGTGCCGCCCGAGTACACGCCCGCGCAGGCCTGGCCGGTGATTCTCTTTCTGCACGGTTCGGGCGAATGCGGCGCGGACGGCTTTCGTCAGACCGACGTCGGCATCGGCCATGCGATTCGCGGCAATCGCTGGCGCGTGCCGGCGGTGGTCGTCATGCCGCAACTGCCGGTGGAGAACCGCAACACGACGGGCTGGACCGGGCCGATGGGGCTGATGTCGATCAAGTGCGTCGAGCAGACCTCATCGGAGTATCGCCTCGACGTCGATCGCGTCTATCTGACGGGCATCTCGCTCGGCGGTCACGGCACGTTTCACGTCGCCGCCGCCATGCCCGGCACGTTTGCGGCGATCGCGCCGATCTGCGGCTTTGCCGAGCTGGGGCAATCGACCGGCGTGGCCGACAAAATCGCCCCGCGTCTGATCCGCACGCCGACCTGGTGCTTTCACGGCGACATGGACGACCGCGTGCCGGTGCAAAAGGCGCGCGAGGTGATCAGCGCGATCCGGGCCGCGGGCGGCAAGCCCTATTACACCGAGGTGCGCGGCGGCAATCACTTTATCTGGGACCGCGTCTACGACGACAATGATTTCTGGAAGTGGCTCTTTCAGCAGAAGCGCGGCGGCCCCGCGCCGGCGGCGCCCGAAACCGTGATGGGCGGGGCTTCGACGAATGCACCGACTACGGCGCCACCGCCCCAACCGGCCCCGCCTGCGCCGGCTCGGCCATGAGCGGCTGTTCCTGGCGTCGTTCCGCCGGGAACGGGTTCCAAGCTTGCGGCTTGCTCTAATCAGGCAATTGGCCGGCCTTGCGCTGGACAACCGCGATTGTTGGGTGAAGCCCCCGACGTCGAACTGAGCGAAAAACACCTCCATATTCAAGCATTGTCAGAATGGCGCGGTCGTTTTGCAGAGCCATGGCGGTGAAGGAGTGGTCAGATTTTCCGTGAATCTCCGCTTCCTGACGGTCGCGGCTCTGCATACGGTCGCGGCATTGCTAGAGGGGACAGGCCAAATTTGACAACGCTCTATGCAAAAAAAGAACCCGGCGATTCTCAGTTCCTACTACCGCCCGCCGCAGCGCCCACGGGTTGGCCCAACTGAGAATCGCCAGGTTCGTCGTAACCGCACACTCACACGGCTTCAGGAGAAAGGAGACAGGAAGAAAGATGGGATTTGCTGCTGCACTTGTCAAAATTGCGCCGGCAAAATCGATGCCGGCCGAAAAGAAATCGCGGCAGCAGACGCGGCCCGCATCCGCGCCGGGTTCCGAGATCACCGGCTGATAACAAGCTCACGGAACTTGACCCAGAGCGGCATGCAGCGCCGTGGTGGTGCGCCAGCAATCCAGCATGGCGCGTGTGCGAAGCGCGAGGACAATCAGCACCGCGCCGCCGATCGCGAATAATGCGCGCTGTTCGAGCCGGCCCGCGCGTTCCGGCGGTCCGGTCGAGGCGTGGCGGCGCATGGCATCGATGACGTGGGCGGCGCCGAGCGCCAAACCACAGAGCGGCCAGTAGGCGTACTTGTCCGCGCCGGCGTAGGCGGAGAATGCCGCCGCCGGAAGACTAGGCAGCACCCCCAACAAGAACATGATCAGCGCCGTCGCGAAAGGCCGCAGTAGCGCCACGCTCCCGAATGGCCGCAGTAGCGCCACGATCCATAACGCCGCCGCCAGCACGACAAAGAGCGCGCCGCCGGCGACGCGCGCCGCCGTCGTCCCATCCGCGAGTTGACCGAAGGTGGGCGTCGGGTAATACGTCGGCTCGATCGGCGGACAAGCGATGCGCTCGAGCAACTGCCCGAGATGATGCAGCGAGCACAACAGTACGTGCGGCAGGTCTGTGCCTCGTTGCCAGCCGGTCGTTGCTCCCGCGCTTTGACTCAGCCAGGCGACAGAGAACAGCAGCAGCGCCACGGCTGCGAACGGCAGCGCGCGGCGCAGCGCAACGCCGCGGCTGGTCTGATGCAGGCCGACCTCCAGCGTCATCAGAATCAATGGCAGCAGTACGCCGATCGGCTTGGAAAGCAACGCCCCCGCAAAGAGCACGAGTGGCAACACCAGGCGCCGCCGCGGCGCTGTCGGCGTAGTGCCGACGGCGCGGGGCATCGATGCATTCACATCGCGCGCCGGCGCCGCCGGTCGAAAATACGCCACCAGCGTTGCCAGCGTGAAAGCTGTCGCCAGCAGCGTTTTCCGCTCGGACAGCCACACGGATGACTCGACCACGATCGGATGCAGCCCCCACAGCAGCGCGGCAACGCCGCTCGCCGGCAGGCTGGCATCCAACCGCCGCAGCCACGTGAAAAGCAGCACAGCGTTCAGCACATGTAGCAGCAGGCTCGTGCGGCGAAAGGGAAGCAGATGGTCTGGCCGTCCGCCAGCGGCCCAGTCCAGCATCAACGAGATCATCGGCAACGGCTGGTAGTAGCCGGACACCGTTGAGGGCGCGGATATCTCGGTAAGAAACCGGGCCGCGGAGGACCACGAAGGTTGTTGTACGAGCGGATTCTGGAGCACGTACGAGGCATCGTCGTAGTGCAGCGCCGTCGTCGCTAGCGCCGGCCAATGGATGCCGACCAACACGCCCGCCATGACGGCGACCTCAAGGAGCCACGCCGCCCAAGGACGATGGTCCGTGCACAGCGCGGGGAGCAGCGACAATCACGCCCCCCCTATGGCCGCCCCGGCTCGACGGGCGGCGCCGGCGTAGGCGTGGGCGCCCCCGGAGACGCCGGCGGCGGCGCGGG
>CAYQLG010000236.1:0-2864 GCA_964418235.1 uncultured Planctomycetales bacterium
GCAGGTGAGGCACCGCCGTGAAGTTCGAGACCGACACCAGCGGATCGCGCCGCATGCGCCGGAGGACGCGGACGAAGCGCGCCTGGCGCGGCGGCTGGCGGTGATCGCGCGCGCGCCGGCCACGCCCCTGAGCGCCAGCCTGGCGCTGCGCATAGCCCAAGAACTTCAATCGCGGCAACGCGACGAGGAGGCGGTCGCGCTGCTCACCCGTCAACTGGCCGGGACGCTGCCGACCGAAACGCGCATGCAGCTCGAGCAGCGGCTTGCCGCGCTGCGCGCGCCAGAGCTGATCGTCGAATGCCCTGAGACGGCGACGCCCGCCGCGCCGATCGCGATCGACGTGCGGGCGCGCGGCCACGCGACCGTGATGATTGAGGTGCGCGCCACGGACATCCGTGGCTGGCTGGCCGATCGGCGCACGCGCGGCCAGGAGGCGGCGCTGCCGGCGGCGGGAGCGCTGGTCTTTGAGCGAGAAGTCGCGATTCCGCCGGAGCTTCGCCATGCGGCGCAGCGCATGTCGGCGCTGGCCGGTCCGCTGGAATTCCGTGCCGCGGCCGGAGCATACGTGGTGCGCGTGGTGAGCGGGGCGGACGAAACGCGAAAGCTGTTGCAGGTCAGCGCGCGGCGCGGCGCGGCGCACGTTTGCGGCGCGGAATCGGTCTTGATCAGTGGGGGGCCAGATCAGCCCAGCGGCGCGCTCGCCGGCATGTTTTGGACCGGCGGATCATTCGCCGGCACGCGCTTCTCCGGGCGCGACGGACTCGCGCGATTTACCCTGCCGGCCGAGGCCCAGCTCATGCGCGCCCGCGATTGGTTCGCGCTGCTCGAAAGCCCGGACGAACCGCCCTGGCTTCTACGCGGCACGCTGCCGGTCAGCGGCGCCGCCCGGTCCACGGCGCCCCGGTTAGCTGCGTGCATGGGGCCGCCCTCCATTCGTCCCGGCGAGCGCCTCCAGATTGTCGGCGCGCTGCTGGAGCCGACGCCGCGGAAGCCGCGCGTGCGCATTGACGTAACCGACGTGATGAACAAGCCGGTCGGCTCGACCATCGCCGAACCAGACGCGCACGGCGCCTTTGCGGCTGAGCTGGCAACGCCGCGCGAGCTGGACGCGCACCACCTGCGCGTGTCCTTTCAAGTGGACGGGCGCACGGTTGCGAATGCCGCGGGCAATTTCTCGATTACGGTCGATTCGGACGGCAACTCGCCGTTGCGGCTGCGCGGCGACTGGCCGCGGCGCACGATGCCGGGGCTGCCGGTCGTCTCCGGGCGCGTGTCGGCGGAATATCCGTGGGGCGCGGCGCCTACGCAGCGGAAGGTCAATGCCACGCTGCAAGCGATCCGCGCGCCCGCGGCGCTCGAGGGCCGCCTGACGGCGCTCGAAGCGGAGCGCTTTCGCGATGCGGAGCGCTTTCCGTTTCATTCATTGCCGCTGGCGCGGCGCATTGAATTGGACCGCTACGGACGCGGAGCGCTAAGCCTGCCGCTGCCCGACTTCAAGCTGCCGCCCGGACCGCTCGGCGCCCAGATTCAGCTTTCCATCACGGGTGATGACGGGCGCATCGTCGAAGACGCAACGGAGTTTCAGACTAGCGCGGGCAATCCGCCGGGCTGGCTGTTCTTTCTCCCGGCGCTGGCTCGCCCCGAAGCGGAGCACGCAGCGGTCAGGCTCGCCTCTGGCAACAACATCGCGCTGAACAGCCATCCACCAGAGCCAGCCGCCGGGCAGGACCGCGCCGAAGAGCTTCGCGCCGGCCGCGGCTGGTTCGAGCTGGCCTGGATGGATCGCGTGCCGGTGACCGCGCGCCCGGTGATCCGTATTTTTCGCCACTCAGAACTGCTGACCGAGCTGCCCACGCGGATCGTGCCGGAGGGTCTGCGCAGCCCGCTGTGGTGCACGCCGGGCGGCCCGGGCCTGCGGGCCGAAGCGACGATCGAATTCGCCGATGGGCGCCGCGCCGTCTATCGCTGCGAGTTGACACCCAGCGATCCGCATGCCGCCAAGTCTGACGCCATCGTGGCCACGACCGATCGCAATACGGTCACGCTCGATCTGAGCGCCGTAACCGACCCGCGCGGCGTGTGGCTCATCTGGAGCGAGAACGAGTGTCTCGGCGCGGCGGCCGTTGACGCCGCGCAACCCGACCATGCGAATTCACGACTCGCCATTCGCGTAGCGCCGGGTGCGCGGGAGCGGCTGGCCGGCGCAAGCGTGCAGCAGATCATGCCGGAGACGTGGCACAGCCGGCCGCTCCAGCCACTAGCGATTCTCAACCCCCCGCGGCCGCGCACGGCGGTGGCCGTGACGCAACTCGAGCGCGTGGATGAAGCCGGCCGCATGTTGTTCGAGGTATCCGTGCCCGGCGCGGACAACCCCGGCACGGTGATAGCGCGACTGGCGCCGGCGCGGCTCGGGCAACCGGCGTGGCGACCGCTCGACAGCTCTTCGCGGGCCGCGTTATCCGATCAGCCGGACACGTGGTCGCTCGGCGCGTGGGATGGCGCGACACTGGCCGCCGGTTCGTTCCCGCTGCAAGATGGGCGCGCGATGGTTGCGCTGCCACTGAACGCGGATCTGGCCGAGCAACGCCTCGTGGTGGCGGTTGTGCGCGCCGGCGACATTCAAACCGGCGAGCACCTCGTCGAGTGCGCGGCGTTGCCGCTGGTCTACGTGGATTGTCCGACCCGGGCGACCAGCGGCGACGAATTCATCGCCTCAATCCGGCTCGACAGTCGCTCGCCCAAACTGCACCGCGTCACACTGGGCATTCAATTAGATGGAAGCCTCGCATCATCCGGGCCGATCCGGCGCAACCTGCGCAGCGATCGCGCGCGACATGGATTCATACTGCTGCATGCCGGTCGAG
>CAYQLG010000237.1:0-2837 GCA_964418235.1 uncultured Planctomycetales bacterium
TACCACTCGCGTCAAGGCGAAAAATTCACAGGCTCGGAGGCCCATGCTACCCGCGATTCGGCGTTCTCATTCCCACGTTCCCACGTTCCCACGTTCCCACGTTCCCACGTTCCCACGATCACCGGACGCACGGGCCGGAGGCCCATGCTACCCGCGCTAAAACCCAAAAATTGAGCGATGACAGGCTACTAAGATAAATGCCCCAGAATGCAGGAAGAAGCATTTCGTAGCGCGATTCTCGGGCGTGTTGGAACTTGCGCGGGCATTGGCGGGGCCGGCCGGGCGGCTGTTGAATGCCGCCCGGCGAATGGTCGATTCCTAGTGACGGAGTTCGGTGGTGGATTCACGCGAATCCGGCCGGGTCCGGCGCTTCGGGTAGGAAACGACGTGGACGTTCGATACATCAACCCCTTCGTGATCGCCATCCGCCGCGTTTTTGAGACGATGGTTCACACCCCGGTGACAATCGGCAAGCCGTCGCTGCTCGATGGTCAGAAGTCAGTCGCCGATGTGTCGGGGATCATCGGGCTGTCGGGCGACGTCTCCGGCTCGGTGGTGCTGAGCTTCCCGTCGGAGGTGGCGTGCAAAGCGGCCAGCGCGTTCGCCGGCACGACCATCACGCAGGACAGCCCGGATTTCGCGGATGCGATCGGCGAACTGGCCAACATGGTCGCGGGCAACGCCAAGACGCAGTTTGAAGGTAAAAACGTCAGCATCTCTTTGCCGAGCGTGATCGTCGGCAAAGAGCACATCGTCTCGCAGTCGCGGATCAACCCGCGCATTCTGATTCCGTGTGAGACGCCGCTGGGGCCGGTCTACGTGGACATCAGCCTGAAAGTGGAGAAGCCGGCCGCGAAGCCGGCGCTTGCGGGAGCTAGCGCATGAACATCCTGCTGGTAGACGACTCACGCACCATCCGCGCGATTCAGAAGAACGTGCTGAAGCAGCTTGGGCATGAAGACATCACCGAAGCGTCCGACGGCATGGAGGCGCTGACGGTCGTCGCGGGCCGCCGGCCCGATCTTATGATCGTCGACTGGAACATGCCGAACATGGACGGCATCACGCTCGTGCGAAAAATTCGCGAGAAGGACAAGCAGATTCCCATCATCATGTGCACGACCGAAGCCGAGAAGACGCGCGTCATCGACGCGATCAAGGCCGGCGTCAACGATTATGTGATCAAGCCCTTCACGCCGGAGTCGCTGAGTGAAAAGATCAATCGCACGATGGCGAAGGCCGGGGCCGCGGCCGCGGCGAGCGCTTAGTCAGTTCTCATCGTGGGCCGCATGTTGGTAAGAACCGTGTATGCGGGTGCGGCGCCGCGACCGTCTTCAAGCAGAGCCGCGACCGGAAGGAAGCGGAGCTGTGGGCAAAGCCCGAACACTCCCTTACGGTCGTGGCTCTGCCGGCGGCGTGGCACTGCCGGCACGGTGACGCGCAAGCATGACATGGGAATTCTGTGATTGTCCGCGTGCATGCGTACGCGACATCACGGCGGCCACGATGGCCCTGTGGGTGGGTCGGCGGAGAGCAACCGCCGGCCCTTCTGATTTTCCGGGCCGGCGCATGCGGAGAAATCCCTAGTCGCACGGCGTATGCGGCGCGACGCGCCGGAGCTGATCGAGAGGAGTCAACATGGCAACCGATCCGATTCGCGTGCTGGTGGTGGATGATTCCGTTTTCATGCGCGCCACGCTCAAGGATGCGCTCAGCTCGGCTCCCGACATCACCGTGATCGGGACGTCGATGAACGGCGCGGACGGCTTGCAAAAAATCCTCTGTCAAAAGCCCGACGTCGTCACGCTCGACATCGAGATGCCCGGCATGACCGGCCTCGAAGTCATCGATGCCGTCATGAAGCAGCAGCCGACGCCGATCGTCGTCGTCTCGACCAAGACGCAGGCTGGCGCGGGCATCACAATGGATGCGCTGCAGCGCGGCGCGGTGACGTGCATCGCCAAGCCGCTCGCCGACAAGAACGCCACGATCGAGTCCTTCCGTGAGAAGGTGTTGACCGCGGTGCGCGGGGCGGCGGGGGCGAATCGCAAGCGGCTGGGTTCGGCGAGCGAGCCGGTGCGCGTGTCATGCCCGGCGGTGCGCGAGCTGCCGCAAGACGCGATTGTCGCGATCGGCATCAGCGCGGGCGGGCCGGCGACGCTCCATCAACTGCTGCCGGCCATACCGAAGGGCTTTCCGCCGATCGTGCTGACGCAGCACATTCCGGCCGGCTTCAGCGCGGCGCTGGCCGAGCGGCTCAACAATGCCTGTCAGCTCGAAGTGAAAGAGGCCCAGACCGGCGACCCGCTCATACCGGGGCGCATCCTGGTCGCGCCGGGCGATCGCCACCTGCGCTTTGAGCGGCGCGGACCGCGGATCGTCGCGCACCTGTCGGATGGCCCGAAAGTCTCCGGCTTCCGACCCTCGGTCGATGCGATGTTTGATTCACTCGCCGAGATGGCGGGCAAGCGCACCGTCGCGATCGTGATGACGGGCATGGGCTGGGACGGCGCCGCCGGCCTGCGCCGGCTGAAACAGACCGGCGCCGTCACGCTGGCCCAGGATGCCGCGACCAGCGTCGTCTATGGCATGCCCAAGGCCGCCGCCGAGACGGGCTGCGTCGATCGCGTGGTGGCACTACAGGACATTCCAGCGGCGCTCGTCGATGGGCTGATGAGCCTGCGCGGCTGCGCGGCGCTGGCCTAGTGTTCCGTCAAGTTTGATTTTTCGGATGAAGTGGAAAAGAGCTTGGCGTCACGGCGTGAAATTTGTGCCTTTGTTTGTTGTTGGACGCACGGGCCGGAGAGCTCGTGAACTTTTTGCCGGCTCGGATTCTC
>CAYQLG010000238.1:0-2803 GCA_964418235.1 uncultured Planctomycetales bacterium
GGGCAGCGCCGCGGCGGCGACCGCGCGGGCGGCAGCGGGCGTGTCCGAGACGCGACGCGCGGCCTCGTACGCGCGATAGCTGCGGCCTTCCGGGTCGATCAGGTTGATCGAAGCGACGCCGTCATCGGCCAGCCGTCCGAGCACCTGCCGGGCGGCGGCAATGACCGCCTCAACCTGGAGCGTGGTGTTGATCGAATTGGACAGCTCGACCAGCGCGTCGCGCCGCCGGTCGCCGCGGTCAAGGCGCTCCTGAATCAGGCAATTCCAGGCGATCGGCGCGATCAGCCTGGCTATGTCGCGCACAAAGGCGCGCTCCTCAGCGGTCAGGGCGCCCGGCGTCGATGCAACGAACGCCAGCAGCGCAAAGCGTCGCCCGCCGATGTGGAGCGGATTGGTCACGTAGCCGTTGACGCCGGCGGCCAGCAGTCGCGCGGCCGCTGTGGGCAGGCGCGGCCCGTCGCCCGTCTCGTCGTCACGCTGGCCGGTTGGGGCATGGTCTCCGTTTGGACCGTCGAGCCGCCCGCCATCGCCGTGACGCCCATCAAAAGGCTCCTCCTCGACGGCGTAGTGGGTGACGGCAACGCTCGGCGGCGCGCCCCGGACGGCCAGATATGCGTGCACCAATTCACGCTCGGGGTCGAGCACGAAAATTCCGATTTGCGCGAGCGCCGGCCGCGCCGGCCATTCGCGACAGAGTTGCTCTACCAGGTTGGTCAGCTTGAGTTCGCCGCTCAGCCGCATCCCGATTGCGACCAGGCGCTCGTATTGCACGGCGTCGCTCATAAGCCCTCGGCGCGACGCGGATGCTGCCCTATCCGCGACGCAACACAGCTAGTTTAATGCCCGCCCGGCAATGCGCCGCTGTAAAACCGAACCGCGCCCAGAAACCGAACCGCGCCCAGAAACCGAACCGCACCCGCAAACCGAACCGCGACCGTGAGGGAGCGATTCGATTCTGCAACGGCCCGGAATGGCGACGGAGCGACGAAGCGACGGAACGACGAAGGGGAAAGACTAAAAGCGCGATGCTCGGCTGGCTCAAGACTGACTTGACGCCGCGGGTCGATCGAGACCTGACAGCGTGCGCGCAGGTTTCGAGCCGATTCGATCGGGTTGATCCGGCGTGTATCGACCCGAATCGCTTCCTGACGGGCGCGGCTCTGCGGACGGTTGCGAATCACTGATCGGCTCTAAGCTATGCGGCATGGCTGAAACGGCGCCGCTGGTATTGCCCTACGCCCATCCCGCGTTGATCCGCGCTACACGGCGGCGCTGGCTGCGCGCGCCGGAGCTGGCCCGACTCGCTACCGCGCTCTTCATCATGCTGCTACCGGGGCTGATGCTGGCGCCGGCGTGGCGGCTCGGCGGACTCGGCGCGGCCGAAGACGACGTGCTCTATTATTTCCCATCGCGCGTCTTCTTTGCCGAGGTGCTCGCGCGGCGCGACTGGCCGTGGTTCAATCCCTATACCGGTCTGGGGCGGCCCTTCGCGGCGGATCCGCAGAGCGCCGTCTGGTATCCGGGAACCTGGCTCTTTGCCTGCATGCCCGCGACGACGGCGTATCCGCTGTCGCTCTGGCTGCATTACAGCCTCGCGCTCGCCGGCGCCTATCGGCTTTTGCGGAGGCTCGGCACGCCGCGCATCGCCGGGCTGTTCGGCGGAGCGGCGTTTGCGTTTGGCGGGTTCATGCTGGCCCATCGGGCGCACTTTGCGATGCAGCATGCGGCGGCGTGGACGCCGTGGGTGATGGGGGCGTTTCTGCATGTTGTGTTGCACACGCGCGCCGGGCGCGGGGTCCGGGTTGACTGTGCCGTGTGGCTGGATAACGCAGCGCGGGCGGATAGCGCCGAGGAGAGTGATCGACATGCTGACAGCGACCGCGCGGGAACGGGGCGGCGCTTTCGGCGGCGGCATGCGTGGCTGGCGCTGCGCATCTCGCATTTCTTCGAGTCGCCGTCGGCCACAGCGGGCCGACGCAACAGCGCGGCATGGGCGCTCGGCATGCTGCGGACGGTGTTGCCCGGCGCGTTTGCGGCAAGCATGCAGATTCTCGCCGGACATTTGCAAATCGCGGCGCTGACGGCGCTGGGGAGCCTGGTTTGGTTGCTGGCGGCGCGGCGCGGCGGCGCGGCGCGAGCAACGCCTTTGCAGGAAGCCACGGCGCGATCGGCGCGCTCGCCGGCAGGCGTGGCGCGCTCGCCGCTCTCGGCGGAAGGCGCGGCGCCGGCCGCGCTTGCGCCTGCGTTGCTGACGTGGGCGCTGGTGTGGGGCCTGGCGGCGGGGCTGACGGCGGTTCAACTTGCGCCGACGCTGGCATATCTGCGCGAGTGCACGCGGACGGAGCAGAACTATTGGGATTTTACGCAGAATAGCTGGTCGCCGTTGGCGGCGGTGAATTTCGCTCTGCCGATGTTCCTCGGCCAGCGCACGCCGAACATGTTTGACGCGGCCTATTGGGGGCCGTCGCATCAATGTGAGCAATTCGGCTACGTCGGCTGGTTGTCGCTGCTGCTGGTGCTGATGCTGCTGAGCGGCGGCGCGGCCGCGTGGCGCGGGCCGCGCTGGCGGCCGTGGCTCGTGCTGCTGGGGTTTGGCGTGTTGCTGGCGCTGGGCAAGTATGGGCCGATTTGCCCGCTGCTCTATTGGCTGCCGGGGGCGAGCCTGTTTCGCGTGCCGGCCCGGGCGCTGGTGCTGGTCGATCTTGCGCTCGCGGTGCTGGCGGGGACCCTGCTGGTGGGCTGCGCGCGCCCGGGCACCACGATCACCTACTTGATCTGCTTGCCTTCGAGCAAGGCCTTGACC
>CAYQLG010000239.1:0-2736 GCA_964418235.1 uncultured Planctomycetales bacterium
CGGACGGCGCCGTCGCCTGGCTGACGATCCGCGGCGCCGCGCACAACAATTTGAAGTCAATCGACGCGCGCTTTCCACTCGGGCGTTTTACGTGCGTCACGGGCGTTTCCGGCTCCGGGAAAAGCTCGCTCGTCAACGACATTCTCTTTCAAGAGCTGGCCCGCCGGCTCAACAACGCCACCGCGGTCGAGTCGGGCCGCCACGCCGGCGTGCTGGGCCTCGAAAACCTCGACAAAATCATCGCCATCGACCAGACCCCGATCGGGCGCACCCCGCGCAGCAACCCCGCCACCTACATCAAGCTCTTTGACGAAATCCGCGATCTCTACACGCGCCTGCCCGACGCGAAGCTGCGCGGCTACAAGCCCGGCCGCTTTTCTTTCAATGTCGCCGGCGGTCCGCGCGGCGGCGGCCGCTGCGAAGCCTGCGAGGGCAACGGCGCCAACAAGATCGAGATGGATTTCCTCGCCGACGTGTGGGTGACCTGCCCGGTCTGCAGCGGCCGGCGCTTCGGCCGCGAGACGCTCCAGATTCAGTTCAAGGGCCGCAGCATCGCCGACGTGCTCGAGATGGACGTCGCGACCGCGCTCACGCACTTCGAGAGTCAGCCGCGCATCCATGCCATGCTGCAGACGCTGCACGACGTCGGCCTCGATTATCTCAAGCTGGGGCAATCAAGCACGACGCTCTCCGGCGGCGAGGCGCAGCGCATCAAGCTCGCGCGCGAGCTGGTGAAAAAGGGCACCGGCCGCACGCTCTACGTCCTCGACGAGCCGACCACCGGCCTGCACTTTGAGGACATTCGCAAGCTGCTCGCGGTGCTGCACGGGTTCGTCGACGCCGGCAACACCGTCGTCGTCCTCGAGCACAATCTCGACGTCATCAAGACCGCTGATTGGCTGATCGACCTCGGCCCCGAGGGCGGCGCGGGCGGCGGCCAGATCGTCGCCGAAGGCACGCCCGAAGATGTCGCCACGATCGCGGCGTCGCACACGGGCGCGGCGCTGCGCGCGCTCTTCTCTGGCGCGGCGGGCGGCGAGACCGGCCCAAGCGCCGCCGGCGATGGTGAAGACGCCGGCCACCCAGCACAGAATCGACGCGACCCCGCCACAAATGCCGCGCCGCGCGGGCGGGCAGGGCTGCCCGAGTTGATCACCGTCCGCGGCGCGCGGCAGCACAATCTCAAGGACGTCAGCGTCTCCTTTCCGCGCGACGCGCTGACCGTCTGCACCGGCGTATCCGGCTCGGGCAAAACCAGCTTCGCGATCGACACGGTCTTTACCGAGGGCTATCGCCGCTATGTCGAATCGCTCTCGGCGTACGCCCGCCAATTTCTCGGTCAGTTGCAAAAGCCCAAGGTGGAACACGTCGAGGGCCTCTCTCCGGCGATTTGCATCGAGCAGAAAGCTGCCAGTAAAAGCCCGCGCTCGACCGTCGGCACCATCACCGAGGTCTACGACTACCTGCGCGTGCTCTATGCCCGCGTCGGCCAGCGCTTTTGCCCACGCTGCAACGTGCCGATCGGGACGCAAACCGCCGAGGAGATCGTGAATCGCGTCATGGCGTTGCCGGAGGGGGCGCCGATCATCCTGCTCGCGCCGGTCACACTCGGTGATAATGAGAGCTACGCGGCGATGTTTAACCGGCTGAAAGCCAGCGGCTATACGCGCGTGCGCATCGACGGCGATATCCAGCTCACAACGCACGCGACCACACTCGACCCGCGTCGCAAGCATCGCGTCGAGGTCGTCATCGATCGCACGGTCGTCCGGGCCAAAGCGCGCAGCCGCATCAACGAGAGCATCGAGCACGCCCTGGCCCTGGGCAACGGCATCATGACGCTCGTGATCGAGGCGGTGGAGCGCATCGAAGAGCGCGACGAAAGCGCTGCAAGCGCCGAAGCGACGAAGCGAGGGATCGACGAAGGGAATCAGGTCAACACCGAACTGTCGGCGTCGGTCGAGCGCACGGATCAAGCCGCCGCGCGCAATCATGCTGATGACCCCACCGCAAGCGTCGCCGCTCCGAATTCAGCGGACGAAGCCCAGCCTGCGAATTCGTCTTCCCCTTCGTCGCTTCGTCGCGCCGTCGCGCCGTCGCTTCAGACGCCTGCGGATTCGTCGCTCCACGCGCCCAGCGCTGAACCCCCTGCCCCGCCCCCGTCCGGCGGCGAAATCCTCTTTTCGCAGAAACTCGCCTGCGGCCGTTGCGGCATGAGCTACGAAGAGCTAGGCCCCAACCACTTCAGCTTCAACAGCCCGCTGGGCTGGTGCGAGACCTGCGAGGGGCTGGGCGTGCAGCGCGGCGCGCCGCCCGAATCGATCATGCAGAACCCGGAGGAGAGCCTGGTCTTCGGCGCGATCGACGGCTGGGAATTCATCGACCCGCACTCGCCCTTTGCGCACATGCTCGACGCCGTATGCAAGCATATCGGCGCCTCGATGAAGTCGCCGCTGCAATCCTGGACCCCCGCGCAGAAAAACGCCTTGCTCTTCGGCCTGCCGGGCATCTGGCTCGAATCGCCGGCGGTGCACAAGGAACTGGGGCCGCTGCGCTTCGCCTGGCGCGGCATCTTCCCGACCCTCGACTCCGCCGCGCGGAATAGCTGGTCGCTGCGCTCGCAGTTGCAGACGAACATCACCGAGATTCCGTGCCTCACCTGCCGCGGCGGGCGCGTGCGGCCCGACGCCGCCGCCGTGCGACTGGTCGAAGAGCGCGCTGCGCCAGGCGCGCCCA
>CAYQLG010000240.1:0-2689 GCA_964418235.1 uncultured Planctomycetales bacterium
TTGGGTTGGTGAATGGGAAGATGAGGTATTACAGCGCGAGCTTGGGGAGGTGGCTCAATCGAGATCCTATCGGGACACTGGGCGACTTGAATACATATCGATTTTTGAACAATCGCCCAACAGTCTTGATAGATCCACTTGGCCTAACTTGTGAGTATTTTGATGTCACTGGCATTGGTTATTCAGCAACGCGCGGACATGTTGATGTCACTATTGATGTATTTGTTAAGTCGGATATGAATTGCCGCAATTGCTGCTGCACTGGCGGTGTTGTGTTTTCTCAAATTGTCGCAGAGACAGTCGATTTCCTGTTCTCTGTCTTTGATCCTCTTGGTCGCCCGCCGGCTGCCACATGGCATCCTGATCCTGGAAATGGCTGGTATCCGTCTCAATCCCTTGGAAAGACCTTCACGAAGACCAGCGATCTTCAGGGCTATCGAATGACGGATAGCCCGGGTCCCAATAATTACTGGCTATACTCCTACGTGCGACAGGACTTTCAGACATGCGCGCTTTGTGTAAATAACCGCCCCAATGACACTGTTAGCTATTGTGTCATCAAGTGCTGGGAGTGGGGACATGAATGGAAAAGGGGCAATCCACTTGATACACACATTCATTGGGGATTGACGGAGATTGCTGTGTCGCCCGAAATGCAAAATAACATCAAGCTCAAAATGTCCCAAGACCACAGATCGCCTTTTTCAGAGTCATTCGTTGGGAAGTGTGAGTAGTGAGAGTTGTGATGCCAAACTTGGTTTTACCTGCTTTTGTGAGCAGATTCGCATGCGCCATAACCATTCTGGCGGCCATCGCAGGTCGATGTTTTTTAATAAATGCAGCGATCTGGTATATTGGGTATTCGTTACTAATGATCGGCACTTGCTTGATAATTACCTGTTGGTATTTAGGAAGTACAGAAGGTAGGCGGTGGGAGATTCTACTAACACAATCAGTTGTAATTGGAGTAGGGTTTGTCATTATTGTCAATAAGGGTTTAGGGACATCGGCCTCGACAGCAAATGCATCGCTGGTTCTATTTGTCATCGGTGCCATAGGTTCGTTTGTCGCAGGAGGAATTCTTATATTTCTCTGCGATATCTTCTTGGAGTCATTCAGAGTGCTATGGCATCCTGGGCTATGTCGAGCCTGTGGCTATGAAATGCAGGCTAGTCAATCAAATACGTGCCCTAGATGTGGACTGCAAGTTGATCATCCAGTGAGGCCGCCTTCTACTACAGCATAGCATAGATTTCAAGTGGCGGGTGGTCTGTCGGCAAGAGCAGACCTTCACAGTTCTTCGATGATGGCGACCACTGTTCGCAGAGCAGATTTTGCCGGGAATACTCTTGATTAACTCAGGGACATCGATCGCCGAAACACATGCAGTGTGCTGGAAAAGGCCACCGCAAAGTCCGCTGGGAGAATAGTGGCACGCCCGCAAGCACGCCTGCACGCCGCCAAGCAGAAATAAAACTGAAAGCAAGGGCCAAGTAGAATCAATTACGGGCAAGCGAGTGCCAGCTCTGATAGCGGGCGGTTGCTGGTTGCGCAGTAGTCGCTCACCGAGTCTTGCGCTGGAACACGAACATCCCGCCGATCACCAGCAGGAGCAGCGTCCCAGGCTCCGGCAGGAGTACGACAAAGCCTTCGGTGCGGCCCTGCGGGTTGCGGCCGAAGCCGGCGATGGCCAGGCCGTCGGGTGTGATCGCGGTCGCTTCGCGCAGCGTCCACCCGGCCAGTACATCGGCCAGCCCGTATTCCTCGGCGAGCACGTCTTGCAGCGCTCGCATGCCGTGGATGGCGTCCCAGAGAAATGCGGCCTGACCGTCGCCACGATATCCGTAGCCGACCACGCGCGATCCGTCGCCCGAGACATCGCGGGCGAGACTCTCTTGGTTTGCTTCAGAAAGGTAACCAAGCCCGATCATTTGACCATTTTCCCAACGGAAAGCCTGGGGATACAGCCCAAAATCTGAGACGCCCACAACCACGCGTCCATCCGCAGAGACCTCATGGGCGTACGACTCGCCCGCGCGCCCGAGCCGTCCCAAGCCGATCATCACGTCGTTTTCCCAACGAAAGGCTTCCACGCCGCCGAAGGATCGGCTGACACCGACGACCACACGCCCATCAGCCGAAACGCCCGTTGCAGAGCCGGAATCCTCGCCCCCCGGCAGATCCCCGAGCGGCTGAAGCTCTCCATTGACCCAGCGCACGGGGCGCGAGCGATTGAGGGCGTATTCAGAACCGCCGACAATCACCGACCCGTCGGCGGAGACATCACGCGCGCCGTGTGTTAAGCCCGCCCCCGGCCCTGAATAGACCGGCAATGGAGTGATCTGGCCATCGATCCACGCCACTGCCGAACGCAAACTTCCGCTTTGGGAGATGCCAACGGCAACCCGACCATTCGCAGACACGCCTAGAGCATCACTCTCGCCGTCAGACGATCCTGGCAGCACTCCTAAGCCAACGAGACTACCCCCGGACCAGCGAACCGCTTCACGACTGTAGCGCGCGCCAAAGGCAGCTCCGACTACAACCGGGCCATCTTCTCCGACCGCTAATGCTCGTGCCCGACTATTGGGCGGGTCTGTACCAGGATAAAGCCCCATACGCATAAACTGCCCGACGCCGGCCGGCTGGGCGACGGCGGAGTCGAGGGATGCATCGACGGCGATAACTG
>CAYQLG010000241.1:0-2686 GCA_964418235.1 uncultured Planctomycetales bacterium
GGCCCATGCTACCCTCGTTTCGAACCCGCAAATTCAAGTGTGACAAAGCACTAGTCATGGCGACCGAACGCGGCCGCGCTGGGTTCGCGAAATAACGCTCTAATCTTGCTTTCTTCCGAACGCGGCGGACGGCATAATGCGTCATATGAGCGCGCGTCTCTTCCGGATCATCATGCCCGTTTCGGACATCGCCCGGGCGGAGCAGTTCTATGCCGCCGTTCTCGATACGCCGGCCCTGCCGGTCTCGCCGGGACGGCGCTACTTTGATTGTCAGGGTGTGATCCTGGCGTGCTTCGACCCCGGCGCCGATGGCGACGGCTACGCCGCCCGCCCCAACGCCGAGCCGGTCTACTTCGCCGTCGCCGACCTCGCGGCCACCCGCCGTGCATGCCTGGCCGCCGGGGCGCGCCTGTCGGCCGAAGACATTCACGGCGACCCGGCGGGCGAAATCGTCACGCGCCCGTGGGGCGAGCGCTCGTTCTATGCTTTCGACCCCTTCGACAATCCACTCTGCTTCGTCGATCAGTCCACGATCTATACCGGCCCACGCTAGTGTTCCGTCAAGTTTGAATTTTCGGATGAAGCGAAAAAGAGCTTGGCGTCACGGCGTGAACTATGTGCCTTTGTTTGTTGTGGGACGCACGGGCCGGAGGCCCATGCTACCCTCGTTTCGAACCCGCAAATTCAAGTGTGACGAAGCACTAGCCCAAGCCGAATTTTTTTCGCGATTTTGAGCTGATTGTCGGCAATCTTTTCCGCGATCGCGACGCCGACCCTGTGGACTCAAGCCGCCGGCCGGCTTTGATCGCGGGCCGCCCGTGCGATAGGCTCTCGGAAAGCAATCGGCGGCGATGCGGGCGATGCGCTGGGCTTGTGCAGGCCGCGCTCGCCAGAGCCATCCTGAACGCGCGAACCTGGCGTCTTGGTCAGTCGTTGTCGCGCTGTTGGCGCAGTCAGCGAATCGGAGTGCCCCATGATCGGTGTGATCGGCGGAACCGGGTTGGGCGAGGCGCTCTTCGGCCACGCCGAGGGACGCGACGTGACGGTCGATACCCCCTTTGGATCACCGAGCGGGCCGCTGCGCGTCGTTTCGTGGAACGGGCTGGAGGTCGCGCTGTTGCCGCGCCACGGTCACGGCCACATGCTGAATCCGTCGCAGGTTCCGTATCGCGCCAATATCTATGCGCTCAAGGCGCTGGGCTGCACGCACGTGCTCGCGAGCGGCGCGGTCGGCTCGTTGCGCGAGGAGTTCGCGCCGCGCAGCCTGGTCATCGTCGATCAGGTGATTGACAAGACCTTTCGCCGCACGCCCACGTTTTATGACGATCTGGCCGTCCATGTTGAGTTTGCCCAGCCCTATTGCGGCGCGCTGCGCGAGCGGCTGCTGGCGGCGGCGGCGCGCGTGGCGGCGCCCGTTCATCGTCAGGGCACGTATGTGTGCATGGAAGGTCCGGCCTTCAGCACGGTCGCCGAGGCGCGCATGCACCGCGCCTGGGGCGGTGACGTGATCGGCATGACGGCCATGCCCGAAGCCAAGCTGGCGCGCGAAGCGGAGATGTCCTATGCGCTGGTCGCTCTGGTCACCGACTATGACTGCTGGCGGCCGCACGCGCCCGGTGTCACGCCGCAGGCGCTGCTCGAAGAGATCATGGGCCATCTGCGCGAGGCGACCGCGGGGGCGATCGCGCTGATTCGCGCAACCATCGAAGAGGCCGCCCGCGCGCCGCTGCCGCGCACACCGATCCACACCGGGCTGGATCTGGCGGTCTGGTCGAATCGCTCGAAAATCACGGCGGAGCAATACGTGAGATATGGCGTATTGCTGGAGCGCTTTCGGGCCAAATAGCGCGCCCCCGCGAGCGCGCCACGCCGCGCCTTGATCACGTTCTCGCCCGATCGCCTTTACTTGATCCTCGACGCTATCCTCATGCCGTGAAAGAGGGTGTCGTAGTCGTGGTCGCGCGGGCCGGGCGGTTTCTGATGATCCGCCGCGCCGCGCATATCCTCGCGGGCAATGCCTGGTGCTTTGTCGGCGGCGGGCTTGAGCCGGGCGAATCGCAGGCGGAGGGCGTCGTGCGCGAATTCTTCGAGGAGGTTGGCGGCCACGTTCGGCCCCGGGAAAAAGTCTGGGAATACGTCAGTCCGACCCGGCATCTGCGGCTGCACTGGTGGCGGGCTGAGCTGCTCAGTGATGAGTTCACGCTCAACCCCGATGAAGTCGCCGAGATACGCTGGTGCACCCCGGCGGAGATCGATGCCTTGCCCGACGTGCTTGCGAGCAACCGGCAGTTCCTCGACCTGGTTCGTCGCGGGCTGATTGAGGCAGGCGACTGTGATGCGCCGCGCCCGCAAGCCGATCCGCGACCACAAGCCGAACCGCAGCCGTAGCCGAACCGCAACCGTGAGGGAGCGATTGGAATCACGCCGCGCCGGGTTGGTTCTTCGCGGTTGCGATGCGCGTTGCGTCGTGCTGCTCTTTGCGTGGTGCTGCGAAAGTCGCCGATTGCCGCGGGGTATCGTTATTTCACGAAGGCCAGGCTCGCATCGAGTGTTCCGTCAAGCTTGAATTTTCGGATGAAGCGGCAAAAAGCTCCGGCGTCACGGCTTGAATGAGAGCCTTTGTTTGTAGTGGGACGCACGGGCCAGAGAGCCTGTGAATTTTTCGCCTTGACGCGAGTGGTATCTT
>CAYQLG010000242.1:0-2576 GCA_964418235.1 uncultured Planctomycetales bacterium
GCCGGCGCCGTGGCCGGGGCGGTCGTGGTTTGCAGCAACAGCATCAACGTAAGTATCGACATGGCGGTCATCCTCCTCGGTCTATGCGGGTTTCGTAATTGCGTTCCGTCAGCCCGCGCCACGCTGCGGAAACTGGGGAAACAACCCGTCAATATACTCGCGACCGGCACGCAGAGCGTCAATCGGTCCCGGCCCGTCGCGCCGCAGCGCCTCGCCCCCGCGATAGCCGGCCGCGGCCAGCGCCGCGCGCAGCTGCAGGAAGTCCACCTCGCCCGTGCCAAAGGGCGCTTCTTCCATCAGGCCCGCCCCGGCCCGTCGCACGTCGCGCAAGTGGACCGCGGCGATCAGGTCCGGTGCATTTGTGGCCGTCTGGATCGCTCCCTCCAGCGCCGCCGAATCGAGCGCCAGGCCGATCGGCGCGGCGCGATAGGGGCGAATGGCGTCGGCCAGCTCGCCCGGCGCGGCGAGGCCATCCAGCACGGCGATGCGCACCCCGAATCGATCGGCATAGTCGGCGGTTTGTGCCAAGACCTCGCGCGCGAGCGGGCTGGCGTCGGGATTGGCCACACCGCCGATCGCGACGGTCGAGCTGCGCACGCCCAGATCGGCGCAAAGTTCAAGCGTCTCGCATAGCTGGGCGAGCCGCACGTCGGCGGACGCCGGGTCAGCTAGCCCCGCGCCGGGGAGGACCATGCCGAGCGAGTCGAGCCGCAGCCCCAGCCCATCGAGATAGCGCAGCAGATGTCGCCGCGCCGACGGCCCCAGCTCGCGCGGGTTCAGCGCCGCCGGCCCCGCGCCATGGTTGGCGTGGACGGCGTGAAAGCCCTGCTCCGCAGCGCGCAGCAGGGACGCCTTTAGATCTTGGCGATAGGAATCGAGCCAGATGCCGACAGGCTGGATGCGCACGGCGGTGGGCTACTTGCCGAGCAACTTTTCGGTGACTTCGAGCAGCTTGTCCATCCGAAAGGGCTTGTTGAGATATTCATCGACGCCCAGCGCCTCGGCATATTGCTTGTGCCGCTTGCCCTGGTTGCCGGTGATCATGATGATGCGCGGCTTCGTCCCGCGCTGGCGGTGCTGATTCAGCCGCTCCAACACGAGAAAGCCGCTGCGCTGCGGCAGCATGATGTCGAGAATGATCAGATCGAGCGTTTCGGATTCGGCGATGTTCGACGCGGTGTTGCCGTCAGAGCAGGTCTTGATGGTCGCGCCCGTGTCCGAAAGACCGGTCTGAATCGCCGTGAGAATATCCGGATCGTCGTCCACGACGAGAATGTTCTTGCCATCGAACTGTCCAGCCACTGGAATCTCCTTCTAGGTATAGTTTAGTGCTGATTGGAAGGGTTGACAAACGAATTGCCCAAGCATGGGAGCAGCTCCCGGCGTCGGTCGCGTCCGCCGGAGCGCGACGCCAGTGAGGCGGGCTGGGCGCCTGACGCGATCCGCACGCATTCGATCCCACTACATATCGGTAGGGAGTTTCAACTCAGTGCCGACGTCGCTGAACTGCGCGATACACTCGCAGCAGCCATGCCGGCGCTGCGTCATCTCATCGCGCCCCAGGCGCCCGCACCTTGCGTCGGCCGGCATTCGGAGGCCGTGCGATGCATACGGAACGAGACCGCATGGCGACCCGCCGCAGCAGCGACGCGCATCTTCGCGGCGCCGCCGTGCTGCACGAGCCGCGACTCAACAAAGACACCGCATTCACACTCGAAGAGCGCGAACGGCTCGGCCTGCACGGCCTGCTGCCGCCGCGCATACAGACGATGGATGAGCAACTCGCGCTGGAGCTGGAACATCTGCGCTCCAAGCGCGACGAGCTGGAAAAATTCATCGGCCTGATCGCGTTGCAGGATCGCAACGAGACGCTCTTCTACCGTCTGCTGATCGAGAATCTGAACGAGCTGATGCCGATCATTTACACGCCCGTCGTCGGGCTGGCGTGCCAGCGCTACAGCCACATTTTCCGCCGTCCGCGCGGCATCTGGCTGACGCCCGAAGACGCGCCGCGCCTCACGCATATCCTGCGGAACGTGCCCCATGCCGAGGACATCCGCCTGATCGTCGTGACCGACAATGAGCGCATCCTCGGGCTGGGCGATCAGGGCTGCGGCGGCATGGGCATCCCGATCGGCAAGATCACAATCTATTGCGCCGGGGCGGGCATCGATCCGGCCTGCTGCCTGCCGATCAGTCTGGACGTCGGGACCGACAACGCCGAGTTGCTTAGCGATCCGTACTATCTCGGCTATCGCCACCGGCGGCTGCGCGGCGCCGCGTATGACGAGTTCATCGAGGCGTACGTCGAGGGCGTGCTGGAAGTCTTTCCGCGGGCCGTGCTGCAATGGGAGGATTTTGCCAAGCACAATGCTTTCCGGCTGCTCGACCGCTATCGCCGCCGCGTCACCAGTTTCAACGACGACATTCAGGGCACCGCCGGCGTCACCCTGGCGGCGATCCAATCGGCCCTGCGCATCACGGGCGGACGGCTCTGCCAGCAGCGCATCGTGACCGCCGGCGGCGGGGCGGCCGGCGTCGGCATCGGGCGACTACTGCGCGCGGCGATGCGCGGC
>CAYQLG010000243.1:0-2552 GCA_964418235.1 uncultured Planctomycetales bacterium
GCTCAAACAGCCCCTCCAGCCGCTTCAGCGCCGCGCGCTCCAGTGTGTTCATCGCCATCCCTTCGCCGCGGGTGCGCTTGTGGCGGGCTGCGCCGCCGATTGTGTGCTAGCCCTGCATTCTGCCAATTTCGCGCGCCATTCAGCCAATGAACTGGCAAGCGAGACATCTTCGGGCACCGCAGCATGCTTCGCTTCCAGTGTTTTGACAAGAGCCTCCGTTGCACGAATCCGGTGTGAATGCCCGGGTGGCATCGTAGTGATCAATTTCGGCATAGCACTCTGGAGTTCGACTTCGGCTTCCACCCAGCGCTCAAGGCATGCCAACGCGGCCCCGTAGGTAGCGCGCATAATTGCCACATTCTGGTGATCTTCCGGCAAGCAGGCTCGAGCCAAAAGCGTCACCTGTTCCAACTGTTCCGCCGCCGAAGTGCATCTGCCTGCCCGCAACCGGATCGAGCCGAGATTGAATCCAGACGAGAGCGTTCGGCAATCATTTCTGCCATATGCAGCAATTGCGACATCCAGCATTTCTGACGTAACGGCTTCCGCTTCCTCCAGGCGATTCATCGACGCAAGCACAACAGCGACCGTTGCACGCGCTCGCTGGCGCGCCGGTGCATCGCTTGCCATGGTCCGGGAACAACTGGCCAATGCCGCTTGCGCCTGATCAGCTGCTTCGTCGAGCTGATTCATATTTCGTAATATTTCTGCCAGTCCGAGACGGGCCGATACGACAGCGGGATGGTCCGGGTGGTTTACAGCAACTTGCGACTCGACCATGCGTCGAGCCAGAGGCAACGCTTCCGCGTACTGAAAACTCGACGCATAGCACATGGCCAGGTTGTCAACCACACTTAGAGTACTTGGATCATCAGGGCCGAATTCTGTTTCGCGTTCGACAAGCACATTACGGTAAATTGCAATCGCCTCAGAGAATTGGCCACGTTTGGCATAGCTTAATGCTAGATTCAATCGCGCCGCCTGTGTGCGGCCGTGATTGTGCCCAAAGATTCGCTCGTGACGCGCGACATTTTCTTGCGCCAAGTCAACAGTTCCGGTCAACCTTTCTTGGTCGTTGAGGAGCACCACGAGTTCATTAAGCGCATTCATCGTCTTTGGGTGGTCAGCCCCGTATAGCGCTTCCACGCGCGTGAAGCTGTCTCTAAGCAACGGAGCCGCTGCTTCAACTTTGCCGGCCTGTCGCAGCGTCAATCCCAATGTATGAAGCGTGGTCAGTGTATCCTGCGCGTTCGGCCCGAGTACGCGACCGCGGCGCTCCAATACGTCGCTCAGGATCTCCTCTGCCTGGTCGTATCGGGACATCGCAGTTAGGCAGGCTGCGAAATTGTGACGCCCAACGAGCGTGATGGGATGATCATTGCCGAGGCAGGATGTAGATTCGATTATGATGCGCTCGTTTTCGCCTGCGGCCCGCTGCCACTCGTGGCGGTGGTAATCAAGCGTAGTAAGCTCGAGCTTCAAATTGAGCACGGCGGGGTCACATGCCTGGTACTGCACATTGCCCATTTCGAATGCGTAATTAAACATCCGCGCTGCTGAGTCGTAGTCCCCCAAATCGCGATACACGCCTCCAATCACCACACCGAGACCAATCACCGCTTCCGGTGCGCGGTTCAATTCCCCCTCGATAATTCGCTTCGCGGCGACATCTACCATTTCGCGGATCATCGCAGTGTCACGTCCAAGAGCGACGGATGGTGAAACCTGTTTGAACGTATCGGATAGAAAATCCGATAGTGTTTGGAGTGTATCTCGTGATCGTTCAATCTCGCGGCGTGCTGTTGACTCAGCCGCCAATGCCGAAAGTGCACGTTTCTCCTCATGTTTCGCAGTCTTAGTAGCTTCCAACGCAAAATAGAGACTAGTGCCAACACCGATGACCCCAAGACACAGCGTCAGAAATGTCGCCACCACGCCGCCCACCAACGCCTTGTTCCTGCGCGCGAACTTGCCGATCTGGTATGTCGCGCTCGGCCGCCGGGCGGCGATCGGCTCGTCGTTCAGGTACCGCCGGATGTCCGCCGCCAGGGCGTTGGCTGTTTCGTAGCGGCGTTTTTTGTCTTTTTCCAGCGCCTTCGCGACGATCGTCTCCACGTCGCCGCGGAGGGTCTTGTTCAGGCTGCTCAGGCGCGTCGGCTCCTCCTCCTTGATGATCCGTACGACCTCAAGCACCAGCTTCTCTTGCAACAGATACGGCAGCCGGCCGGTCAGCAGTTCGTAAATCACCACGCCCAGCGCGTACACGTCGCTGCGCGTGTCGATCTGGTTGGGATCGCCGGCGGCCTGCTCCGGCGACATGTAGGGCAGCGTGCCAATCAGTTGACCGACGTTGGTCTGCAGCGTCGTCGTCTGCAGGTCGCTGTCGGTCGCCCGCGCCACGCCGAAGTCGAGGATCTTTGGCTGGCC
This sequence comes from uncultured Planctomycetales bacterium, assembly GCA_964418235.1. GTDB lineage: Bacteria > Planctomycetota > Phycisphaerae > UBA1845 > Fen-1342 > CAYQLG01. The sequence goes on from CAYQLG010000243.1 coordinate 2,428, forward strand.
GTCGGCAGTCACAAAGATATTGCCCGGTTTGAGGTCGCGGTGGATCACGCCTTGCTGATGGGCGTGCTGAACGGCGTCGGCGATCCGCGCGGCCAATTCCAGCCGCTGGCGGATCGTGAGCTTCT
>CAYQLG010000244.1:0-2549 GCA_964418235.1 uncultured Planctomycetales bacterium
TGGCGAGTGGCGAGTGGCGAGTGGCGAGTGGCGAGTGGCGAGTGGCGAGTGGCGAATTGTTGAGTGGTGGGTGCGGGTGGAGAATTTTGGGCCGGCGCGTCGGTGGGTGGCGGACGCCCCTGAAGCGTCGGCCCTCGGTGGCCGACGGCGCTGAAGCGCCGGGCGCGGGCCGCAGGGCGGCGCTGCGACCGGCTGTGAAGAACCGGAAAACAGCCGCGCGCCGCGAAGCGGTGCGCGCGAACGCGGTGGCAGGGATCGAAGTCGATGCTCTACTGGCTCGCTGAGCAATGGAATCCGCAGGGCGATCCGTATTTTTACCGGAGCGCGCTCTTCCGCGCCGTGCTCGCGATTCTGGTCGGCTTCTTCATTGTCTGGCGGCTTGCGCCGCGCTACATCCGGCTGCTGCTCAAGCTCAAAGTCGGCGACCGGCCCGAATTCCATAATCAGACGCTCAATCAACTCATGAAGGACAAGAGCAACACGCCCACCATGGGCGGAGCGCTGATCGTCACGTCGATCATCGCCAGTGCGCTGCTGCTCGCCCGGCTCGATAATTTCTACGTCGTGATGGGGGTCTTCTGCCTCGTTTGGCTGATGCTGCTGGGCGGAGTCGACGATTGGCTCAAGCTGACGGCAGCGCGGCGCGGCGGTTCGCGCGATGGCCTGAAAATGTGGGAAAAGCTCGTCTTTCAGGTCGCGCTCGGGGCCTTGCTCGCGATCTTCGTCTACAAGACCGGCGAGGCCCAGCTCGAATCCGACCGCTGGCGCGACATCGAGGCGACCTACGCGCCCTTCTATAACGTGCTGCAGGTGCCCTTTTACAAGCAAGGGTTCGTCCTGCCGGTCTGGCTGTTCGCGCTGATTGCGATCCTGGTCATCGCCGGCACATCCAACGCGGTCAACCTGACTGACGGCATGGACGGACTCGCGAACGGGTGCATGGTCCTCACCGCGCTGGCTTTCATGATTCTGGCCTTTGTCGTCGGCACGGCGGAATACGCCACACCGCTCCTCTTCTATCATATTCGCGGAGCTGAGGAGCTGGCGGTCTTGTGCGGCGCGGTGGTCGGGGCGTGCATGGGCTTTCTCTGGTACAACGCCTATCCGGCGCAGGTTTTCATGGGCGACACCGGTTCGCTTCCGCTCGGCGGGCTGATGGGCTATGTCGCGATCGTCACGCGACTGGAGCTGATGCTCTTCATCGTCGGCGGCGTTTTCGTGATTGAGGCGGTCTCGGTCCTGCTCCAAATCGGCTATTACCGCTACACTGGCGGAAAACGGCTCTTTCGCTGCGCCCCGATCCACCATCATTTTCACATGGGCGGCTGGACCGAGACGCAGACGGTCATGCGCTTCTGGCTGCTGGCGGCGCTCTTCACAACGTTCGCGCTGGCGACAATCAAGCTGCGCTGATGCACGCGAGCGGATTGGGAAAACCAAGCGCATTTCGATTGAACTGTAGGGTCGGGCGTCCCTGCCCGACGGGGTATCGCCGTCGATTCGCCGTCGGCCACGGAAAGCCGACGCTACAGAGAAAATGAAAACGCTCTAAGCGCGACTGCAAGTCTGTGCGGCCACCCCAACAGCCGCGGCTTGATGGGCTGCTGCAAGAACGCGCGAATCGCCTCCCCCACCAGCGCGGTTCAATCATCATCCGCCATGACCTGCAACTCGGTCACGACCATGAAGTGATCCGAATAGCGCCGCTTGAAGTCATCAAGGCTCAAGCCGCCGGAGCGCAAAAAGGCGTCACGCTCCACTCGAAAGATTCGCTGCGCAAATTCCGGCTGGGCGGAAGGCGTCAGCGCGCGGTCGAGCGGCCCGTACGCGATGTGCGTCTGGCTGTCGTCGGCGTTCAGATCGATAAAACCGCCGCCGGTCAGCGCCTTGATCGCCGGCTCTTGATGCGAGCCGCAGTTGAAATCGCCGATGATGATCACGTCGGCATCGCCGAAGGCCCGCGGCAAATCCGCCAGCAACGTCCTGGCCTCGCTCTCGCGCTGCGCCGAGAAGTCGCCGCGATAGTCGCTCTTCATGTGCACCACGATCACCGCAAAATCCGTCCGACCCGGCCCGGCGCTGAACAACTGCCCCCACGGCGGCCGCGACCAAATGACTCTTCCATCCGTGCTGCGCTGCCGCGGCTCCGTCACCTTCACCGGCGGACCAACCGGACGAACGTGCTGAGTGTTCCACGCCAGCCCGATCTGCTGGTTGCGTCCGCTGCGCGCCGGGAAGAGCCGATGCTCCCATTTCCCGCCCGTCTGCCGATCCACCAGCCGCAAGGCCGCACCGAGTTCGTCGCTCTCACGTCCGCCGCTGCTCTCAGAGCTGCCGATCTCACAAATACCCAGCACGTCGACCTTGGCGGCGACGATATAGGCGGCGATATCTTCGGGCTTTTGCGCGATGTTCTCGGCCTTGCCCGATCGACTGCCGGGCGTGCCGAGCCACTCGATGTTCCAGCCGCCGATGCACAAGCGGTCCTTCGGAATCGGCGGCGGTTCGCCGTCCGCCGCGGCGCGCCGCGCGGTTGCATCCGCGCCGCC
>CAYQLG010000245.1:0-2491 GCA_964418235.1 uncultured Planctomycetales bacterium
AGAGTCGGCGGTGGCGCTGGCCGTATGGCTGCCGCAGACGCGCGTGCCAACCGCCGCGCCGGCTTCGTTGCTTGAAGTGACCGTGCATCCGGCGGAGGATGAAGTTGTAGCCGGCGCAGAGGCATTCGCTCAGTTCACCCCGCTGTCGCCGCAAGAGACATCGGTCCTGGCCCAGCGTCCGCAAGAACAGATCATGTATCTGAAGATCAGCTCGGCCCCGCCGCGCCGACCGCAGTATTTTGACAATGGCTATTACTAACAGCTTTCGAGCCTGGCGGGCCGGCGCGGCCAACGTCGGCGCGCCGCCGGGGTCGAAGAATTGCTCGCGCCGAAGATGAACAGGTGCGCGGAACCGATCGAGCGCGTGACGCTTGCCGAAATCCGCCCGCACCCTTTGGCTGGCTGCCGGCTTTGGATGAAGAGAAGGACTCAAGCTCGTATGAAGCATTCGCGAAGTCTGTTTATCGCCGGCCTGCTGCTGGTCACGCAACTTGACCCCTGGAATGCAACGGCCCAAACCGCGCGCGAATTGCCGCAGACCGGCGATGCACGGCGGGTGAATGAGTTGCTGGATGAACCGATGCGCAACCGCATCGAAGTCAAGCAGCAGCCCTTTCGCAAGGCGCTGGAGGAAATGCAGCGCATCAGCGGGCTGAGCTTCGTCGTCGATGACGCGACGCTCGAACTGCTGCCCTACGGCCAGCGCACCAGCGTCGACATTCGCATCCAGGGGATCACGCTCCGCTCCGGTTTGCAGAGCGTCTGCCAGCGGCTGGGGCTGGCGTTTGAGGTCATCGGCGGCGCGGTCCGCATCTTTCCGGGGCCGCTGCTGGAGCGGCTGGGGCGGCGCATTCAGCCGGAGGAGGCCACGCTGCTGCAGCGGCTGCATGGCGAGACGGCGCGGGCGCTGTTCAAAGGCGATCGTGTGCGGCTGACGGCGCGAGGAAATCTGCAGGAAGACGACGCCGAAGACCTCATCAAAGACTATCTCAAGACGGCCGGCAATCAGAGCGGGTATGACGCGCTCGAATCGATCGCGGCTTCGTCGAAGGTGACGTGGCTGCTCGACGGCGACCAGATCGTGCTGCTCGAAAAGGCGGAAGATTTTACGAATCGCCTGAATCGGCGCGTCGATCTGAACGTGCATGACCGGCTGGTGGATCAGGTGCTGGTGGAACTGGGGCAGAGCATCGGCGTGCCGGTCGAGTTCGATGCGGGCGTGCAGCAGCAGTTGATCAACAACCAGGTGCGCGTCACCGATTTATTTCTCAAGAACACCGAGGCGCGGCAGGCGCTCGGGCTGGTCTGTGGTCGCGCCGGATTGGCGTATCGCCTGACCGATCTGGGCATGCGCGTCGGATTGCAGCCGGGCGTGCCGATGCCCACGGCGATCGTGCCACAACCGCCACAGCCGCAGCCTGCGGTGCAGCCGGCTGTGCCCTCGCCGCCGCCGCAGACCGGTACGTCGGTCTCGCCGCCTGTCGCCGTTCAACCGTCGCCGGCTGGGGCCGGTGTTCAGGACTTACCGCCGGCGTCGGTAGATGGCGGACAGGCCGTGCCGCCATCGTCAGGTTCGACCCATGTGCAGCCGGTTGACATCCCGATGGTGCAGCCGCCGACCAGCGCGAATCCGCTGCCGGTGGCGATGGTGCGGCGGATCGTGGCGGTGTTGCGCGTGCCGATCGGCACGGACGGCACGACGATCGATTTTCTGCTCTATGAGGACGAGCTGCCGACTGAGTTCGCCGAGCTGAAGCGCACCAAAATCCCGGTCATTATTGAGCGCGTGCGCAGCGAGCTTGGCATGCCCGCGGCCAAGCTGCCATAGTCACGAAGCCGCAGCGGCCCGCCATTACAACCGTCGCGCGGCCGGATCGGCGGCAGCGCCATCCGTGCCAGCGGTTCCGCCGCCGGACTGACTCGCTCCCGGCGTGGCTTGGCCGCACACCGTGTCATCCTGCTGATTGATGAAGCTCGTGAGGCAGGCGTCCAGCTCGTTCGTGAGTTGGCCGAAGAGCGCATCGACGCCGCTCTGAAACGTACTATACGCCGCCGATTGAATCTCACGCCGTGCAGAACGGTTGCAGCCCATACCCCCGGTCAGGATGAGACCGATCGCCGCCCACGCCAACCCGCGCCGAATCGCACTATTCCGCAACATCGAAACTCCTTTCAGCGCCATGCGCACGGTCAATCGCTAGAGCATTTTCAGGATTGCACTGTCGCTTGGCAGCGCCACGACCGCATGCTTGGCAGAGCCACGACCGTAAGGGAGTGGTTAGGTTTTCCTTGAATCTCCGCTTCCTTACGGTCGCGGCACTGTTACAAGCGACCGACCAAATTTCGTACGCTCTAGTGCATCGTCAAGCTTGAATTTTCGGATGAAGCGGAAAGGAACTCCGACGTCACGGCATGAGATTCGTGCCTATCTTTGTCGTGGGACGCACGGGCCGGAGAGCTCGTGAACTTTTTGCCGGCTCGGATTCTCGCT
>CAYQLG010000246.1:0-2485 GCA_964418235.1 uncultured Planctomycetales bacterium
CTGCTCCAGTTCCGCCGTCGCGGGCGCTGCGTCGCTCGCGCCGTCCGCGACCTCACCAGGCTGGGCCTCCGCCGCGGGCGCGGCTTCCTCCCATGCGGCGCCGCCCAGCGCGCCGGCCGCGCGATAGTTCTTCGGGCGCTTGGTCTCGGCCATAAGCAGCAGTTTCTGGACATAGTCGAAATCAAGATAGACATGCTGCGAGTCGATCTCATAGATGCCGGTGCGCGAATCGTCGACATAGCGCAGCAACGGCCTGATCGGCGTGTCGGCGCTGGCGTCTTGATGCAGCGGCACCAGCGTGAGCTGCACGCCCATGCCGCGCGGATAATCGGCAAAGCGACGGTAGCGCCCGTCGCTCTCACGCCGGCAGAGCAGGTCGCGGCCCAGGATCACCCCCGGCAGCTCCAGCCCCGCCGCCACGCGGCCCTCTTCAAACGCATATACGCCCGGCGGCGGCGGCAAGCCCAGTTCGCGAAAGAACTCCGTCATTTCGGTATCGGGCGTCTCGGTGTCGCGCACGCCGGCATTCCAGGCGCGCTCAAACGCCGCCTGATGCGCCGGCGGCAGCGCCGGTCGAAGTATTTCCTGTATATCGCCGTTGGGTTGGCGCAGCTTGACGCGCGGGGCGTCGAGGTCGGGCGCGATCAGCGGCTGCGTCTGCGGGCCGAGCGTCGTGGTGCCGGGATAGTGTTTCTCGTAATAAAGGCTGCGCTGAAAGTCGTTCACAACATAGACGTCGGCCAGCCGGATGCCGACGACTTTCACGGAATTCCGTCGCGTCGTCTCGACAAATCGCAGCAGGCCGAGCGTATAGATGACGGGCGTGGCGCGCTCGATCTCGGGCCAGGTCGAAATGTCGTCGATAAACTCCTGATAAAGCGGGAACCCGAGCGGATCCTGATTCTGCACAATCACGTCGCCGAGCATGCTGCGCGCCTTGCGCTTCAATTGATCGAGAAATCCGCCCATCACCGACATCACGATCAAGACCATCGCCGTGCAGAGCATGACCGCGGCGACGGCGAAATAGGCGATGCGACGCTTGCGCAGGTAGCGAAGGGCCAGGAAGAGTTTATACAGGGCGTTGTCCTCGCGGTGCGGCGCGGGCAGCCAATCGGCAGGTCCGCCGGCGCGCGTCCGACAGCCCGGATTCTGCGAGCGTCACCGGTTGCGGTCAAATCGGGGCGTGCCGGGCGGAGACCGCCAGCCAGGCGCAAGCGTTGCGCAGCAGCCAATGATCACGCCTCCGAGAATTCCAGTTGTGCCGCGCGGGTGAACGTTTCGAATACTTCTTGATGCAGCGGCGTGATGGCGCCGCACCGGTGGGAATCCGCCCGCGCTTCCAGGCGCCCCGCGCGATGTGCTCGGGCCGTCCGGGCGGATTCACCCCCGTGACCGGGGCGCATCGCGCCCCCATGGCGGTGGACGATGGCGAACCAAGCTCCGGACGTGTGCCTGATCGAAGACGACGCGCAGGTCCGCACCATTCTGCGCCGCCTCATCACCAAAGAGCAACGCCAGATCATCGAGGCCGAAACTGCCGAAGAAGGCCTCGCGCTGATCCGCCAGCTTCGCCCGCGCGTGGTCATGGTCGATCTGCAATTGCCCGGCATGAGCGGCCTCGACCTCTGCCGCGCGATCCGCTCCGACCGGACCTTCGACGGCACCTTCATCATATTCGTGACGGCCTGCAACGATCGCGACCTGAAGCGCGAGGCGCTCGAGGCCGGCGCCGACGACTATCTGCTCAAGCCCTGCGACCGCGTCGATTTGCTCGCCCGCGTGCGCACGGGCCTGCGAATCGCCGAGCTGCAGGAGCGCCTGCGCCAGGCGGCCCTGGTCGACGGTCTGACGGGGCTGGCCAATCACACCAACCTGTGCGAAATCCTCGAGCGCGAGCTGGCCCGCACGCGACGCTACGGCGGGCGCGTCGCGCTGCTCATGATCGATCTTGACCACTTCAAGGCCGTCAACGACACGCACGGCCACGAGACCGGCAATCGCGTCCTCGTCGCCGCCGCCAATGAGCTGCGCGCCGCCGTCCGCGACAGCGACACCGTCGCCCGCTTCGGCGGCGAAGAATTCGCCGTCATCTGTCCCGAGACCGGCATCGAAGAGGCCACCATCCTGGCCGAGCGGATTTGCCAGCGCTTTCCGCAAAACATTCGCTTCGCCGATCTGCCGCAACTGCGCGTGACGGCGTCGCTGGGCGTCGCTGATTCGCTGCTGCCGGGGATTCACACGCTCAACGAACTCGTCGATCGGGCCGACAACGCCCTCTATCTCGCCAAGCGCCGCGGACGCGAACAGGTCGTCCGCGCCGATGATCCTGACATGCAGGTCGGCGGGCAACCCAGCGATCAATCCACCGACCTCGTGCGGTTGCAACGACGGCTCGCGACGCTCAGCCTGCAAACCCAGCAGCTCGGTATGAAAAGCGTCGCGGCGCTGCTGCGCGCCCTCGAGCTGCGCGACCCGCTCGCCG
>CAYQLG010000247.1:0-2457 GCA_964418235.1 uncultured Planctomycetales bacterium
AAATCGCAGCGCCGCAGCCGGCGCCGCGCGGCGCAGCGCCGCCAGCACCGACGCGAGGTTGGCCGTGCCGGTGCGCACAATCACGATATCGTTCGGCGGCGCCGGGCCGACGGTGCGCGGTTCAGCAAGATCACTCATAAGGTTCCCTTGGTACTGAGCGGGGCGGCGTCGCTCGTCGGCGTGACGGCCTGGCGCAGCGCCAGCGCGAGCGCCTTGAAAGCCGCTTCGGCCTTGTGATGGTCGTTCTCCCCTCGCAACACATCGACGTGCAGCGTGAATGGCGCGGCCATCGCCAGCGAGCGGAAGAAGTGCGGCAGATTCTCGCACGAGACGGCGCCGAGCATTTCACGCCGGAGATCAAGCCGCACTTCCGCGACCGGTCGGCGGACCAGATCGAGCGCCACGCGGGCGAGGGCTTCATCCATCGGGGCGTATGCCCAGCCGAAGCGTGCGAGGCCGGACCGATCGCCGAGCGCCCCGGCCAGCGCCTCGCCCAGCACAACGGCGCAGTCTTCGACGGTGTGGTGGTCTTCAACGGCGAGGTCGCCGGTGCAGCGCAGCTCGACATCCCAACCGCTGAATCGCGCCAGCGTCGCCAGCATGTGATCGAGAAAACCCAGTCCGGTCTGAATGTCGGCGTGGCCGTCGCCGTCCAAACGCAGCGTCAGCGTGATCTGGGTTTCACGCGTTCGGCGCTCGACCCGGGCGGTGCGCGGCGCGGCCGGCGTCGGCTTCAACGATGGCGCACGAGCGCCTTCTGGTTCACGATTCATGCTTGACGCGCCTCCTCTGCAAGATCGACCTCATGCAACGCGATGGTGCGTTGTGGCAGCGCGCTCCGCAGCGCGGCGCACAAACGCTCAAACGCGGCCGGCTCACCCGGACACGAAATCCGCACGAACGAACGCAGCAGCTCCGGCTCGTCAAAGCGCCGGATCGCGATGCCTTGCTCCGCCAGTTGGCGACAGACGGCGACGGGCTGAGCGATCTGCGCAAGCACGAAATTGGCCTGTGACGGGCCGGGCCGACCGCCGAGTTCCGACAGGAGCGCGGCCAGCGCGGCCCGCTCCGCACGAATGCGCGCGACACGCTCGCACAGCCAGGTTTGACCGCGTTCAAGCCATGCACGCGCCAGCAGCAGGCTCGGCCCCGCGACGGCGTAGGGGTTGCCCGCCGCCCGCATCCAGCCGATCAATTCCGCCGGCCCCAGCGCGTATCCGACGCGCAGCCCCGCCAGCCCGAGCGCCTTCGAAAAAGTGCGAATGACGACGGCATTAGGCAGAGTCAGCGCGACCGGCGTCAGATCGACATCGGCAAATTCGGTATACGCCAGGTCCACGATCAGCACCGCGCCCGGCGCCTGACGCTCCAGCGCCGCCGACAACGCCGCCAGCTCTTCCGCGTTGCACACGGCGCCGGTCGGATTGTTGGGCGTAACCGCGAAGACTGCCGCCGTCTGCGGCGAGAGCTGCGCGATCAGCTCCGCCACGGGGAAGCGCTCGTGCATCCAGCGGATCGGGACGTGCGCGGCCCCGCGCAAGCGGATGTAGCGCGCGATCATCTCGAACGTCGGCAGCGTGGTCACCGCGACCCGGCCCGGCTCAAGCATGACGCGGCAGATGCGATCGAGCGCATCATCGCCGCCGGCGGTGACCAGCACGCGCTCCGCGGGCAAGTCATGGCGCTGTGCCAGGGCCGCTTCCAGCGCCGCCGCCCGCGGATAGTTGCGCACTTCCCAGACGCCCACGTCCCGCAGCAGCGCGAAAAACTCCGGCGGCGGCGCCGGGCCTTCGTTGGCGTCGAGCTTCAGATCGATGCGACCGTGCGGTTGCGGCGGCTGATACGACGTGACGCCGGCCAGCGCAACCACGGGCCGCAAGCGCGAGGCCGTGCTCATGGCACCACCTGTGTAATGGCGGTGATGACGATGTCCGAGCCGCCGCGAGCCTTGATCTGCGGGATCAGCGTCGGAAGCAGCTCGCGCGGCACGGCGGCCTTGACGGCGTAGCCGGCGTCGCCATGCAGCGGTGCGATCGTCGGCTCGCGCATGCAGGGCAGCACCTGGCAAACATCTTCGAGCCGGTCGCCCGCGACGTTGACTTCGAGCATCACGCGTCGCCGGGCGTCCAGCACGGATTGCAGCAGGACGACGAGGTGGTCAATCGCGTCGCGCTTGGCAGGGTCGCGCAGGGCTGCCGGCGCGGCATAGAGCCGCGTCGAAGAGCGCAGCAGCTCGTCAAAGATCTCCAACCCGTTAGCCTCCAGCGTCGCGCCCGAGGCGGTCACGTCGACGATGCAGTCGGCGTCTTCGGGCGGCAATACTTCGGTGGCGCCATACGACCGCAGGAACCGGGCGCTTAGTCCTCGCTCGGCAATCCACGTTGTGGTCAAACGTTCCAACTCCGACGCGACCACCAGCGGCCGCGCAGGCAGACGCTGCGCCGGCGCAGCGCCCGC
>CAYQLG010000248.1:0-2434 GCA_964418235.1 uncultured Planctomycetales bacterium
GCCATCACCCGCGGGATTGCCGCCGCCGTCGGGGCTGCCCGCGCCATCCGGTCCGCCGCCGGCGCCGGGAGCGGCCGGCTCATCGGGCAATCCGACGGTGTAGAGTTCGGCCACGCTGGCGATCTGCACGCCGCTCTGCCGCCAGCCGCCGCCGAGAAAATCGATCGTGGCCTGCGACAGTTCGCCTTGCTGAAAATACTGGCCGATTTGCGTGCGGATGAGGTTGGCGTCGCCGAGCAGGTTGATGCGCGGCTTGGCGTCGAGGGCCGTGTCAGGCTCGCGCGTCCAGACCGTCAAGACCGCCGCCACGCCGATGTTGAGCAGCCCGTCGGCGTTGTCGTAGGCCGGAAAGGTCTCCTCACCGTCATTCTCGTTGGCATCGAGGATGCCGTTGCGGTTGGTGTCTTCGCCATCGAGCACCGCCGGCGAGAAGCCGCGGATCAGCAGCAACTCTTCGATCGAATCGAGCGGGCCGTTCTTGGCGGTGTAGGGCGGTTCGAGTTGGCCGTAGTACTCACTTTCAGCGCCGCCCTGGCGCGGCTCTTCGTCGGCGTCGCGCCAGTCGAGCAGCGCGTTGATCAGCTCCTGCGGATTTTCGATGCCCAGCTCGAGCAGCAGCGGCGCCAGCAACTGCTCGACCTGTGCGTCGCTGGCGCTGTTGATGTTGAGCTTGCTCGCTTCCGGTGTGACGCCATAGCGCATGATCGGCTCCTGATCGGGCAGGAGCCGGGCGGCCGGCGCGACCACGCTGAAGCGCCACGCGGGCTTCACGCCTTTGTCGCTCTTGAGCAGTTCGGCGCGCTGCTCGCCTTTGCGCAGCGGGTCGCTCTCGCGGTCATAGTCGGGCGACCAGACCAGCGCGTGGCGGAAGCGGGCGGGATTGTCAAACCAGGCGGCGCTGTTGTGCTTCTCGGTGCGCAGCATCGCGATGACTTCTTCAAAGCCGCTTTCGGTGGCGAGGTGCGCCTGCTGGCCGTCGCGCTGCGCGAGCATGCCGCTCGTCTCGGCTTGCACAAAGAAGATGAAGCCGGCCAGCGTGATCGCGAGCAGACCGATCAAGACCAGCACGACCGGCAGAACAATCGCGCGCCGTTGCAGGGGTGGGAAGGTGGGAACGTGAGAACGTGGGAATTGAACCGCTGCCACGCGTATTGATGATGCTTTGCCGGAGAATGCTGTGATAAGGTGATAAGGTGATAAGGTGATAAGGCTACCAGGGGCCGTTGGCAGCGCACGCTGTCCTCGAGTCGCTGCAGCGCTGAGTTGGCGCGTGGATTCAGCCCTTCGTCGCTGCGTCGCGCCGTCGCTGCGTCGCGCTTGCATCATGGCAACCCCCCGACGCCGAGCTGCTCGCTCATCTTGGTTCCGACGCGCTGCAGACGGCTGCCGAACATGCGATCGGCCGCAGGTATGCGGATCACCGTGGTGTAGCGATTGGGATGTTCCAACTCGTCTCCGAGCGGGAACTTGTCGATCGGAAACTCATCCAGGTCTTGATCTTCGAGTTCGGCTTGCAGGATGGAATCGAAGCCGACCGTGACCATCACCATCTGCGGGAGCGAGTTGCCCTGCACGATCTCCCACTGCGTATCCCACTCGACGCCGTCGTAATAGCGGAACTCGATATAGCCCAGCTCATGCGACCAGAGGTCTTTGCGGATGCTGAGCGGGTCTTCCTCGTCGATCAGCGCCTGGCCCAGGGCGCGTTTTTCGGTGCGAACAATGCCGCCGACCAGCGGATCGCCGCTCTCGGTCGTCTTCTCAGGGTCCGTCCAGAGCGAGTAGCCGACTTCGCGCACGTCGTGTTGCGCCGGCGGCATGTCCTCGGTGGCTTTGTAATAGCGATAGCGGGCCGGATCGGGCAGCGCGGTCGTCAAAAACGTCATGCTGCGGCGTGTGCCGATGAAGCGTTGCGCGACCGGAAAACCCAGCGCCTCGCGGCCGAGACAGCCGCGCAGCTCATTGGCGATGCCGTCGAGCACACGCCTGGCGATCATGGCCTTGTCGGCTTGCAGCGCCGCCTGTTCGCGGATTTTCGCCGTCTGCCAGAAGAACGTGAGAACGGATGAGAGCAGGAGCGCGATCAGCGCGATCGCGATGATGACCTCAAGCAGGGTGATGCCGCGACGGTGTGATGGTGAATGTCTGGTGACAGCGCGACCCCGCAGCAACGGGCGCGCTGGAGAGAGTCGGACCGCTGCCTGATGGTCGCGGCTCTGCGCGGCACGTGAAACCGCTTCCTTACGGTCGCGGCTCTGCCAATGCCGGTCGTGGCTTGGGCAAAGGGGTTCGCGGCGTGGGTGCGCGCGTGACTGCATCGCGGTTTATCTCCGCCCGCCGCCCTGACCAGCGCGGAACTGATCACGCATGCGCATGAGGTCTTCGATCGTCATCTGCTGGCCGCCGGGGCGTGGGGGCGGGGTTGCGCCAGGGC
>CAYQLG010000249.1:0-2348 GCA_964418235.1 uncultured Planctomycetales bacterium
CAGCGCCGTCAGCAGCGCCGCGACCAGCGCCGCCCCCGCCAGCGCCGCCGCGCCAAACCAGATCGGGATGCCGACATGCAACGTTCGCTCGGCAATGACAAGCAGCACAAATGCGCCGGCCGCGACCAGAAAAGCGGCCGCAGAGCAGGCGAAAAACGTATTCAGCCAAAGTCGCCCCCGGGCGACGTCAATCTGTCGTTCGAGACTGGCCATGCCAAGCTCCAGAAATGACCGCTACAACGGTCGATTCACGCATGTCAATCAGCACAGGCGAACCGCCGGCGCGAGCAGTCCCGGCCGCCCGAACCGCTTCACCCGCCGAATTCATTCATCCATCAGTATATCGGGTAGGCCGTATGCCCCAGCCGGTCTGGCGTAAGTTCCTGTATGAGCAGCAGACCGACCGCAACCTGATACTGGTTGCAGGCAGCAGCCGGGTGGGAACAGGCTTCCAGCCGGTTCGGGCTGGCAGTATCCCTGCCCCACCTCTGCATATCAACGCCAATTGGGAGCATGCGGTTGCCCTGGTATGAGCAGATCAAGCGGGCTGGGCGGAATGGCGCTCTGTGGGCATCGGCGTTCATCGCGCCGGCTTATCGTTCGCACATAGCTTCGAACCCATGTCGCTATCTCGTGACATGGCTTCGTCAAATCGCCTTGTCGTCGCTTCAACCTGCCGTCGCCATTCGGGGCTGTTGCAGCATCCCCATCGCTTCCTTACGGTCGAAGCTCTGCAAGCGCAGTTTCGATTGAGTTGTAGCGTCGGCCCACGGTAGCCGACGGCGAAGCTCCGCGGATGACGGCGAATCGGCTGTGTCGCGCCGTCGGGCAGGGACGCCCGACGCTACAGCAACAATGAAAACGCTCGAGGCGTCGCAGCTCTTCTTGCGAGCGCGGGCGATTATTGTTCGTCCAGCACCTCAATCGGATCGAATCGCTTGCCCTCCAGAAACTCCAGCGATGCTCCGCCGCCGGTGCTGATGTGTGACATGCGCTCGGCCAGGCCGGCCTCTTCGACCGCCGCGGCGCTGTCACCACCGCCTATCACCGTGATGGCGCCGCGCCCGGTCGCCTCGGCGATCTTCCGCGCCAGCGCAAAGGTCCCGTGATCAAAAGGCTTGGTCTCAAACGCCCCAACCGGGCCGTTCCACACAATCGTGCCGGCCGATTGCACAGCCGCCGCAAACGCGTCCAGCGTCCGCGGTCCAATGTCTAGACCCATCAACCCGGCGGGCACATTATCGCTGACCGTTTGCGTGGCGACGCCCGCCTTCAGTTCCGCCGCCGCGACGCAATCAGTAGGCAGCACGATCTTACCGCCGCCCTTGCCGAGCAGGTCGCGGGCCAGATCGAGCTTGTCCTGCTCGCACAGGCTCTTGCCGACGGCGCGGCCCTGCGCCGCCCAGAACGTGAACATCATCGCGCCGCCGATGAGGATTTTGTCGACGCGCTCCAGCAGGTTGTTGATGACACCGATCTTGTCGCTGACCTTGGAGCCGCCCAGGATCGCGACAAACGGCCGCTTCGGATTCTGCAGCGCCGCGCCCAAATACTGCAGCTCCTTCTCGACCAGGAAGCCCATCACGCGCGCCCCCGCCGGCAAGAGCTTGGGCACGGCATACATGCTGGCGTGCTTGCGGTGGCATGTGCCGAAGGCGTCGTTCACATAGACCTCGCCCAGCGCGGCCAGCTCGCGCGAAAACTCGTCGAGCTGCGCCTGCTGCGCGGGCGTCAGTTTCTTGTCGGGGTTTTTCTTGGCCAGGTCGATGATCGTCTCCGCCGCGTGAAAACGGAGATTTTCCAGCAGCAGCACGTGGCCATCCTTGAGATGCCGGGCGGTGTCGGCCGGGCCGGGGCCGACGCAATCGGCGACGAAATCGACCGGCCGCCCCAGCAGTTCCTGCATGCGCAGCGCGACCGGGCCGAGCGAATACTCGGCGTCCTTGGCAGGATCGCCGACGGGACGACCGAGGTGGCTCATGACGATCGCGCGGCCGCCCTGCTCGACGACGTGTCGCAGCGTCGGCAAGAACATGCGAATGCGCCGGTCATCGGTGATGTGTGTGCCGTCGAGCGGGACATTCAGATCCGCCCGCATCAACACGCGCTTGCCGCGCACGGATAAGTCACGAATGGTCTTCTTCGCCATAGAGCACCTTGGGTTGAGTTTCCACACGAAATGCTAGGGGCGCGGCGGCCGAATGCAAACCGCTCGCGGCGCAACTTGCGGCGGCCAAAGCGGACACACGCATCGCTTAGGCGCCGCCGCCGACCGCTGCTTCAGCCGCTCGAGCTGTGCAGCGCAGCCTGCGGCCGGCTTGGTCCGGCCGCGCTGCGCGGGGCTGGGC
>CAYQLG010000250.1:0-2315 GCA_964418235.1 uncultured Planctomycetales bacterium
CCGCGCGCGATCGCGAACGCGCGCGTGCCGCGCTGCGGCCCGTCGGCGCGCGATTGCCCGATCCAGATTTGTCCGCGTCCGCTGGCGCGGTTCCGCTCTCCTCGAAAAGCCGCGAGCGCATCGATCCGCCGCAGCAGCTCGTCATAGCGGCGGCGCTCCAGCAGGTCGCTGAAGATGCGGTCAAACAGTCCATCGCGACAGGCCCGCTCCGCCGGCAGGCGTTCGTACAGCGCTAGCGTGCGGGCGTCGTCTGCGAGCCAGTGATTCAGCTCGGCGAAATCGCGCGCGAGTATCGGGTCGTCACGGTCCCCGGCGAGAAGGCGCTCGATTTCATCCCGCCGCCGATCGAGCGCCGCCCGGGCCGGCGGATGACGGTCGCACAAATCCGCGAACGCGCGCAGCAGCAATCGCCGCCGGCCGATCGCGATGCCGCGCTTTGCCGTCAGCGCCGCCTCGACGCAGCGTTCGAATTCACTAAGCGCCTCCGGCAGCAAGCCCGCCCGCAGCAACGCCCGGGCCAGCCGCTCGCGCGCGAGGTAGTCTTTCTCGCCTTTGTCGGCCAAGGCGGCGCGGGCGCGCTGCACCGCCGATGGTGATTGCAGGGCTTAGCTCAATGTGCGAAAGAGCGCATCGGCGGCCACGTCGCCCGGCACGCGGAAGAGCACCGAACCGTCGGGCTCGAGCACGAGCGTCTCGGGCGGCGCGAGCGGCAGATAGCGGGATACGTCCAGTGCGGCCTGCTCGACATCGACCACGGCGATCACGGTCTCCTGCGTCAGCAGGTCGAGCAGCGACTCCTCGCGGGCCGTGGGGCGCTCGAGGTAGCTGATCGTCGCGACGCCGCGGCGGGTCGCGTAGAGAAAGACCAGCTTGTGTTCTTTCTTCGCCAGTTCGAGCGCCTTCGGCAGTGATTCGGCGTGAAACACGTCGCCCAGGTGGCCTTCATGGGCGAGAGCGGGCGGAAAACACGCGAACACCGTGAGCAGCAGGCACAGTTTCCTGACGGGTGAGACCGGCACAGTCGGATATCTCATGGTGGCGGGAGCGCTCCTGTCAGGCGTTGCCAACTCGCGGCTGCGGCGTGATGCAATCGCCGCGTCAGGTCAATACGATAGCCGCGCGAGGTCGGTTTTCCCAACGTGCGCCGGTTGTGCGCGTGCGCGGGGGCGGCGTCACGTAGGTGGGTATGTCCGTTGATGTAGGCCGCGCGAAAAGTTGGGCGATACGCGCGCGGGTGTTCCTGCCACGCCTGATGTTGGCCGCAGCTCAAATCGGGCTGAAGCCGACTCAGCAACTGGAGCCAAGCGGAGCCACAACCGTGAGAGAGTGGTCTTTCGGACAGAGCCACGACCGTGAGGGAGTGGTCTTTCTGGCGGAGCCACGACCGTGAGGGAGTGGTTAGACTCGCCGAGAATCTTCGCTTCCTAACGAGGCTGTCGAATATACTTGTCAAAATCAAGCTCGACAGCCCGCCGATCGCCTGGCTTGGCATCCAAACCCCAGGTCTGATGCTGCGCCAAGCATTCGGCGCGCCGTCGCCGGAGTTTTTCGACAGCCTCTAACGGTCGCGGCTCTGCTTAAGGCGACAGACCAACTTTGAATACGCTTTAACGTATATTCAGAATTGCTCTGCCCAGACGGCGATCACGACACGGCCGATCAAGAGGACGCTTCAGAAATGCCCGCAGCGTGACATGTCACCACGTGTACGCACAACACCCCTGCGGCTCGACAGGTGCTGGGGGTGCTATGCGTAACGCGGCCATTGTGCAAACCAAGGATTCAGGTTGAATCGGCTACTTCTTCACGGCGTGAACGGCGTCGAGCACTTCGTTGTCGTCATTCGGAAAACGTCCGAGCTTGTGCTTGCTGAACACAATCGTGCCATCGACGGCGACATCATAGATGCCGCCTTTACTCTCGATCAGCTCGGCGTCGAGGTCGAACTCTTCCTTGATCGCGGCCGCCAGACCGGCGGCTCTGGGGCGATAGTTTCACTGCCCGCAGTATGTGATCGTGATCTTCATCATCAGGCTCCTTTCATGCGACTATCACGGGCCGCACCGCTGCGGAGGTGGCGCCATTCCGGAAGGGGCCACTCGCATCGATGCGGGCTGCAGGAGTATAGCAGCGGGCATGCGCATGCTGTCATGCCGGCCATAGTGCGTTTTCAATTTTGGCCTGTCGCCGCTTACAGAGCCGCGACCGTAAGGAAGCGGAGATTCCCGGGCACTCTAGTGCTTCGTCACACTTGAATTTGCGGGTTCGAAACGAGGGTAGCATGGGCCTCTGAGCCTGTGAATTTTTCGCCTTGA
>CAYQLG010000251.1:0-2302 GCA_964418235.1 uncultured Planctomycetales bacterium
TCCCACGGCGTGCAGCGGCGGCGCGCCGCAACCGACGATCTGTCCGCCGGCGCCGACGGCTTGCCCGGCGGCGGTAACGCGCTGCCCGCCGGCCGCAACCCGTTGTCCGCCGGTGCCGACGCGCTGCCCACCGACGCGCACGGTTTGCCCGCGCGAGATTACGTTCTGCCCGCCGGTGCCGACGCTCTGCTTCGAGGAAGACACGGTCTGCTCGGCCGAGACCCGCTGCTCGACCGCGCAAGAGACGGTCTGCCCGGCGGTCGAGACGCGTTGCCCGGCGATCGAAACGCTCTGCCCGGCGGTGAATACGCAGTGCCCGTCGACCGAAACGCGTTGTCCGCCCATCGACACGCTCTGTCCCGCGGCTGACACGCAGTGCCCCGTGACCGAGACGCGCTGCCCGCCGATTGACACGCTCTGTCCGGCGGCGGCGACGCGTTGCCCGATTACGGAAACACGCTGCCCGCCAGTAGAGACACTCTGTCCGCCGCAAGCGACGCGCTGTCCGGAGGTGGACACCCGCTGTCCGCCTGTGCCGACGTTGTGTCCGGCGGTGGCGACGGAGTGCCCGGCGGGTGAAACGACCTGTCCGCCGGCGGAAACCGCCTGCCCGCCGGTCGTGACGCGCTGCATCTATGGGCCAACGCTCTGCCCCGAGGCTGAGACGCTCTGTCCAATGGTTGAGACGGTGTGCCCGGCACAGGAGACCAGGTGCCCGCCGGCGCTGACGGCATGTCCGGCAGAGATCACTCTCTGTGGCGGCGCGGCGACGTATTGCCCGGCAATTGAGACGTTCTGCCCGCCGATTTCAACGATGTGCGCCGAAGAACTCGCGCTCACGCAGTGCGGTTCGAAGGACACATATTGTCCGGCGGTCGCGACGGTTTGCCCTGCAGCGCTCACGTCGTGTCCGGCGGCTGAGACGATGTGCGCCAAAGCTGACACGGTCTGTTCGGCGAAGGATACGTTCTGTCCGGCGTCAGAGACCTACTGTCCGCCAGTCGATACGTATTGCTCATGGATCGACACGCAGTGTCCGCCGGCGGAGACGCTATGCCCGCCGAGCCTGACGAGCTGCGCGGTCGAGGATACGTATTGCCCGGCCGGAGAGACGGTCTGCCCGGCGCTGGAGACGATCTGCCCGGTTGGCGACGAGCGGTGCGATCCGATTCCGATCACGATGCGGCCCGGCGTTGCCGGCGCCGTGATTGACTGCCGCAAGATCGTTGTCATCGATCCGATTGTGATTCCGAACAAGGAGATCAAGCCCAACGTGCCCGCGCCCAAGCCGGTGCGCGTGCCGTTTGATCCGCAAAGCCCGGCGATTCCTCCGGTGAATAACGCGCCGAAGAGTAACCAGCCGCGCGTGATCATGCCGTAACGACTTCGCTGGTTGGGTTTGTAGCAATGAGCGGCCGGCGCCGCGGTGAGCGCAAGCTCCTGCGGCGCCGGTTGTTATTACGGCTGTCAGGCGTGGGCGCCGACGAGTGAGAAAGTGGCTAGTGTTCCGTCAAGTTTGAATTTTCGGATGAAGTGGATAAGAGCTTGGCGTCACGGCGTGAAATTTGTGCCTATGTTTGTTGTAGGACGCACGGGCCGGAGGCCCATGCTACCCTCGTTTCGAACCCGAAAAATGAGATGTGACAGACTTCTAGGCGGGAAGGTGGGAACCGCGCGAAACAGGCAAGGGAGTCGCTGGAACGAGACTATCCTCTTCGATACAAGCAGACAGTGTGAACTGGGGCGGTTATTCACCGCGCGCGAGGCGCGCGAACAGGTCGCCGCGCTCGCGATAATCGGTGAACTGATCCCAGGATGCGCACGCCGGCGAGAGCAGAATCGTATCGCCCGAGACCGACGCGGCGCGGCAGCGGGCTACCGCCGTCGGCAGATCGGGCACGATGTCGGCGTTTCCGCCGGCGACGCGGATTTGCTCGGCGAGCATGCCGCCAGTCGCGCCCATGCACGCGACGAAACGCGCCCGCTGCGCGGCGAACTCCGCGGCCGGCCGCAGATCGATGCCCTTGTCATAGCCGCCGAGAATTACCAGCAGCGGACCGCTCAGCGCCTGCATCGCGGTGATCGCGGCTTCGGGCGTGGTTGATTTCGAGTCGTTGTAATACGTCACTTCGCCCCGCACCGCGACGCGCTGCAGGCGATGCGGCAACGCTTCGAAGCCGGCCAGGGCCGCCAACGCCGCCTGTGTCGGCGCCCCGACGCAGGCCGCCACGGTCAGCGCCGCCGCCGCATTGGTGCGATTGTGCGCACCGGGCACGTCGAGCCGCAGATCGGGCCAGTGCCG
>CAYQLG010000252.1:0-2278 GCA_964418235.1 uncultured Planctomycetales bacterium
CGGGAGAGCGCCGCCCGAACGGCCCCGCGCCTGATGGCGATGCGCCGCATGGCGCTCCGCATGATTCGCCCCCGCCAACCGGAGCCGGTCCCGGATTGCGACCGCGCCCGCCGGGGCCGCCGCCGGGGCCTTTCGGGGCGGTGCTGCGACGCATTGAGCAAAACGACCCGAAGTTAGCCGAACGGCTGCGCATGCTCGACGAACAACGGCCTGGTATCATCGTGGACATTATCGTCGATGCGCTCATGCCGCGGCTGGCAAATGCGATGGACGCGGCAGCCGCCAATCCGGCGTTACCGACGCGCCCGCCCCCGCCGGGACACGGTCCGCGCCCCGAGTTTGATGGTCCGGAAGGTGGGCGGCGTCCGCCGCCGGGTGAGCCTCCGCCGCATCGACCGCCTGGTCCGCCGCCTTACGCCCCGATTTCCAAAGAGCTGAAGGACCGGCTGGATGAGTTGGATCGGCAGATGAACGAGGTGTTGGGCGAGCTGCGCGCGTTGGACAAAGACCCCGGCGGCGCGGGTGACGCGCGACTCCCGCTGGAGGAAGAGCTGCGCGAGATTGTCGCGGCCCAGTTTGAGGCGCGGGGAGAGATTCGACGGACGGAGTTGCAATGGCTCGAGCGCGAAATCCAACGGATTCGCGGCGAGTTGGAGCACCGAGCGGCGGAACGCGAGAAAATCATCGAGCGCCGCATGCAGCACCTGCTCCGACGCGGCGCGCCGTAGCGGCGGGACTCCATGCCTGACGCCGCGTTGGTTGCGCGCCCTATGCGCCCGAAGCCGCCGTCGGCCACGGCGGCCGGTGCAATTAACGTGATAAGGTGCGAAGGTGATATAACGTGATAAGGTGAGGGCAGCCGGGGTTTTCGCTCAGATGGGGCCAACCGACTTCATCCGTGTGGGGCCGGCTGACATCATTCGCTCTTCGCAATTCGCTATTACTCATCCGCCTTCGGCCACGGCGGGCCGACGGGCCGCACGCTGGGATCGTCATAACGTCCAAACAGCAGCCGCGCCAGCCGCTCGCGACCGTGCGTGATCCGGCCGATGTCGCGGCGCAATCTGCGCGCGCTCTCTTCCAAGCGCAACGCGCGGCGGGCCAGCGCGTCGAGATCGATCCGCTGACAGCGCTGGCTCAACTCAAGTAAAAATTTCGCCGGCCAGTGGCCCTGCTCAAGCGACGGCGGCGCCAGCGGCCATTGACCGGCCAGTTCGAGCAGCGGCGCCAGCCGCGTCTGAATCAAATGCGTGGCATGTTGCCGCGCGTCCGGCGGGCCGCTCGCGGCGACTTCGATGAGCGCCGACACCCCCGCCGCATCGCCCGCCGTCAGCCGTCCGACCGCTTGCCCGATCCGGTCCCACGAATCGTGCGGCGGCGGCCGATCAGCGACAAACGTGCGCAAGCGCTCGGGGTCGAGGCGCGCCGCGGCAAGCCACGCCGCCTGACGCACATAGCCGCTTTCGTCCAGCTCTGCGACACGCGCGGCGGTCGCAAAATGCAGCGGCTCGCGCATGAGGCCGAGTGAATGCACGAGCGCCTCGCGCACGTCGGGATCGGCCTCGCCGGCTCGATCAAGAATGGCGGCGAGTTGATGCGCCTGGCTCTGATCCTGGCGTTCGGCGACGCGCCAGGCGGCGCGCTTGCGCGTGGCAGAGTCGGCGGCGGCCAATTCAGCAGCCAGCGCCGCGCGGCTCAGCCTGCGTTGCGCCAGCCATCCGCCGGATAGCAGCACGAGCGCGCCCACCATCATCAACAGGACTAAAGCCGCGCGGCCGATTCGTTGCATATCGGCATCGTAACCAAGAGCGCTCCGATGAAAACGCGCGGGGCGCGTCAAGGCCGGATGGTTGCGGCGGGTTCGAGAGCAGTCGCGCATCGACGATTGGCCGCTCGACCGCGGCCGTGGGATGGGGCCGCTCCGCGGTCTGCGTCGTTCGCTGGGTCGATCGGGCTTCCGGCTCGTTCATGACCCGCGCGGCGCCTGCTCGACCATGCGCATGGGTTCATGGCCGCTGCCCTGATCGAGGATTGTCGCGCCGCTCACGGCCGCGTGGTTGACGCACCGGCCGCCCCATGTAGGATCGCGCGCATGAGAGAACTGGCTCACCACGCGCGTCGGCCTGGCCCTGCGCACGCGCCGGCGCAGTTGCCATGCGACGAGGTTTCCGCGCCTCGCGCTGCGCACGCGGACGGCCCCCCATCAGCCCAGACGGCCCGCCGCGCGCGACGCCGCCCGCTCGCGGCGCTGCTGGTTGCGCTTGGCGCCGCGGCGTCG
>CAYQLG010000253.1:0-2199 GCA_964418235.1 uncultured Planctomycetales bacterium
ACTCGCTACTCGCCACTCGCCACTCGCCACTCGCCACTCGCCACTCGCTACTCGCTACTCGCCACTCGCCACTCGCCACTCGCCACTCGCCACTCGCTACTCGCTACTCGCTACTCGCTACTACGGATGCGCCACCACCCGCCCGCGCACGTCCATGCAGCGCAGCTCGACCTGATCCAGCCCATGGCTCTGTTCGCCGCGGATCAGGATCAAACGCCGATATTGCGCTTCGAGGTCGGAAAGTTGCTTGCGCTTGCGGTTCTGGATCAGGTACGCCACCTCCGGCGAAACCAGGACCTCAATCGTGTGAATCTGATCGCGCGTCACCGCGAGTTGAATCAGCCGCATCACGTCGAGCGCGACCGACTCGGCCGTCTTGATCAGACCCGTGCCGCGGCAGAAATGGCAATCGCGATAGACGCTGCGCTGCAGGCTGGCGCGCTGCCGCTGCCGCGTCATCTCGATGATGCCGAACGAACTCATCCGCAGCACTTTGCAGCGCTCCTTGTGCTTGCGCAGATTCTCGATCAGCCGCCGCTCGATCTCGCGCCGATGTGATTCCATCCGCACGTCGATGAAGTCGCAGACGATCACGCCGCCCAAGTCGCGCAGGCGCAACTGGCGCGGAATCTCGTCGGCGGCCTCGAGGTCGATCTTGTAGGCGGTCGTCTCGGCGTCCTCTTCGGTGCGATACTTGCCGCTGTTCACGTCGATGGCTACGAGCGCCTCGGTCTGATCGATCACGAGCGAGCCGCCCGAGGGCAGCGGCACGTGCCGGCTGTGCAGCCGCTCCAACTCCGCCTCGATCCCGTAGCGATGGAAGATCGGCTCCGGCTCGCGGTACTCGACGATGATGTCGGCGTGGCTGGGGTTGAAGATCGACAGGAAGTCGCGCGCCCGCTGCACCACGTCGGGGTCGTCCACGATGATCTTGCCGATGTCGGCGGTGAAGACGTCGCGGATCGTGCGAATCACCAGGTCCGATTCGCGGAAGAGTTCGCAGGGCGCGCGATCATGCCGGCGGCGCTGCTCGACGGCGCGCCACAGCCGCGTCAGGTAATTCAAATCGCCCTGCAATTCCGCGACGGTGCGCCCGACCGCCGCCGTGCGCGCGATGAAGCCCATGCCATCCGGCAGCTCCAACTGATTGAGGATTCCGCGCAGTTGGCGGCGCTGATCCTCATCCTCGATTCGGCGGGAGACGCCGAGCTGCTTCATGCCCGGCATCATCACGACAAAGCGCCCCGGAATGCTGAGGTAGGTGCTGAGCGTCGGGCCTTTGGTGCCGATGCCCTCCTTATTGACCTGAACGATGATCTCCTGCCCGCGGCGCAGGCATTTCTGGATCGGCGGGCGGTACTTGCGCGGCAACTTCCGTCCGACCGACTCCTGTTGGCCCTCACTATTGGGGAAATAATTGGGGTTGAGGTCGGAGATGTGCAGGAAGCCGTTCTTGCCCATGCCAAAGTCGATGAACGCCGCCTGAATGCTCGGCTCGACGTTTGTGACGATGCCCTTGTAGATGTTGCTGACGTAGTTTTCCGACGAGGCCCGCTCGATGTAAATCTCTTCGAGCTTGCCGCGATGCAGCAGTGCAATGCGGCACTCTTCGCGCGGAACGATGTTGATGATCATTTCGCGCGTCGGCGGACCGGTGTGCTCGACGATCACGCCGGAGTCCGGCGTGATGTCCGCCGCCAGCACGGGCCGCTCGCGATCGTCGTAGCGACCACGCCGCTCGCGGTCACGTCCGCGGCCGCGCCGTCCGCGGCGCCCGCGGCCATCTCGGCTCTCGCGGCCTTCACGGCCTTCGGGGCGGCCTTCATCCGGCGTCTCGCCCTCGCGGTCGCCGCGCGCTTCGGCATCCTCAACGTCGGTCGTGTCTTCGGACAGCTCGTCATCCTCGGCGCCGCGCTCCTCATCGTCGAGCGATTCGGCGCTCTCTTCGGCGTCGTAAGCCTCTTCCGGCGCCTCTTCGACCTCGACGGCAGCGTCGCCGTCGTCGGGCATGTCGCCGTGTCCGTTCACGTCCAGATCGTCATCGCCGGCGCGATCCTCCAGCCCTTCGGTCGCATCCGCGAATGCGAAGGCCTCTTCGTCGCGCGCGGCACGGCGCTCCGAGCGCGGCTCGGACGGCGCCGCGCGGAAGCCGGGGTCTTCGGCGCGTACGCCGACCGTGTCGTCGGCATCCAGCGCCTC
>CAYQLG010000254.1:0-1896 GCA_964418235.1 uncultured Planctomycetales bacterium
CGTCGCCGTCGAGGTCACCATTGAGCCAGTTGCAACCGGGGTAAGCCGCCTCATATTGCCGGCGTCCCACTGTTCGCAGAGCGGGCCTTGCGAACGACTCAGTATCTCGCCGGCGGGCCGCCGGGGCCCGCTCGGAGAACAGAGCGATGCAGGGGGGACGCTGAACATGAGAGTCTGCTCTCAATCGGTATTGTTCTTCGAGCGGATTTTGCGGTAGCCGTCTACCGCACACAGCACTCGTTTCGGTGATCAATGTCCCTGCGTCAATCAAGGCCGGACCGAGCGAAATCCGCTTTGCGAACAGTGGCAGACGAAGTTCAAAAGGATCACACGGCTATCGTTGACTGCTAAGTACGCGCAAGTACTCATTGACCTCGTCTGACAATGAAATACTCTCCAGCGTGCGACTGCAGTAGAGCACCGCCTTCCACCATGGCAATCGGACAGCGGGCCCAAACTTGAACAACGGCTTTCCGTGAATTGCACGAGGCCATAGCACCACATCTGCCCAGGTGGTAAGATGATTGAGTTTCGCTTCTATCTTAATACCATATATGTCAGCAAGTTGCTCAATAACAGGAATATGGTTTTCTACGCCTGCCTCACACTCATGCCATTTGCCAGATTTGCTAACATATACAAAAAAATGATCGTCACCCCAGGCAGAAGCCGTATATTCCCCAACCACAGCCAATTCAGCGACTGGCAATCGCCAGGAGCGAGATCGCGACAAACTGCAATCAAGTACGCCATCGATGAGTTGAATGATCGGCTCCATTATTACCCTCTAAGGGACGCGACGGCTATCGGCCATGGCAATCAATTGTCCTAATAATAGTTTCCGAGCGTGGAGCGACCGGTGTGTCCCAAAGCGCTTCGACTATCCATTCGCCGCCATAAGCGCCGGCGACTGCCCCGCACAGTCCAAGTATTGGACTCGCTATAAATGCACCAGGCCCGGCACACAGTCCCAATGCGCATCCTGCTTCCGCACCGGCTAAAGAGCCAGCCAGCCCGCCGACCTTTTTTGTAGTTACTTCTACTCGATCTCCATCCGCGCTAGTCATGATATCGTTAATATCGATAGCTAGGCCGAGCACTAGGCACATTCTCCCCGCTACTCTAAATTCACGCCCAAGGTTATCTGCGAACCGATTAGTAACCGACGGCGAGTTCGTTCGGCCCGAGCCTCTCATGGCGGGTATTGTACGCATTGCAGTTCCGAGAAACGATTCAGCGCGACGCGCGGCGGCTTTTGCTAGATTTCGAGCCTCAATACCGGCTTTGCCGCTCGGCAGCCCTGACGAAGCATTAGTATACTTCGCTCTAACGACTCCGTTGTGAAGCAACTCTAGCCCTACGGTCACGAAAGCTGTGCGGCCCGTGCAGCAATCATAGGCTTGAGCTTGTATCGTGCCAAGCTCACGCGACTGGCTTGTCCAGCTTACACCATTGTCGCCAGCGGCGCTCACGCAAGAATCGACATAATCCTTGAGTCTTTTTATGTCCTCATCAGAGAGGCTTAGATTTCCAAACGGGTCAAAATATACAACTGGCGAGTTGAGGCCGAATGCATACTGAGAGATGGATTTGCTTTCGTCGATTCTGTCTCGATTCAGCCATCTTCCCAGACTCGGACTATAGTGCCGCACCTTCCCATTCACCAACCCAATTTCCGGCTCATATTGATTCGTACTGAACCGGATCAGGTTCGCATCCGCATACGCACCGCTTTGGGCGGTGATATTCCCATACGGGTCGTATTCATACTTCGCCGCCAGGCGCGACGCGGCCCACGCTTGCGGCGGACTCAGACCCGCGTCGTCGGCCGGGTCGATCAGTTGGCCGACGTTGCCGTTGGCGTCGTAGAAATACCAGTAGCTTTTGGCGGCGAGC
>CAYQLG010000255.1:0-1849 GCA_964418235.1 uncultured Planctomycetales bacterium
CGTCAGCGCGACGCGGTGCGGCGGCGGCGCGGGGCCGGCTGGCAGCGCGGGCAGATGTGCGTGCCGCGCTGCCCCACGCGCAGTGCGATAATCGCCGTACCGCAGCGGCCGCATGGCTGGCCGGTGCGGCCATAAGCCTGCAGGTATTCCTGCATCTGTCCGCTGGGATAGATCCAGTCGATGGTGGTTCCCTGTCGGCGAATGCCCTCCTCAAGCACCGCCCGGATCGCCTCGTGCAATCGTTCGAGCTCCGCCCCGCGCAACTGATCGGCGCGGCGCAACGGATGCAGCCCGGCCCGATGCAGCGCCTCGTCAGTATAGATGTTGCCCAGCCCCGCCACGATCGTCTGATCGAGCAAGAGCGGCTTGAGCATGCGCGCCCGCCCCGTGAGGGCACGGGCCAGCCGCGCAACGGTGAAATCATCCGCCAGCGGCTCAGGCCCGAGCGAGCTGTCGAAGCGCTGATAATCGTCGATCAGCGTGATGCGGCCAAATTTGCGCGCATCATCAAAGAGCAGCCGCCGGCCATTATCCAGCACAAACATGGCGCGCGTGTGCGGCCCGCGCGGCGAGACGTGTTCCTTGTGGCGCATCCGAGCGGCCGGCGGACGCGCGGGCTTTCCGCCATGTGCGGCGGGCGCCGCGCCATCGTCGGCCCACTCAAACCGCCCGCTCATGCGCAAGTGAATCAGCAGCCAGCCGCGCGCCGGGGGCAACGTCAGCACGATGTACTTCGAACGGCGATCGACCGCCGTGATCCGCGCTCCACAGAGCGCCGCGCGAACCGCAGAGACCGAGGGCGCGACCGTCCGCGGCCAATACGACTCAAAACCCACCACGCGCCGGCCGACCAGCGCATCGCGGTGATGACGAACGATCGTTTCAACTTCAGGCAGCTCGGGCATAACGCAGGAGACAGCATGCGGGTTGCGCGGGAAGTGTGCAACGCCGGCCGGAGCGGCCGCTCAGCCGCGCATCGGCAAACTTGCGCGCCCGGGTGAGGCGGGTGCGCTGGTCGGCTCGGGGCGGGCCGCGCGGGCGCGCTTCAGCAGTTCGGCCAGCTCGCGCTCCGCTGCCGCCGGCCACTCGCATGGCCGGTGTTTGCTGAGATTCTCAAGCATGGCGACCGTCTCCGGCCCCTGCGAACTTTGCGCGACGCTCGCCTCCAGGTCGCCGCGCAACGCCCGCCAGAGCGCGTCGCAATCGAGCGGCGCCTGCGCCGCAACCAGCGCCACCGGCAGCCGCTCGTCATATAACCCCGCCGCAACGGCCATTCGAATCATCTCGACCGCCCCGGCTGTTGGCAGCGCGGGCGCTGCCGCGCCGCCATTTGTGCCGTTTCCACCGGGCGCGTTCGCGCCGCCCGCGGTCCGATCCGCCAGCGCTTGCAGATAGAGCGTCAAGGCTTCACCCGGCCGCCCCAAGACGCGATGCGCCTCGGCCAGTTGTTCACGCACGCGCGCCACCCGCTCGCGCGCCGTCCCATCCGTCGCCAGATTCGACTCGATCAGCCGGAGCAATTCAACCACGAGCGGCAGCCGTTGCGCCTCGGGAATTCCCGCCGGCAGCCGCGCGACCCGGCGGGCCACCTCCGCGGCGTCGCGCTTCGCCAGGATGCGCATCACGCCGCGCCAGGCGAGCGCGCGGGCCGTGTCATCAGGCTCGACGCTCGGATCAAGGCGCGCCCAGAGGCCGCTCAGTTGCGGCTCGGTCTCGCCCTGTGTCGCCAGCGCTTCGAGCGCGGCCCGGCGCACCTCGAGATCGCCGTCGGAGAGCGTCGCGAGCAGGGTCTCGAGCGTCTGCGCTTCAGGAAAGCGCGCCAGCGCCCGCACTGCCGCCGAGCGGACCG
>CAYQLG010000256.1:0-1705 GCA_964418235.1 uncultured Planctomycetales bacterium
CCAGGCCCGCCGCCGGGCGGTGCGCCGCGACCGGGCGGCCCCGGCGCAGCCGCCGCAAGCGATGACAAGAAAGATGAGCTGAAGAAACCCGCTGAGCCGCGCAAAGATGCGGCGAGCGAGGCGCTGCTGGAGTTGCTTGACGGGGAGACAGTGCTGCGCGTCGAGGCTTACGCACCGCAGGAGATCGCGCTCGCGCTCGATCTGGCGGAGGAATTTCACTTTGCGCTGATGCTGGAAGGGGCGTATGGGGCGGGCGTTTTCGCCGACCGGCTGGCCAAGCTGGGTGCGGCGGTGATCGTGGCCCCGCAGCCTCCGGCGATGCTCTTCTCATCAGGCGTGGAACGGCATTATGACGCCGGCGCGGCGGGGGCGCTGGCTCGCGCGGGGGTGTCCGTCTACATCGGTTCTGGGCCGGCCGCGCGGCAGGAGGGCGCCCCGCCCCATCTGACTCTGCGAGCGGCGCTGGCGGTCGCCGGCGGTATGGCAGAGCGGGCCGTTTTGTCGGCACTGACCAGCGGCGCGGCGCAACTGCTGGGCATCGAGAAAAGACACGGCACGCTGGCTAAAGGCCGCGCGGCGGACCTGGTGGTGTGGAGTGGCCATCCGCTCAGCGGACAGGCGCGCGTCGAGATGGTCTTCCTCGATGGCCAACAGGTCTACACTGCACCACGCGCCGCCGCGACCAACACGCCGGGGGATAAGAAATGAAGATGACAAACTGGTTTTGCAACGCGACATCGCGTCCGGCGCGCGGTGGGCTGCTGCTGTCCGCGATGTGGCTGGCCGGGGCAGTTTGGCCGTGCTCCGCCGCAGAGGTGCGCGCGATCCGAGCGGCCCGCTGGCAAGACGAGACGGGCGAGCTGCGCCCGCTGCACGCACTGGTGCTGCGCGATGGGAAAATCACCAACGTCATCGCGGCGCAGGAGGCGCCTGCCGTGCCGGCGGGCGCGGTGTGCGATGAGTATGGCGACGCCGTCGTGACCAGCGGCCTGATCGATGCGTTTGGCGCGCTGAGCGCATTCGGCCAGCTACGCGACACGCACGCGGCGCTGACCCCTGATCATCCGGCGGCGGATTCATTTGATCGCTATTCGAGTTATTTGCGGCCGGCGCTGGCCGCGGGGGTGACGACGTTTGCGCTCGCGCCCGAGCCGACCAATGTGATCGCAGGGCGGCTGGCGGTATGTCAGACTGGTGGGCCAGACGGACGTGCCCGCGTGCTGAGCGCCGAAGGCCCGCTGCTGATGTCGCTTTCGCCGCTGGCTTTCCTGCCGGAGCGTGAGCCGACCTCGCGCAGTGGAGCGCTGGCGATGCTGCGCCGTGCGCTGCGTACGGCGAAGGAGCGTCCGGCGAATGACCCGCTGGGGTCGCTGGCACAGGGCAAACAAGCGGGCGTCTTTGTCGCGCCGAGCGGTGCGGACGTGCTGAGCACGATTGAGCTTGCCGATGAGTTCGGCCTGACGCTCGTGCTGGCACATACTGACGACGGGCGCGACGTAGCCGATCTGTTGGCGGCGGCCCGGCGAGAAAAGAGCAAAGGCTTCATCAAGGGCGTGCTGGTCG
Source organism: uncultured Planctomycetales bacterium (assembly GCA_964418235.1). Taxonomy (GTDB): domain Bacteria; phylum Planctomycetota; class Phycisphaerae; order UBA1845; family Fen-1342; genus CAYQLG01. The sequence continues at coordinate 1,564 of CAYQLG010000256.1, forward strand.
GGCCGTTGCACCTGGGCAGCAGCCAGCGCCAGGTCGAGGCCGCCGCCGAGTTCCATCGGCGGGGCGTGCCGGTGGCGCTGATTGGCGGCCTGCCGGTGCAGGCAAGCGCGAGCTTACGGCTGGCGGCGGCGTTGGCGGTGCG
>CAYQLG010000257.1:0-1689 GCA_964418235.1 uncultured Planctomycetales bacterium
GAGTTCGAATTCACCCCCGCGCCGGCGGAACTGCTGAGCAAGCTGATTCCCGAGTCGGTGAAAATCCGGCTCTACCAGAGCTTCAACGACGCGATCGTCAGCGAGCAAGTCTCCCGCATGATCGCGATGAAGGCCGCGACCGACGCCGCCGCGGACATGATCAAGACGCTCTCCGGCGAATACAACCGCGCCCGTCAGAGCCAGATCACGATGGAGCTGGCGGATATTGTGGGCGGGGCGGAGGCGGTGAAATAGCGAATGTCGAGTAGCGAGTAGCGAGTTGCGAGTTGCAAGTTGTGAATGGAAGACTCAGGACAAACATTAGGAAAAAGCTAGAAAATGGCCATCAGCGGCGACAAACCGAATATTCAGGCGCGGACCTATCAGTTGGCTCTGCGCGTGATTCGGGTTGTTCGCGCGCTCGGGCGCGACAATGCATCACAAGTGATTGCCAAGCAAATCGCGCGCAGCGGCACCAGTATTGGCGCGAATGTCGAAGAGGCACAAGGCTCGCACTCGAAAGCTGAGTTTGTTCGTCGAATGAACATTGCACGGTCCGAAGCACGGGAGACGCTTTATTGGCTACGCCTTATAGCTGATAGCGGCTTGCTTTCGCGACAGTTGCTCATCCCGTTGATTCAGGAAACAGAAGAGGTCGTGAAGATACTGGTACGAATTGTGAAGACTGCGCGGGAGCCGAAATGAGATGTGTGGGAATTAACTCGCTACTCTTAACTCGCTACTCGCTACTTCGTTAACGCGGAGCTTTCTATGGTCGCTGTTGCTGAAAATTTCGGAAAAGTCACCCAGGTCATCGGTTCCACCCTCGACGCCGAGTTCGATGCGGCCCGGCTGCCGAAGATCTATAACGCCCTCAAGGTCCAGGTCCGTCGCGACTTCGGCGCCGGACCCGTCGATGAGACCCTCTGGTGCGAGGTCGCGCAGCATCTCGGCGGCGGGCGCGTCCGCGCGGTCGCGCTCGGCAGCACCGACGGTCTGACCCGTGGCGCGCCGATTCTCGACACCGGCGCTGCGATCACCGTGCCCGTCGGCGAGGCGACCCTTGGACGCGTCTTCAACCTGGTCGGCACGCCCGTCGATGGCCGTGGCGAGGTCAAGGCCAAGGAGTATCGCCCGATCCACCAGATGCCGCCGGACTTCGCCGACCTCACCCCCAAGACCGAGCAATTTGAGACCGGCATCAAGATCATCGACTTGCTCGTGCCCTTCGTCCGCGGCGGCAAGATCGGCCTCTTCGGCGGCGCGGGTCTGGGCAAAACCGTCGTCATTCAGGAGTTGATCGCTCGTATCGCCACACAGCACGGCGGTTATTCCGTCTTCGCCGGCGTTGGCGAGCGCACGCGCGAGGGCAACGATCTCTGGCTCGAAATGCAGCACGCTAAGATCGGCTCGACCGGCAAGAGCGTCATCGACCAGACGGCGATGGTTTTCGGCCAGATGAACGAGCCGCCGGGCGCGCGTCTGCGGGCGGCGCTGACGGCGCTGACGATGGCCGAGTATTTCCGCGATCAATCGGGCAAAGACACGCTGCTCTTCGTCGATAACATCTTCCGCTTCTCACAGGCCGGTTCCGAAGTGTCGGCGCTGCTGGGACGCATGCCGTCGGCGGTCGGCTATCAGCCGACGCTCGCGACGGAAATGGGCGAGTTGCAAGAGCGCATCACGTCG
>CAYQLG010000258.1:0-1655 GCA_964418235.1 uncultured Planctomycetales bacterium
AGCGCTCGCTCGAAAACAGCGTGATCGCCTGGGTGCGGCAGCATCGCGAGCTGTATCAATCACCCGACCTGCAGCGCCATCCGCGCTTCATCGAAGATGCGGACCTGCTGGCCGCCGGTGTGCGGCGCTATGCGGCGCTGCCGCTGCGTGCGCGCGGCCAGAGCCTGGGGGCGCTGCTGATCGGCTGGACCAATCCGCACCCGGCGCTCAAGATCGACATCTGGCTCTACGACAACATCGCGTTGCAACTTGCGCTGGCGATTGACAACGCCATCCAGCATGAGCAGCTCTCGCGCCTCAGCGAGCAGATGCGCCAGCAGAATGTCTATCTGCGCGAGGAAATCCAGAGTGAGCACGACATCGCCGAGATGATCGGCTCATCGCCGGCGATGCAGCGCGTCGTCGCCGACATTCGGCGCGTCGCGCCGCAAGAGACGACCGTGCTGATTACGGGCGAAACGGGCGTCGGCAAGGAGCTGGTCGCGCGCGCGATCCACGCCGCCGGCCGCCGGGCCGCCCAGCCGATGGTGAAACTCAATTGCGCCGCGATTCCGGAAGGGATGGTCGAAAGCGAGCTGTTTGGGCACGAGCGCGGCGCGTTCACATCGGCGGTCGAGCGGCGCATCGGTCGGTTCGAGCTGGCCAACGACGGGACGCTCTTCCTCGATGAGATCGGCGAGCTGCCGCTCTCGGTGCAGGCCAAATTGTTGCGCGTGCTGCAGGATGGCACGTTTGAGCGCGTCGGCGGAACCAAGACGCTGACGTCCAACGCGCGCATCATCGCCGCGACCAACCGCGCCCTGCTGCAGGAAGCGGAGGCCGGCCGCTTCCGGCGTGATCTTTACTATCGACTGAACGTCTTTCCGCTGCATGTGCCCACGCTGGCCGAGCGGCCCGCGGACATACCGCCGCTCGTGCAGTATTTCATCGGCCAATTCAACCGTCGCATGGGCAAGCGCATCGAGCAGGTCGAACCGGCCTGCATGCAGGAACTGGTTGCGCGACGCTGGCCGGGCAACATTCGCGAGTTACGCCACGTGATCGAGCGCGCCATGATTTTGTGCGACGGGCCGGTCTTGCTGATCGCGCCCGAAATAACGGACGGATCCGGGCGCAGCGCAGCGAGCACGTCGGGCGCTGTTCAGTCCACGTCGCTGGGCGCCTTGCACAGCAGTGCGTCAAGCGCCGGACTGACTGCCGCCGCGACCGCCGCGCCGGTCGCTGCGGCGAGCGGCCGCGCTGAGCGCTATCCGGGCGATTCGGGCGAGGCCGAACCGAGCGGCGTCAACCCAGGGCTGACCGGCCAAGCGGGGGGCGAACGTGCAGGCGACAGCGGCGCGCCGCCGGCGCTGAGCACGCTCGACGCGCTGCAGGCCGAGCACATTCGGAGAGTGTTGGCCGCGACCAACGGCATTGTTGATGGCCCGCGCGGCGCGGCGCAGATTCTGGGCCTCAATCCATCGACGCTGCGCTTTCGGATGAAGCGTCTGGGCATTCGCGTGCCGCGCCCATAGCGGGCGGTGGGGAGTTTCAACGCGAATTGGCGCGAGTGCAGGCGGAGCGTTTTTGCAGAGCCACAACCGAAAGGGAGTGGTGCTTGGTCAAACTTGAATTTTCGGATGAAGCGGAAAAGAGCTCCGACGTCACGGCATGAG
>CAYQLG010000259.1:0-1651 GCA_964418235.1 uncultured Planctomycetales bacterium
CACGACGAGCGCACCGCGGATGCCCGCGACGGCTCGACAGGCACGCGCTCGCGTGGCGGCGGTGTGATTGATGCCGGCGCAGAACGCGGCCCGCCCTCGGTGGAGTGGCGCGACGTGCGCCTTCCCGGCGCGGACGCGGCGGGCACATGGCGCGGCGTGAATGTGTGGGCATGAATTGAATCGACGGCGGCGCACGGAAGCGCCGCAGAAGAGCGACAGCGCGCTCGGCACGGAGGCCGCGGCGCGCAGTGACAGCCCAGCGCCGCGCGCTGAGTTGCGCATGTGCAACCAACCTTTGGACAAAACCGACGCGCTTGCGGCAGATGGCCGCGCGTCGTGCGTTCACAACGATGAAGGAGTTTCGGCATGACCACCGCAACGCTTACCCCCGGCGCCGCCGGCGTCAGCCCGACCGCCGCCCCCGCGCAGCGTGAACAGGGCGTCAAGAGCCTGTCGAGCGAGGATTTCTTCCGTCTGCTCGTCGCGGAGCTGCAACAGCAGGATCCGCTCGAGCCGAACAAGACCTCTGACATGATCACACAGGTCTCGCAAATCCGCGGGATCGAGTTGTCGAAGAACCTGACCGACACACTCGACAGCCTGGCCAAGCAACAGCGCCTCGCCGGGACAACCGACATGATCGGCAAGCTCGTAAAAGCCACGCTGCGCGGCGCCGATGGCGCCACGCAAGACGTCAGCGGCGTCGTGACCGGCGTGCGTTTCGAAGAGCCGGCCGGCGCCGTGCTCGAACTCGACAACGGTCAGAGCATCCGCGCGACCGACGTCACGCATGTCGCACCGGCGGATGATCCGTCGCTGCTGACGGCGCTGGTGAAGAAGTAGCGCGTTGAAATAGTGCGAAGTGCGAAGACCGAAGAGCGAAATCAAGAACGGAAACCGGAGCGAAGCTGTAGCGTCGGCCCTCTGTGGCCGACGGCGTGACGCACGCCCTGCAAGGGCTGATTCACGGCGCTTCTGAAGATGGGAGAATGCGATGGGTCTGACGACCGCCATGTATTCCGGCCTCAGCGGCCTCAACGCGCATCAGGCGCGGATCGACACGATCGGCAACAACGTCGCCAACGTCAACACCAACGCCTTCAAGTCCTCGCGCACGCTTTTCCAGACGCAGTTTTACGAAACCCTGACCACCGGCACGCCGCCCAGCGACACCAGCGGCGGCGTCAACCCGCTGCAGTATGGCAAGGGCGTCGTGGTCGGCACGACGCAGCGCGACGATGGCTTCGGCTCGATCGAGACCACCGGCCTCAACACCGACCTTGCCATCGAAGGCTCCGGCTATTTCGTCCTGCGCACCTCCGGCGGGCGGCAGGTCTTCACGCGCGACGGCGCGTTCACGCTGAACTCACGCAATGAGCTGGTCACACAGGATGGACACTACCTGCAGGGCTTCGGCGTCGACGAAAACTTCTCGATCACGCCCACGATTCTCAACAGTCTGACCGTCCCGCTCGGCACGCAGACCATCGCGCGGGCCACGACGCGCGTCGCGATCGATGGCGACCTCAGCTCCGCCGGCAGCGTCGCCACGCGCGGCTCGATCAATCGCTCACAAGCGCTGGTCGCCGGCGGCGGCGCGCCCGCCGCCGCCGGCACGGCCCTGACCGATTTGCGCGCGGCGACGGCGCCG
>CAYQLG010000260.1:0-1649 GCA_964418235.1 uncultured Planctomycetales bacterium
ATCGGCGCCGCGGTTCCGCTGCCGGCGCCCCCGGATGCGGCGCGCCGCGCCCGCTGGCGCGGCGGGACAGCCGCTGAGGCGGCGAGCGCTCTCAATCAACCCCAAACAAAACCAGGAGCATTGCAGTTGCGGCGCAACTATGCCTGGGCTTGGCTCAGTTCCGGTCTGGCCGCCACGTTGGTCGCTTTTTTCTGGCTCGCGCTGCCGGCGCCGTCGGTGTCGGCGCAGACCTTGCTGTCCGAGTTTCAGCGGGCGATCGCACAAGGCCTGACGATGAACTTGCGCGATATCGACCTCGGTTCGGTGCGAATCGATGGGCGGATTCTGATCAACCAACTCAGCCCCGTTCCCGACGCCCAGACCGATGCGCTCTTTTCCGAGCTGCACGTGAAGCTGATCGCCGGCAACCCAGAGTGGGAGGACATCGACGGCGTCTCGGTCGTCTGCCAGACGCCCGACGCGGCCTGGCGCTACTGCCGCGGCAACGGCGGCTCGGCCACGGACGCCGCGGTGGCCGTTAATGGCGAGCGGATCAACAATCCGAGCGCTCCAGCCGCCAAGCGGCGTGTGACTCCTACGTCATATTTCGTCGAAAAGCCGCAGGTCGATGAGTTGATGTGGAACCTGCTCGGAGAGTTCGGCGGCATGCCGATCAAGTTGACCTTTCATGGCGGCGGCAGCTCAGTGGACTATCAATTTCCGCTGGTACAGCGCGAGTATGTCCGCGCGTTGAATGTTTTTCTCATGCAGCTTGCCTCGCCGGCGGGGGCGGAGCGCCTGCTCGCGGCGCTGCGCGAGGATTGCCCCGACGCGCAGGTCGAACGCGGCCCGGATCGCGGCGCGTGGATCTTGCGTGTGCCGAACCTGGCGCGCAGCCGCGCGCTGGCTCAACTGCCGCACGCAGTCCCTTTGCCCGATCTTGATTCATTCCTGCGCGATTTTGAAATTTCGCTGACCTACGACGCTCGCGCACGGCACATCACCGAGATGACATGGGGCGAGTTGCCGAAAGAGCTGACGCAGGCGGGCCTCTGGCCGTCGATCCAGACGTTCAATTCCATGCCCGCCGATGCGCCGGCGGCTCTGCAACTGCCGCTGCAATCCGCCGAAGCGCTTCACGATCACCTGCGCCAACATGCGAAGAGCGTCGCTGTGACGATGAAGTCCGGCTCGCGAACGGCGTTTCGCGTGAAGGGGCTGCCGCTGCCCTTCGATACTTCGGCCTATGCGTGGGTATCGCAACTGGATGAGCTCAGCGCCGGTCTGGAGTTGCGGGTGTACTACGATGCCGACAGCAAGACCGTGCGGCGGGCGGAGCTGCTGCACGTCGCCGGCCCCGGCGGACGGATTGAGATCGAGCTGGGGCCGGTCATGATCGATGCGGCACTGATCGATCCGCAGCGCTATCGCGGTGCGGAGGAACAGTAACAGACGCCTTGACCGTTGCCGGCTCACGACAGCCGAATTGATCGTCCGAGGGCGCGCTGCGACAGATGTCGTCGGCGCGCCCTCATGACGCTGGCATGGAGCGGTGCGTAAGCGTACTGGGCGGCCACGCCATCATCGAAAATCAGGACGGCGAATGATTGCCTCGACTAGGGCTCGAACCTAGGACCCGCTGATTAAGAGTCAGCTGCTCTACCAACTGA
>CAYQLG010000261.1:0-1603 GCA_964418235.1 uncultured Planctomycetales bacterium
AGGCCCATGCTACCCTCGTTTCGAACCCGCAAATTCAAGTGTGACGAAGCAGTAGTTAGATTTTTGTGAATCTCCGCTTCCGTACGGTCGCGGCTCTGCTAGATGCGACTGGCCCATTTTGAAAACGCTCTAATTCTGCGCCGCGCCGGTCGTGGGGGCGCTGCCCGCGGCGGCTTCCGCGTTCAACTCGTCAAGCAGCGCTACGGCCCGGCGCAGGTGTGGAATGACGATGGAGCCGCCGATCACAAGGCCCACGTTGAGCGCGTCCCAGATTTCGGCGTCGGTCGCGCCGATCTCTTTGCAGCGTATGACGTGGTAGGCAATGCAATCGTCGCAGCGCAGCACCAGGCTGCCGACGAGGCCGCAGAATTCCTTGGTGCGGACGTCGAGCGCGCCGTCTTCATACGCTTTGGTGTCGAGCGTGAAGAAGCGATTCACGCCGACATGATCCTGATCGAGGATGCGGCGGTTCATTTTCTCCCGAAATTCACGAAACGCGGCCAGGCGGACGGACATACGGCGCTCCTTCATCGGCGACGAAATCAGATCTCAGACAACGGCACTGACAGACATGGTAACGCCCGTGCAGGCCGCCGCGCGCGATTGTCTCATCGGCGCAAAGTGACCCCGGTGCGTATCGTCATCGCTCGTCGGGCGCTGAGAGCTTGCTATTCAAAATGCGCGGCGATCGTCATTCCACCCCTCCGCCCCGAGCAGCTTCACAAACCGGCAGCGCAGGATTTCGGTGCGCGTGAGGGTGTCGCCGCGCCGCACGACGCGAACAAGCACCTGATCGTCGAGCGGGCCGACCGGCGCGACCAGCCGGCCGCCGTCTGCTAGTTGCCGCGTCAGCGCCGCCGGCACGTCGGGCGCCCCCGCCGTCACCAGCATCGCGTCGAACGGGGCATGTTCAGGCCACCCCACTGAGCCGTCGCCGCAGCGATAGGTCACATTGCGGCAATCTAATTCGCGCAGCCGCTCGGCGGCTTCGGTCAAGAGGCGCATGTGCCACTCGATCGTAAAGACACGCGCTGCGAGCCGGGCCAGCACGGCGGTCTGATAGCCGCTGCCCGTGCCGATCTCGAGCACCGTGGTCCGCGGCGAAAGCTCAAGCAGTTCGGTCATGCGCGCGACCATGTAGGGTTGCGAGATGGTCTGGCCGCAATCGATGGGAAGCGCCGCGTCTTCATAGGCGCGCTCGGCCAGGCGCTCCGGCAGGAAGCGCTCGCGCGGCACGCGCTCCAGCGCGGCGAGCACGGGTTCACTCGAAATTCCCAGACTGCGCAATGCGGTCACCAGCGATACACGGCGACGGCGGTTGGCATCGGATGCGGCCACAAACGTACATGATAGGTCAAACCGCCGCAGCGCGAGCCGGCAAACAATGCAAGAAGAGACGTGCGGATTCGGCCGCCTGCATTCGGCAGGAAGTCAGCGCCACCCAATCGGCTGCGCGCCTGGCTGGACCAGTTTTCCGTCAAGCTTGAACGTTGGGATCAAGTGGAATCACGCTCCGGCCTCACGGCGTGAAATAATGCCTCTGCTTGGTGTGGGACGCACGGGCCGGAGAGCTCGTGAACTTTTTGCCGGCTCGGATTCTCGC
>CAYQLG010000262.1:0-1576 GCA_964418235.1 uncultured Planctomycetales bacterium
TATCGACCCGAATCGCTTCCTCACGGGCGCGGTTCGGCTCGGAAGACCGCTTCCTGACGGGCGCGGCTCGGCTTGAGGGCGCGGCTCGGCTCAGGCCAGCGCAAACCGAACCGCGACCGTGAGGGAGCGATTCGATTCTGCAACGGCCTGGAATAGCAACGAAGCGACGAAGCGACGATGCGACGAAGCGACGAAGCGGAAGACTCAATGCGCGATGCTCGGCTTGCTCAAGACTGGCTTGACGCCGCGGGTCAATCGAAACCGCTCGGCGGGCACGTCAGTGTCGAGTCGTTTCGATTGGGTTGATCCGGCGCGTATCGACCCGAATCGCTTCCTCACGGGCGCGGTTCGGCTTGCGGGCGCGGCTCGGTTTGCGGCTGCTCGCCCCACGGATCGCGCGCTGTACACTGTCACAGGTTTCACGAGAAAGGAGCCGGTGTCATGGAATCGCTACGCGGCCGCAGCCTGGTTTCGATCGCGGATTTTTCGGCGGCGGAGATCGAAGCCGTCCTGCAACGGGCCATCGCCATCAAGAAAGACCGCGCCGGCCTGCATCGGCAAGCCCCGCTCGCCGGCAAGACGCTCGGCATGATTTTCCAGAAGCCGTCGCTGCGCACGCGCGTCTCATTTGAGACCGGCATGACGCTGCTCGGCGGGCATGCCATCTATCTCGCCCCGACCGACATCAAGCTCGGCGAGCGCGAAACAACCGAGGACATCGCGCTCGTGCTGTCGCGTTACGTCGACATCCTGATGGCCCGTGTCTTCGGCCACAACATCGTCGTCGATCTGGCCCGACATGCGACCGTACCGGTGATCAACGGCCTGAGCGACACCGAGCATCCGTGCCAGATTCTCGCGGACCTGCAAACCGTATTGGAGCGCAAAGGACGGCTCAGCGGGTTGCGCGGCGCGTTCATCGGCGACGGCAACAACGTGGCCCACTCGCTGATGCTCGGCGCCGCCCGCGTCGGCATGCACTTCACGGTCGCCACGCCGCCGGGCTTTGAGCCAACCAGCGCCATTCTGCAGCAGGCCCAGCAGATCGGCCGGGCAAGCGGAGCGGAAATTCGCGTCGTCAACGACCCGGCCGCCGGGGCGCGTGACGCCGATATGCTCTATACCGACGTGTGGGCGTCGATGGGGCAGGAGGCCGAAGCCGCCGCCCGGCGCGAGAAGTTCCGCGATTTTCAGATCAATCTCGGACTGTTGCGTCACGCGCGGCCCGATGTGATCGTGCTGCATTGCCTGCCGGCGCATTATGGCGAAGAGATCGATTACGCCGCCGCGCGCTCGCCCGGGTCGGCGATCTTTGATCAGGCCGAAAACCGCATGCATGCGCAGAATGCGCTCATGCTGCTCTTGCTGGGAAGGTAGCAGCCAGACGCTATCGCGGTGAAGTCGGGCAAAGCGGCGCGGCTGGAATGCTGTCAACCTTGTGCTCTGTCAGGCTTGAATCAACGGCTGCTCAGCGCAGATTCTTCAGACTGCGGCGTGCAACCCCGCGGCCGTTGGCTGAGGGCCGCACGGGCCGGAGAGCTCGTGAACTTTTTGCCGGCTCGGATTCTCGCTTTCT
>CAYQLG010000263.1:0-1556 GCA_964418235.1 uncultured Planctomycetales bacterium
CGGGTGTAGCTCAGTGGTAGAGCGTCACGTTGCCAACGTGAATGTCGTGGGTTCGAATCCCATCACCCGCTCTTGATCGTATGTCTTCGCCCACATTGGGCCGTCATCGGGGGCTTTTTCTCGCCAAGCACATGCCGCGTAAATCGGCGCAGCTTACATGCCGTTACCTTCATCGCGATGCTCCGATTGATTCTGTGAAGGTTCCGCGTGCTGCGTAGCCGCAGCGCAATAGACGCCACGGTCCGGCCGCGCGCAGATCTTGAGCGTTGCGGCTGCGCGGCGTGAGTCGAAGCCACAGATGGTTCGACCCGGACGACGTGTCGCTCTAGGATAATCAGCGGCCAGCGCGCCGCCCGCGCAGGTCTTGACCGCTCGGCATGCCGGTCCGGATTCGAGTGGCTCGAATCGAGCTGGGCCGGCGGCGCCCGGCGCGGCGGCACTGGGATTGACGAGGTGGCTATGGATGTGCGGATGGAGCTGGCCCAGATTCGAATCTCCGAGACGCATGAGCATCAGGTCATCGTGTTGCGCGAGCGCACCGGCAATCGCCACCTGCACATCGTGATCGGCCTGTCCGAGGCGCTTGCGATCGACCGGCGCGTCAAAGGACACCGCCCGCAACGCCCCATGACGCATGACCTGCTTTCCAACGTGTTGGAGGCGCTCGGCGCTGAGTTGGAAAAAATCGTCATCAACGACCTGCAAGAGCACACGTTCTTTGCCAAGCTGGTCATTCGGCGGGCCGGCGACGTGGTCGAGATCGACAGCCGGCCATCCGACGCGATCGCGCTGGGCGTCGCCAATGACGTGCCGCTCTTCGTGACCGACGCCGTCTTGCGCGAGGCCGGACAATAAGCGCGGTCTGCGACGCGGCCGCACGGCCGCAGCGCAGCGCTTTTTATCATCAGCGCGGCGGCTAGCTCTGCCCGCCTCCGCGTGAGGATCGCGCGGCCAGCTTCACCTCGGGCTCACCCCCCTTGCGATCGGTCGGCTTGCCCTATAATTCGGCCCACACTGGCGGTTGGTGCGCGGCTTGAATAGCGTTTTGAAAAGCCAGCGGTTCGCGAGGCGCGGCTGGCGCGGCGAAGCCGTCCACCCCTCCGAACAGGTTTGCAGATGCGGAGTTTTGAATGGCTGAAAACACGACCGAAATACGACGGATTGTCTGGAGCGACGTGCTGCCGTTTCTGAAGCTGGCTCGCACGCCGGGGCTGGCGCTCAATCCGACGCGCCTGCTCCTGGCGTTCATCGCGGTAGTGGCCATCTATCTCGGCGGGCGCATCCTCGACGCGCTGTGGGGCGAAGCCGGCGGCGTGGCCCGCTCCAACGAACCGGGGCTAAGCGCGCTGCTCTACCATGCGCCGCGACCCGGACAATTCGCCGTCTTTGATGAAATCGAAGCGTTTACCGTCCAACCGGCGGCAGAGTTCACGCTCTGGAAGGCCCGCGCGGCCGAGCAGCGCGGCGAGCTGGCCGCGATGGGACGCAGCCGCGCGACGGAAAATGTCGAGGCTACTTCGGCGCCGGCCGCGGGCGCGGCCGGCGAAGGCGCGCGT